>NZ_NGFN01000226.1 GCF_002148965.1 Streptomyces swartbergensis | reverse complement strand
GGGCGGTCGCCTGGGGCCGGGCGTGAGGTGTTGTCGGAAGAGGACCGGAGGGTGGAGCGGATTCTGCTGGAGCTGCGGCTTCGGGAGGGAGTGCCGTTGTCGTTGCTGCGGGAGGAGGGGCTTGCGGCTTCGCGCAGGGCGCTGTCCGACGGGCTTCTACAGGAAGAGCCGTACGAGTCGGGGCGGGCTGTGCTCACTCTGCGAGGGCGGTTGCTGGCGGACGGCGTGGTGCGCGATCTCGTGGACTGAGGTGCTCGGCGTTGGTGCTGGGGCCGGGTGGGCCCGCAGCCCGGCGTAGCGGGGTGCCGCTTCTTTGGGACGGGTGCCGCCCTTAGCGGCACGATTGCCCGCAGCTCAGCGGGCGCAGCAGCCTAAGCTAAGCGCCCGCCCGCGGCCCGCAGCTCGGTGCATGCCCGCAGCTCAGCGGCTCGACTGCGCAGCAGCTCTGTGGCTCGGCAGCTACGCCGGTGTCGTCACGAAGTCGATCAGTTCCTCCACCCTGCCCAGCAGTTCCGGCTCCAGGTCCTTGTACGACCGGACACCCGACAGGATTCTCTGCCAGGCCGCCCCCGTGTTCTCCGGCCAGCCCAGCGCCCTGCACACGCCCGTCTTCCAGTCCTGGCCGCGCGGGACCCGGGGCCAGGCCTCGATGCCCAGGGACGACGGCTTCACCGCCTCCCAGATGTCGATGTAGGGGTGGCCGACGACCAGGGCGTGGGCGCTCGTCACCGACTCGGCGATGCGCCACTCCTTGCTGCCCGGCACCAGGTGGTCCACCAGGACGCCGAGGCGGGCGTCGGGGCCGGGGGCGAAGGACTCGACGATGGACGGCAGGTCGTCGACGCCCTCCAGGTACTCCACGACCACGCCCTCGATGCGCAGGTCGTCGCCCCAGACCTTCTCGACCAGCTCGGCGTCGTGCCGGCCCTCGACGTAGATGCGGCCGGCGCGGGCCACGCGTGCGCGGGCGCCGGGGACGGCCACCGAACCGGAGGCCGTGCGGGTGGGACGCGCGGGGCCGCCCGAGGTGGGGCGGATCAGCGTCACCGCCTTGCCTTCCAGCAGGAAGCCGCGGGGCTCCATCGGGAACACCCGGTGCTTGCCGAAGCGGTCCTCCAGTGTCACCGTGCCCGCCTCGCAGCGGATCACCGCACCGCAGAAGCCGGTCCCGGCCTCCTCGACCACCAGGCCCGGCTCCGCCGGAACCTCGGGCACCGGCTGCTGCGGCTTCTTCCACGGCGGGGTCAGATCGGGTGAGTACTGGCGCATTCGAATGACGATAGGGAAAGGCGGGGGGTGGTCACGGAGACACGCCGAAACGCGCCGCCAGCGCGTCCCGCTGGGCGCGGACGAACCCCGCGTCCACCACCGCTCCGTGACCGGGCACGTACAGCGCGTCCTGCCCGCCCAGGTCGAGCAGCCGGTCCAGGGCGGCCGGCCAGTGCGACGGCACGGCGTCGGGGCCCGCCTGCGGCTCGCCGGACTCCTCGACCAGGTCGCCGCAGAAGACCACCTCCGGATCACCCGGCACCAGCACCGCCAGGTCGTGCGCGGTGTGCCCGGGGCCCACGTTCGCCAGCAGCACCTGGCGCCCGCCGCCCAGGTCGAGGGTCCACTCGCCGGAGACCAGGTGGCGGGGTGGGACCAGCCGGTCCGCCGACTCCTGCGCGGTGGTCTCCGCCAGGCCGTTGCGTACCGCGTCGGCGCGCAGCTCCTCGCGGTCCCGTACGCGCGTCAGCACCGTGTCCACGCCCACCGCGCCGAACACCTCCGCGTCCGTGAAGGCCGCCACCCCGAAGACGTGGTCGAAGTGGGGATGGGTCAGCGCGAGATGTGTCACACGGCGACCGGTGAGCGACCGCGCCTGCTCGCGCAACCGCGCGCCCTCGGCCGGGCTCGACCCCGCGTCGATCATGAGTACCGCGCCCTCACCGACGACCAGCCCCGTCGTGCAGTCCCACACCGGGAGCCGGCACCGCCCCACCCCGGCGGCCACCCGCTCCCACCCGAGCTCTTCCCAAGTCACCGTCATACGGCGACGCTAGCGGTGACCCCCGCCCGGGGCACGACAGCACGCGACCAGCCTTGCCGGGTGTGTACCCCACAGCCGTACACTGGGCGGGGAATGCTGGCACTCGCACGCGCAGAGTGCCAGGCACGACAGGCAGGACACCAGGCGGACGACTTCTGGAGGTGTGCGCGAATGCTCAGCGAACGCAGGCTGCAGGTGCTGCGCGCCATCGTCCAGGACTACGTCGGCACCGAGGAGCCGGTCGGCTCCAAGGCCCTCACCGAGCGGCACAACCTCGGCGTCTCCCCGGCCACCGTCCGCAACGACATGGCGGCCCTGGAGGACGAGGGGTACATCGCCCAGCCGCACACCAGCGCCGGGCGCATCCCCACCGACAAGGGCTACCGGCTGTTCGTGGACAAGCTGGCGGGCGTCAAGCCGATGACCGCGCCCGAGCGGCGCGCGATCCAGAACTTCCTCGAGGGTGCCGTCGACCTCGACGACGTCGTGGCGCGTACGGTACGGCTGCTCGCGCAGCTCACGCGGCAGGTCGCGGTCGTGCAGTACCCGTCGCTGACCCGGTCGACCGTGCGGCACGTGGAGTTGCTCTCCCTCGCGCCCGCACGCGTGATGCTCGTGCTGATCACGGACACCGGGCGGGTCGAGCAGCGGGTGGTCGACTGCCCGGCGCCCTTCGGCGAGGCCTCGCTCGCGGATCTGCGCGCACGCCTCAACAGCCGTGTGGCGAACCGCCGTTTCGCGGATGTGCCGAGTCTGGTGGAGGATCTGCCGGAGGCGTTCGAGCACGAGGACCGGGGTACGGTCTCCACGGTGCTCTCCACACTTCTGGAGACGCTCGTCGAGGAGAACGAGGAGCGGCTGATGATCGGCGGCACCGCCAACCTGACCCGCTTCGGGCACGACTTTCCCCTCACGATCCGGCCGGTGCTGGAGGCCCTGGAGGAGCAGGTGGTGCTCCTCAAGCTGCTCGGCGAGGCGCAGGATCCGGGCGTGACCGTACGTATCGGTCATGAGAACGCCCACGAAGGACTCAACTCCACGTCCGTCGTGTCGGTCGGCTACGGTTCGGGCGGCGAGGCTGTCGCCAAGCTCGGCGTGGTCGGACCGACCCGCATGGACTACCCGGGAACGATGGGAGCGGTACGCGCAGTGGCACGGTACGTCGGACAGATCCTGGCGGAGTCGTAGTGGCCACGGACTACTACGCCGTACTCGGCGTGCGCCGCGACGCGTCGCAGGAAGAGATCAAGAAGGCCTTCCGGCGGCTCGCACGCGAGCTGCACCCGGACGTCAACCCCGATCCGAAGACCCAGGAGCGGTTCAAGGAGATCAACGCCGCCTACGAGGTGCTGTCGGACCCGCAGAAGAAGCAGGTCTACGACCTCGGCGGCGACCCGCTCTCGCAGGCCGGAGGCGGCGGCGCGGGCGGCTTCGGGGCCGGCGGCTTCGGGAACTTCTCCGACATCATGGACGCGTTCTTCGGCACGGCGTCGCAGCGCGGACCGCGCTCGCGCACCCGCCGCGGCCAGGACGCCATGATCCGCATCGAGATCGAGCTCGACGAGGCGGCCTTCGGCACGACGAAGGACATCCAGGTCGACACGGCGGTCGTCTGCAACACCTGCAGCGGTGAGGGCGCGGCGCCGGGCACCTCAGCGCAGACGTGTGACATGTGCCGCGGCCGCGGTGAGGTGTCGCAGGTCACCCGGTCCTTCCTGGGCCAGGTCATGACGTCCCGCCCCTGCCCGCAGTGCCAGGGCTTCGGCACGGTCGTCCCGACCCCCTGCCCGGAGTGCGCCGGCGACGGCCGCGTCCGCTCCCGCCGCACGCTGACCGTGAAGATCCCCGCCGGTGTCGACAACGGCACGCGCATCCAGCTCGCCGGCGAGGGCGAGGTCGGGCCCGGCGGTGGCCCCGCGGGTGACCTGTACGTCGAGATCCACGAACTGCCTCACTCGCAGTTCCAGCGCCGCGGCGACGACCTGCACTGCACGGTCACGCTCCCGATGACGGCGGCCGCCCTCGGCACGAAGGTGCCGCTGGAGACGCTGGACGGCCTGGAGGAGGTCGACATCCGCCCGGGTACCCAGTCCGGCCAGTCGATCCCGCTGCACGGCCGCGGTGTCACGCACCTGCGCGGCGGCGGACGCGGCGACCTCATCGTCCACGTCGAGGTCCAGACCCCGAGCAAGCTCGACGTCGAGCAGGAGCGCCTGCTGCGCGAGCTGGCCAAGCTACGTGGCGAGGAGCGGCCTCAGGGGCAGTTCCAACCCGGGCAGCAGGGGTTGTTCTCGCGGTTGAAGGACGCCTTCAACGGGCGGTGACGCCGGGTCTCCCGGGGGCCGGCAGGTGCCTGTTCCTCTGGTCTATGCCACACGGCAGGCCGGTTTCGGAGTTGTTCGGAGGACGTGACAACATGCGGTCATGTCCTCCGCGCTGACCGATCTCTTCCCGCACCCGATCGTGCAGGCCCCCATGGCGGGCGGCGTCTCCGTACCGAAGCTCGCCGCCGCCGTGTGCGAGGCGGGCGGACTCGGGTTCCTCGCCGCCGGGTACAAGACCGCCGACGGGATGTACCAGGAGATCAAGCAGCTCCGCAGCCTCACCGGCAGGCCTTTCGGAGTGAACCTCTTCATGCCGCAGCCGGAGTACGCCGACCCCGCCGCCATCGACGTCTACGCCCACCAGCTGGCCGGCGAGGCGTCCTGGTACGAGGCCGAGCTCGGCGACCCCGACAGCGGGCGCGACGACGGCTACGAGACCAAGCTCGCGGTCCTGCGCGACAACCCCGTGCCGGTGGTGTCGTTCCACTTCGGCACGCCGAGCCGGGAGGTCGTCGACGCCCTGCACCGCGTCGGCACCTTCGTCCTGGTCACCGCCACCACTCCCGACGAGGCCCGGGCCGTCGAGCGGGCGGGCGCGGACGCGGTGATCGCGCAGGGCGTCGAGGCCGGCGGCCACCAGGGCACGCACCGGGACATCCCCGAGACGGACGGTTCCGGCATCGGGCTGCTGTCGCTGGTCGCCCAGATCCGGGAGACGGTGAGCATCCCGATCATCGCCGCCGGCGGCATCATGCGCGGCGGCCAGATCGCGGCGGTCCTCGCGGCGGGCGCGAGCGCGGCCCAGCTCGGCACCGCGTTCCTCGCCACGGCAGAGTCGGGGGCGAACGCCCTGCACAAGCAGGCACTGACCAACCCCCTGTTCGTCCGTACGGAGTTGACCCGGGCCTTCTCCGGGCGCCCGGCGCGCGGCCTCGTCAACCGCTTCCTGCGCGAGCACGGCCCGTACGCGCCCGCCGCCTATCCCGAGATCCACCACCTCACCGCGCCGTTGCGCAAGGCCGCCGCCAAGGCGGGGGACGCGCAGGGCATGGCGCTGTGGGCCGGGCAGGGGCACTGGATGGCGCGGGAGCTGCCGGCCGGACAGCTGGTGGAGGTGCTGGCCGGTGAACTCGCCTCGGCGTGGACAGCGTTGTCGGGCGGAGGCGGAATCCGATGACGGCTCCGGTGTTCGTGGTCGAGCACTTCGACGCGGGCGGGGGCGGCCGCTATGTGCTGGACGGTCCCGAGGGACGGCACGCCGTCTCCGTGAAGCGGCTGCGGCCCGGCGAGGACGTCGTGCTCACGGACGGGGCCGGGCGCTGGGCGGACGGTGTCGTGCTCGACACCCAGGGCAAGGACCGGCTGATCGTCCGGCTGGACCCGGTGACCGAGGAGCCGCCGGAGCAGCCCCGGGTGACCGTCGTCCAGGCGCTGCCCAAGGGCGACCGCGGGGAGCTGGCCGTCGAGATGATGACCGAGGTCGGCGTCGACGCGATCGTGCCGTGGGCGGCGGCGCGCTGCATCACGCAGTGGAAGGGCGAGCGCGGGGCGAAGGCGCTGGGGAAGTGGCGGGCCACCGCCCGGGAGGCCGGCAAGCAGTCGCGCCGGGTGCGCTTCCCCGAGGTCGCCGAGGCGGCGACGACCAAGCAGGTCGCGGCGCTGCTGGCGGGGGCGGAGTTCGCCGCCGTGCTGCACGAGAGCGGGGACTCGCCGCTGGCGGCGGCCGAACTGCCGTCGTCCGGTGAGATCGTGCTCGTGGTGGGGCCCGAAGGGGGCGTGGCGCCGGAGGAGTTGGCGCTGTTCGGGGAAGCGGGGGCCGAGGCGTTCCGCCTCGGGCGCAGTGTGCTGCGCACATCGACCGCCGGGACCGCGGCCGCGGCCGTGCTCCTGGCTCGCACCGGCCGCTGGACCTGACCCTTCTCGGAGGCACCGTGGAACTCGCACAGGTACGACTGCTCGTGACCGACTTCGCCGCCTGTTACCACTTCTACGGCGAGGTCCTCGGCCTCAAGCCGCAGTCGGGGGCGGCGGACGGGCCGTACGAGAAGTTCAGCCCCGCGGTGGGCTCCGCGGGGATCGCGTTGCAGGACCGCTCGGTGATGGCCGAAGTGCTGGACGAGCTGGGCGACACGGCGAACGGCCACCGCTCCCTGGTCGTCCTGCGCGTCGACGCCCTGGACGCGTACTGCGAGGAGATCACGATGCGCGGCGCCACGATCCTGCACGGGCCGGTGTCCATGACCGACCGCATGCGGGTCGCCCACCTCAAGGATCCCGAGGGCAACTTGGTCGAATTGCAGGAGTGGTTGCTGCTGCGCGGTTGACGCCTTTGCGCCCTACCGCCTCGCCCCCGACGGTGGCAGGCTGCCCTCCATGGGGGCTCTGAGGAGGATTGGGCGCGCCGGCCGGGCTCGGCGCGGGATGTTCGCCACGGCGGTCGCGGTCGTCGTCGTTGGTGGGGCTGTGGCGTGTGAACCCGGTGCCGGGATCAGCTCCGCGTCCGTCGCGTACACCACCGACGAGGCCGTCACCAAGGAGCTCAACCGGCAGAAGGCGGGCGTGCGTTGGCTGACCTGCACCGCTTCCTACGGGGACTCCGGCCAGGTCGGGAAGCCGTCGCCCTCGGCGAGTGAGAAGACCGTCGCCACCGTCGACTGCGAGGGCGAGACGGACGACGGGAAGGACATCACCGTCGACGGCAAGGTGACCCACGCGGTGGACGGCGCCTGTGTGCGCGGGAACATCACCGCCAAGGTGGACGGCAAGGTGTGGTTCCAGGTCGACGGGCTCGGCGACTGCAACTCCACCAGCCCGCCGCCCGTGGGGGGCGGGCCCACGAACGGGCAGTCCGGCCCCACCGTCACCGTGACCGTCACCCAGACCATCTGGTGCGACCGTTACCCCGACTGCCGGCCCGTCGAGGGCAAGTGACGTGCGCCGGAGGCGAACGGCAAGTGATCCGAAGTCTGTCCCCAGGACGCCGTCCCTGCATAGGGTGATCGGGTGACACAGTCCGCATCGCCTGCTTACCTCCGGTTCCCCCACGTGCACGGTGACCTGGTCGCCTTCACCGCCGAGGACGACGTGTGGCTCGCTCCTCTCGACGGCGGACGGGCCTGGCGGGTCAGCGCCGACAACGTGCCGGTGACCCTGCCCCGCATCTCGCCCGACGGCACCACCGTCGCCTGGACCTCCACCCGCGACGGCGCCCCCGAGGTGCACATCGCCCCGGTCGACGGCGGCCCCGCCAAGCGCCTGACGTACTGGGGCAGTCTGAAGACCCAGGTGCGCGGCTGGACCCCGGACGGCGAGGTGCTCGCGATCAGTTCCCAGGGGCAGGCGAGCCTGCGCCGCACCTGGGCGCGTGCCGTCCCGCTCGACGGCGGTCCGGCCACCACCCTGCCGTACGGGCCGGTCGGTGACATCGCCTACGGGCCGAGTGTCGTCCTGCTGTCCGCGCCGATGGGGCGCGAGGCGGCCTGGTGGAAGCGCTATCGGGGCGGTACCGCGGGGAAGTTGTGGATCGACCCCGACGGAGACGGCGAGTTCGTGCGGCTCCATGAGGGGCTGGACGGGAACATCGAGTACCCGCTGTGGGTGGGGGACCGGATCGCGTTCCTGTCCGACCACGAGGGCACCGGCGCGCTGTACTCCTCCCTCGCCGACGGATCCGACCTGCGCCGGCACACCCCGCTCGACGGCTTCTACGCCCGGCACGCCGCGACCGACGGCACCCGTGTCGTCTACTCCAGCGCCGGTGAGCTGTGGGTGCTGGACGACCTGGACGGGGCCGAGCCGCGGCGGCTGGAGGTGCGGCTGGGCGGGCAGCGCGTCGATCTCCAGCCGTTCCCGGTCAACGCCTCCCGGTGGTTCGGGTCGGCGTCCCCGGACCACACCGCGCGCGGCAGTGCCGTCTCCGTACGGGGTTCCGTGCACTGGGTCACCCACCGCTCAGGCCCGGCCCGCGCGCTGGCCGCGACGCCCGGGGTGCGGGCCCGGCTGCCGCGGGCGTTCCGCGCGGACGGCGAGGAGTGGGTGGTGTGGGTGACGGACGCCGAGGGCGACGACGCCCTGGAGTTCGCGCCCGCCACCGGCCTCGCCCCGGGGGCGACACCGCGCCGGCTCGCCGCCGGGCAGCTCGGCAGGGTGCTGGACCTCGCCATGGCACCGGACGGCAGCCGCGCGGCCGTGGCCTCCCACGACGGGCGCCTGCTGCTCGTCGAGAGGGAGACGGGCGAGGTGCGGGAGGTGGACCGCAGCGAGGACGGTGACGTGTCCGGGCTCGTCTTCTCGCCCGACTCCTCCTGGCTCGCCTGGTCCCACCCCGGACCGCGGCCCCTGAGCCAGCTGAAGCTCGCCAACACCACCGACCTGTCGGTCACCGAGGCGACCCCGCTGCGCTTCCAGGACTACGCGCCGGCGTTCACGACGGACGGCAAGCACCTCGCGTTCCTGTCGACCCGCTCCTTCGACCCGGTCTACGACGAGCACGTCTTCGACCTGGCCTTCGTGGAGGGCGCCCGGCCGCATCTGATCACACTCGCGGCCACCACACCCTCCCCGTTCGGGCCGCAGCGGCACGGCCGGTCCTTCGAGACGCCCGACCGGGAGGAGACCCCCGACAGCGAGGGCACCCCCACCACCCGCATCGACCTCGAAGGCCTCGCCGACCGCATCGTGCCCTTCCCGGTCGAGGCCGCCCGCTACTCCAACCTGCGCGCCGCCAAGGACGGCGTCCTGTGGCTGCGCCACCCGGTCGCCGGTGTGCTCGGCGCGTCCCGGGCCACCCCGGACGACCCCGACCCCAAGTCCGAGCTGGAGCGGTACGACCTCGCCCAGCAGCGCGTCGAGCATCTCGCCGTCGACGCCGACCACTTCGAGGTCAGCGGCGACGGCAAGCGGGTGCTGCTGTGGACCGACGGGCGGCTGAAGGTCGTCCCCAGCGACCGGCGCGCCTCCAGCGACGACGACAGCGACACCAACATCACCGTCGACCTGGGCCGCGTACGCCAGTTCGTCGACCCGGCCGCCGAGTGGCGGCAGATGTTCGACGAGAGCGGCCGCATCATGCGGGACCACTTCTGGCGGCCTGACATGAGCGGCGTCGACTGGGCCGGCGTCCTCGACCGCTACCGGCCGGTCCTGGACCGGCTCGCCACCCACGACGACCTGGTCGACCTGCTGTGGGAGGTGCAGGGCGAACTCGGCACCTCGCACGCCTACGTCACCCCGCGCGGCGGATTCGGCGGCGGTCCCCGCCAGGGCCTGCTCGGCGCCGACATCTCCCGCCACGAGGACGGCAGCTGGCGCGTCGACCGCATCCTGCCCTCCGAGACCTCCGACCCGGACGCCCGCAGCCCGCTGGCCGCGCCCGGCGTCGCCGTACGCCCCGGGGACGCGATCCTCGCGATCGCCGGACAGCCGGTCGACCCGGTGGCAGGCCCCGGCCCGCTGCTGATCGGCACGGCGGGCAAGCCGGTCGAGCTGACTATCTCCCCGTCCGGCGGTGGCGACCCCCGGCACGCCGTCGTCGTCCCGGTCGCCGACGAGGAGCCGCTGCGGTACCACGCCTGGGTCGCCGACCGGCGCTCCTACGTCCACGAGAAGTCCGGCGGCCGCCTCGGCTACCTCCACGTCCCGGACATGCAGGCGCCCGGCTGGGCCCAGATCCACCGCGACCTGCGCGTCGAGGTCGCCCGCGAGGGCCTGGTCGTCGACGTCCGCGAGAACCGCGGCGGCCACACCTCCCAGCTGGTCGTCGAGAAACTCGCCCGCCGCATCGTCGGCTGGGCCGTCCCCCGCGGCATGCGCCCCTACAGCTACCCCGAGGACGCCCCCCGCGGTCCCGTCGTGGCCGTCGCCAACGAGTTCTCCGGCTCCGACGGCGACATCGTCAACGCCGCGATCAAGGCCCTCGGCCTGGGACCGGTCGTCGGCACCCGCACGTGGGGCGGCGTCATCGGCATCGACAGCCGCTACCGCCTCGTGGACGGCACCCTCGTGACCCAACCCAAGTACGCCTTCTGGCTGGAGGGCTACGAGTGGGGGGTGGAGAACCACGGGGTGGACCCCGACGTGGAGGTCCTCCAACGCCCCCAGGATTACCTGGCGGGCAGGGACGCCCAACTGGACGAGGCGATCCGACTCGCGCTGGAGGCTCTGGAGGCCAGTCCCGCGCAAACGCCCCCGACTGTGCCGACCCTTTAGGGGCACGGGGCTGTGTCGATTTGCGGCTCCGCCGCGTGGGCGCGACCAGCCACAACGCACCCGCACTCGACGACGATACGATGCCCAGGCAAGACCACATTTCGGCTGATGCTCGGAGGGAACATGGCAGGGGAACCCCAAGACGACTGCCTCTTCTGCAAGATCGTCGCGGGGACGATCCCGGCGACGATCGTCCGCCAGACGGAAACGACCGTCGCGTTCCGCGACATCAACCCCCAGGCCCCCACCCACGTCCTGATCATCCCCAAGGCGCACCACGAGAACGCCGCCGCACTCGCCGCCGCCGACCCGGCCCTCACCGCGGACGTGCTCCGCGAGGCCCAGGCCGTCGCCGACGAGGAGAAGCTGGACAGCTACCGCCTGGTGTTCAACACGGGCAGCGGCGCCGGCCAGACGGTCTGGCACGTGCACGGCCACGTGCTCGGCGGCCGCGGCCTCGAATGGCCCCCCGGATAACGGGACAACGCCTTGTCCGTACGTGAACTCGTGGTGCTCGGCACCGCCAGCCAGGTCCCGACCCGCCACCGCAACCACAACGGCTACCTGCTCCGCTGGGACGGCGAGGGCATCCTGTTCGACCCCGGCGAGGGCACGCAGCGCCAGATGGTGCGTGCCGGGGTCGCCGCGCACGACCTGAACCGGCTCTGCGTCACGCACTTCCACGGCGACCACTCGCTCGGCCTCGCCGGGGTCATCCAGCGCATCAACCTCGACAAGGTGCCGCACGAGGTCACCGCCCACTATCCACGCTCCGGGCAGCGCTTCTTCGACCGGCTCCGGTACGCCACCGCCTACCGCGAGACCGTCGACCTCACGCAGGCGCCGGTCGCCGCCGACGGCCCCCTGGCCCGCACGGACGGCTACACGCTGGAGGCCCGGAAGCTGTCCCACCCGGTGGAGTCCTACGGCTACCGGATCATCGAGCACGACGGCCGCCGCATGCTGCCCGAGCGGCTCGCCGCGCACGGCCTCAAGGGGCCGGACGTCGGCCGGATCCAGCGCGAGGGGTCGCTCGGCGGGGTCTCGCTCGACGACGTCAGCGAGGTGCGGCACGGGCAGCGGTTCGCGTTCGTCATGGACACCCGGCTGTGCGACGGGGTGTACGCGCTCGCCGAGGGCTGCGACATGCTCGTCATCGAGTCGACCTTCCTCGACGAGGACGAGCAACTCGCCGTGGAGCACGGCCACCTGACGGCCGGTCAGGCCGCCCGTGTGGCCCGGGACGGCGGTGTGCGGCACCTCGTGCTGACCCACTTCAGCCAGCGCTACCACGACCCGGACGAGTTCGAGCGGCAGGCGCGGGCGGCGGGGTACGAGGGTGAGCTGACCGTGGCGCACGATCTGCTGAGGGTCCCGGTTCCGAAGCGTCGGTGAAACGCCCGTACGATGAATTGATGTCCCTCCCCAAAGCCGAACTGCACCTTCATATCGAAGGCACCCTGGAGCCGGAACTCGCCTTCGAGCTCGCCACGCGCAATGGCCTCACGCTGCCGTACGCGGACACGGACGAGCTGCGCGAGGCGTACCGGTTCGAGGACCTCCAGTCGTTCCTGAACCTGTACTACGAGCTCATGGCCGTCCTGCGCACCGAGCGGGACTTCGAGGACCTGGCGAACGAGTACCTCGAACGCGCCGCCGCCCAGGGCGTGCGGCACGCGGAGATCTTCTTCGACCCGCAGGCGCACACCAGCCGCGGGCTGGAGCTCGGCACGGTCGTCGAGGGGCTGTGGCGGGCGCTGGGCGACAGCGAGTCCAGGCACGGCGTCTCGACCCGGCTGATCATGTGCTTCCTGCGCGACGAGTCCGCCGAGTCGGCCCTGGCGACCCTTCAGGCGGCCAAGCCGTACCTGGACCGGATCACCGGCGTCGGCCTCGACTCGGCCGAGGTCGGGCATCCGCCGGCGAAGTTCCGCGAGGTGTACGAGGCCGCGGCCGCGCTCGGGCTGCGGCGGGTCGCGCACGCCGGTGAGGAAGGGCCGCCGGAGTACATCACCGAGGCGTTGGACGTCCTCGGCGTCGAGCGGGTCGACCACGGGCTGCGCTGCGTGGAGGACCCGGAGCTGGTGGAGCGGCTGGTGCGGGAGCGGGTGCCGCTGACGCTGTGCCCCCTGTCGAACGTTCGGCTACGCACCGTCGGCACCCTCGCCGACCATCCGCTGCCCGCCATGCTGGACGCAGGCCTCATGTGCACGGTGAACTCGGACGATCCGGCGTACTTCGGCGGATACGCCGGTGACAACTTCGACGCCGTGCGCGACACCCTCGGCCTGAGCCAGGAGCGGCTGCGCGAGCTCGCCCGCAACTCCTTCCTCGCCTCGTTCCTTCAGGACGACGAAGAGCTGCGGGCGCGGTATCTCGCCGAGGTGGAGGCCTACGAGTTCCGCTGAGGAACCCGCGGCCTCACGGGACCCCCGGCCTCAGAAGACCTCCGACCCCGCCTTGCCGTAGTCGCGCTGGGCCGGGACGGCCACGGTGTCCACGGGGATCTCCACGACCTGCTGTTCCGGAGCGCCGATCTCGGGTACCGCGCCGGCGGGGGTGCCCGTGGTGGCGGCGACCAGGGCGGCCGGGTGGCCGCCGCGGCGGCGGATCGCCCCGGCGAGCAGCGGCCGCCCGCTCGTGTGCAGGGCGACGGCGGTCATCGGCAGGGCGATCACCAGCAGACCGGCGGCCAGGATCACCCCCATGACCGGGAACCCGGCCTGCGCGGACAGCACGCTGCCGGTGAGCGGCCCGGCGGCCGTGCCCAGCGAGGACGCCGAGCCGACGAGCACCGCCCAGCGGCCGCGCGGGTCGAGCGAGGCGGCGAGCCCGATCACGTACGACAGCACCACCGGATACAGGGTGTTCCAGGCGATCTCGCCGGTCGCGAAGCTCGCCAGGTCGGTCGCGGAGGCGCTGAGCACGATGCAGCCGGCGATGAGGACCGTGCCCGCCCCGATCGGCACCGCGCGTCCCAGCCGCGCCCCGAGCGCGCCCGCCGCGAGGACGCCGGTCAGTCCGGCGCCCAGCGCCACGGCGAAGACCGCGCCGACGGTGGCCTCGCCCAGGTGGGCCTGGGTCAGCCCGATCTGTCCGCTCACACCCCACAGGGAGTTCTGGGCGAGCGACCAGCACAGCATGGCGGCGGCCAGCACCAGGCCCGAACGGGCATGAGGCAGCCGGGCCTTGTGGTGCCGTGCGGGCGCGGCGGCCGTACCGGCGGGCAGGCGGCCGGTCAGCGGCCACACGGCCAGGGCCGTGAGGGCGATCGCTGCCAGGGGCAGACCGTGCCCCGGGCCGAGGTGCGGGACCGTCAGATACACGGCGCCCGCGAGGGCGGAGACGGTGAGCAGCCCGGCCGTGGAGGCCCGGTGCGGATCGCGCTGGGCGGCTATCAGGGTGGCGGCGACGGTCGTGGCCGTGCCGGATCCGAACCCGCCGACCATCGCGCCGGCGACGACGGCCGGGACGGCGGTGGTCAGCGCGGCAGCGCCGTAGCCGAGCAGGGCCAGTGCGAGTCCGAGCCGGGCGAGGGCGCGGGCCCCGATCCGTTCGACCCGTGAGGCCAGGGCGAATCCGGCGGTCGCCGAACTCAGCAGCAGCGCACTGCCGACGGCGCCGGCCTGGGTGGCGGAGAGCGGAAGGCCCGAGTCGAGTCGGCCGACGGTGGTCGGCAGCAGATACGGGGCGAGGTACCC
>NZ_NGFN01000225.1 GCF_002148965.1 Streptomyces swartbergensis | reverse complement strand
CCTCACCGCCGCACAGACGTAGGCGCCCAGTCGCGCAACCGGCCGCCGCCACATGCGAGACACGGCGCGGGCATGGGGCCTGCCCCGGGGCCCGACGGACGACCTGGAGTCGATCACCGGCGAACTCGTCGCGAACGCCTTGGAGCACGGCGACGGCCACTCGATCACCGTCGCCTGGGCCCTCGCCGCCGAGACGGTCACGATCAGCGTGACCGACGAGGGCGAGTACCGTACGGCCCCGCTTTCCGCGCTGCCCCTTCCCCCGAGCCCGGAGCAGGAACGAGGCTGCGGCCTGTTGATCACCGTCGCCCTCACCGCCGCACAGACGTAGGCGCCCAGTCGCGCAACCGGCCGCCGCCCGCCGTCACTCCCTAGGTTCATCCCCCGGCACAACACCCGGCGGCGGCGGAGCCACAGGCCGCAGCTTCAGCCACACCAGGAAGAACACCCCCAGCGCGAGCATCCCCAGCCCGGTCCAGAGGTTGATGTTGACGCCCTCCGCCTTGTCGATGTCGGCGTCGGACGCCGTGAACCCCGCGATCGTGACGATCACGCCGTAGACCACGAACAGCCCGCCGATGATCCGCCGGATGTCGAACAGCCGCGCAGCCGTCGCCGACTTGCCCTGCAGCTCGGTGACTTCCCGCTGCACGTCCTTCTCGGAGTAGAACTCGGACATCTGTCAATCCTCCCTCGGTCAGAACGAGAACGGGATGTAGCAGGCGGCGGCCAGGATCACCGCGCCCCAGCCCAGCAGCGCCGGCTTGCGGTACCAGGCCTCGTCTCCAGGTGCCGGCGGCTCCGCCATGCCGGGCGAGGTCGTGCCGTAGACCAGGCCCTGGAGTTCCTCGGCCGGCTTCGGCGCGGTGAAGAGCGACACCGCCACCATGACGACCGCGCCCGCGACGAACCCCGCGATGGCCGAGACGAAGTTCGCCCCCTGGTCGGAGGGGATGTCGATGATGCCCTGCTTGTAGATGACGAAGTAGTTGACCATCGCGGCCGTGGTGCCGGCGAGCAGGCCCCAGAAGCCCGACTTCATCGACGTCCGCCTCCAGAACATGCCGATGATGAAGACGACGAACATCGGCACGTTGAAGAAGGAGAACAGCGTCTGGAGGTAGCTCATGATGTTGGAGAAGGACGACGCCAGGAACGCCGTGCCGATGGACGCCAGGACACCGATCGCGGTGATCAGGCGGCCGAAGCGGACGTAGTAGTCGTCCTCCCGCCCCTTCACGACGTACTTCGCCCAGATGTCGGTCGTGAACACCGTGTTGAACGACGACACGTTCGCCGCCATGCCCGCCATGAAGGCCGCGAGGAGACCCGTCACGGCGATGCCCAGCACGCCGTTCGGCAGGAGCTGCTCCATCAGGTAGGGAATCGCGTCGTTGTACTGGAGGTCGGAGCCGGCGGTGCCGATCTTGGGGACCAGCACGGCGGCGACCAGACCCGGGATCATCACCAGGAACACGATGAAGATCTTCGGGAACGCCGCGATCAGCGGCGTCCGCTGGGCCGCCGAGAGGTTCTTCGCGGACAGGGCGCGCTGCACCTCGGCGAAGTTCGTCGTCCAGTAGCCGAAGGAGAGGACGAAGCCGAGGCCCAGGACGATCGTCAGCCAGTTCGCGCCCAGCGGGTTGTCGCTGCCGATGCCCGTGCCGCCCCAGGACGTCATGAAGTCGGCGCCGCGGCTCTGCGTGAGGGAGTCGGACAGGCCGTCCCAGCCGCCCACCTTCTTCAGGCCGAGGACCGAGATGGGGATGAGCGCGGCGAGGATGACGAAGAACTGCAGGACCTCGTTGTAGATCGCCGAGGACAGACCGCCGAGGGTGATGTAGGCCAGCACGAAGAAGCCGGCGACCACGATCGCCACCCATTGCGGCCAGCCCAGCAGCGCCTCGACGACGATGGCCAGGGCGTAGAGGTTGACGCCGGCGATGAGGATGGCGGCGCAGGCGAAGAGGCCCGAGCTGAGCAGGTGCGCCGCCTTGTCGAAGCGCAGCAGCAGGAACTCCGGGACCGAGCGGACCTTGGAGCCGTAGTAGAAGGGCATCATCACCAGGCCGAGGAAGACCATGGCGGGGATGGCGCCGATCCAGTACCAGTGCGTGGTGTAGACGCCGTACTGCGCGCTGTTGGCGGCCATGCCGAGGATCTCGGTGGCGCCCAGGTTGGCGGCGATGAACGCGAGGCCGGTGACCCAGGCGGGCAGGGAACGGCCGGAGAGGAAGAAGTCGAGGCTGGTCTTCACCGAGCGGCGGGCGGCGAAGCCGATGCCGAGGACGACGACGAAGTAGATGCCGAGGATCGTGTAGTCGAGCCAGTTCGTGGGGAGTCGCAGCTCGGCTGCCAGAGGGGTGGGGGGATGCATGAGCCCTCGCTTCGTTGCGTGAACCGATACCTCGCGGAATCTACGCCTTCGTCTTCAATGATTGAACACGTCTGCTGATGCTCTTTGTTTGATTGTGATGTTGACAATTGGGGAGAGTCGTGTTTTGGTGTGTTGGGTTATGTTTGAAGGATGAGGAGTGCGGCGTGAAGAAGACCTCGACCCGGCTGGCCGACGGTCGCGAGCTCATCTACTACGACCTGCGTGACGACAGCGTGCGGGACGCGGCCGACCGCCGCCCGCTGGACCGCACCGTCACCACGTCCGAGATCCGCCGCGACCCCCTGCTCGGCGACTCCGTCGCCGTCGCCTCGCACCGCCAGGGCCGCACCTACCATCCGCCGGCCGACGAGTGCCCCCTGTGCCCCTCCGAGGGGGACCGGCTGAGCGAGATCCCGGACTCGTCGTACGACGTCGTCGTCTTCGAGAACCGCTTCCCCTCGCTGGCCGGCGACTCGGGCCGGTGCGAGGTCGTCTGCTTCACGTCCGACCACAACGCGGCCTTCGCCGACCTCAGTGAGGAGCAGGCGGCCCTGGTGCTGGAAGCCTGGACCGACCGTACGTCCGAGCTGTCCCATCTCCCCTCCGTCGAGCAGGTGTTCTGCTTCGAGAACCGTGGGGCCGAGATCGGCGTGACCCTCCAGCACCCGCACGGGCAGATCTACGCCTACCCGTTCACCACCCCGCGCACCGCCCTGATGCTCCGCTCCGTCGCGGCCCACAAGGAGATGACGGGCGGGGAGAACCTCTTCGACGCCGTCCTGGAGCGTGAACTCGCCGAGGAACGGATCGTCCTGGAGGGTGAACACTGGGTGGCCTTCGTGCCGTACGCGGCGCACTGGCCGTACGAGGTCCACCTGTACCCCAAGCGCCGCGTGCCCGACCTGCTCGGGCTGGACGAGGCCGCGCGCACAGAGTTCCCCAAGGTTTACCTGGAACTCTTGAGGCGCTTCGACCGGATCTTCGGTGAGGGCGAGCCTCCGACCCCGTACATCGCGGCCTGGCACCAGGCCCCGTTCGGCGCGCTGGAGGAGTTCGACGGGGTCGTCCGGGAGGACTTCGCGCTTCACCTCGAGCTTTTCACCATCCGCCGTACTTCCGGCAAGCTGAAGTTCCTCGCGGGTTCCGAGTCCGGTATGAACGTGTTCATCAACGACGTGCCGCCGGAGCGCGCGGCCGAGCGACTGCGAGAGGTAGCGAGTTCATGAGCGGGAAGTACCTGGTGACGGGCGGCGCGGGCTACGTCGGCAGCGTGGTCGCACAGCACCTGCTGGAGGCCGGTCACGAGGTCCACGTCCTCGACAACCTGTCGACCGGTTTCCGTGAGGGCGTCCCCGCCGGGGCGACGTTCGTCGAGGGCGACATCCGAGACGCCGCCAAATGGCTGGATTCCTCGTTCGACGGTGTTCTGCACTTCGCCGCGTTCTCGCAGGTCGGCGAGTCGGTCGTGAAGCCGGAGAAGTACTGGGACAACAACGTCGGCGGCACCATGGCCCTGCTGGCGGCGATGCGCGAGGCGGGCGTCCGCACGCTCGTCTTCTCCTCGACGGCGGCGACGTACGGCGAGCCGGAGCAGGTCCCGATCGTCGAGTCGGCGCCGACTGCCCCGACCAACCCCTACGGCGCCTCGAAGCTCGCCGTCGACCACATGATCACCGGCGAGGCGGCGGCCCACGGACTGGGCGCGGTGTCCTTGAGGTACTTCAACGTGGCCGGGGCGTACGGCGAGTACGGCGAGCGCCACGACCCCGAGTCCCACCTGATCCCGCTCGTCCTCCAGGTCGCCCAGGGCAGGCGCGAGGCGATCTCCGTCTTCGGCGACGACTACCCGACGCCGGACGGCACCTGCGTGCGCGACTACATCCACGTCGCGGACCTGGCCGAGGCCCACCTGCTGGCCCTGAAGGCCGCCGCTCCCGGCGAGCACCTCATCTGCAACCTCGGCAACGGCAACGGCTTCTCCGTCCGCGAGGTCATCGAGACGGTCCGCCGGGTGACGGGCCACCCGATCCCCGAGGTCGTGGCCCCCCGCCGCGGCGGCGACCCGGCGGTCCTGGTGGCATCGGCCGCCACGGCCCGCGAGAAGCTGGGCTGGAACCCGTCCCGCGCGGACCTCGACGGAATCGTCGCGGACGCGTGGGACTTCGCGCAGCGGCGCGGCAACTAGAACAGGAACGAAGGGTCAGGGGTCAGGCATGAGCGAGGCTGTTGCCGACACGGTCGCCGGAGCGGTCGCCCAGCGGTTCACGGAGCTGTACGGCGCCGAGCCGCACGGAGTCTGGGCGGCGCCGGGCCGCGTCAACCTCATCGGCGAGCACACCGACTACAACGACGGCTTCGTCATGCCGTTCGCCCTGCCGCACAAGGCGGTGGCGGCGGTCTCCCGCCGTGCGGACGGCGTGCTGCGCCTCCACTCGGCGGACGTCGAGGGCGGGGTGACCGAACTCCGCCTGGACGACCTGTCCCCCGAGTCGGACAAGAACTGGACGGCGTACCCGGCGGGCGTGGTGTGGGCCCTGCGCGAGGCCGGCCACGCGGTGACCGGCGCGGACATCCACCTGTCCTCCACGGTCCCCTCGGGCGCGGGCCTGTCGTCGTCGGCGGCGCTGGAAGTGGTCGTGGCGCTGGCCCTGAACGACCTCTTCTCCCTCGACCTCCGCGGCTGGCAACTGGCCCGCCTGTGCCAGCGAGCGGAGAACGTCTACGTGGGCGCCCCGGTCGGCATCATGGACCAGACCGCGTCCGCGTGCTGCGAGGCGGGCCACGCCCTGTTCCTCGACACCCGGGACCTCTCCCAGCGCCAGATCCCCTTCGACCTGGCGGCCGAGGGCATGCGCCTGCTCGTGGTCGACACCCAGGTCAAGCACTCCCACAGCGAGGGCGAGTACGGCAAGCGCCGCGCGGGCTGCGAGAAGGGCGCGGCGCTGCTCGGCGTCGACGCCCTGCGGGACGTGCCGTACGCGGAACTGGACGCGGCCCTGGCCCGCCTCGGCGACGAGGAGGAGGTCCGCCGCCTGGTCCGCCACATCGTCACGGAGAACGAGCGCGTCGAACGGGTGGTGTCCCTGCTGGAGTCGGGCGACACGCGCGCGATCGGCCCGATCCTGGTCGAGGGCCACGCCTCCCTGCGCGACGACTTCCGCATCTCCTGCCCCGAACTGGACCTGGTCGTCGACACGGCCCTGTCCTCCGGCGCCCTGGGCGCCCGCATGACCGGCGGCGGCTTCGGCGGCTCGGCGATCGTCCTCGCGGAGGAGACCGACGTGGACGCGATCACCAAGGCGGTGACGGAGGCGTTCTCGGCGGCGGGCTTCACGACACCGCGGGTCTTCGAGGCGGTGCCCTCAGCAGGCGCCCGCCGCCTCCGCTGACACCCAGGCAGAGAGTCGGGCGCCCGCACTCGAGGGCGCCCGACTTCCCGCCCGGCTTCAGCGGTTGACGGACTGGATCTCCTGGACGGTCATCGCCTGGGTCGTCTCGAAGGTCCCGTCCGGCAGGTCGCCCTGCGCGCCGCCGGAGCCCTCCCAGGAGATCTCCCAGGTGATCGACGCCTTCAGCTGGTATGGCGTGCCGTTCGTGGCCCGGAGGTATCGGACGCCACACGGCGGAGTCCGGCCGGCATCGCCCTTGGTGTATGGCGTGCCGATGGATCCGTCGTCGTCGATGGCGCAGTCGCCGGACGCCGGGTAGGTCTCGGCGTCCTCGGTGCCGGGGTCCAGGTGCAGGGCGACCGGCTTGGCCGTTGTCTCCGCCCAGACGCCGGCATCGGGCAGCTCGGCGCGGACCCTGACCTCCTTGAAGGTCGCCTCGTCAAGCCACACCCAGGTCGGCAGGTTCACGGTCGACCTGGTCGCGGGCTTCAGCTCGACCTCGGTCTGCGGCACGTTGATCTTGTCGTACGCGTAGCCGGCGAGGATGTCAGGCGTGGGGGCGTGGTCGTCGTCAGGGAGAGTATTGGCGTTCTGCCAGAACAGGGTGCGCTCGCAGTCGTACGACTCGGCGTCGTTCTCCCGGTTCTTGTTGATCACTCCGCGCCAGAACATTCCGTCTTTGCCGAGGTTGTAGTTCTTGTAGCTGAACCCGCTGTCGGTGTTGTCCTGTCCCTTCTCGTAGTGGTCCACCATGAGTTCCTCGCCCCAGCTGAGACTGGGGGTGACGGGAACGAGATCGCCGTTGGGGTTCTTCTTGAGCCGGTCCACGGCTGCCTTGAGCTGCTGGGGCGTCGCCACGGGCTCGTACCAGCACGCCGGCGGCTCCCAGTTGGGATCCACCGGGGCGAGCGACTGGGTGGAGCTGCCCGTGCCGCCGCTTTCCTGCGTCACCTTGATACGGGTGGTGGCGGCCGATGCCGTCAGCGTGCCCCCGGACGCACCGCCGGCCCCGCCCGAGGGTGGCGCCTGGGACTCGTCGTCCCCTATGGCATAGGCAGACGTGCACGACAGGACAAGGGTGGAGGCCGATGCTGCGAGGACAGCACCTGCCTTCGCCGCGAATCGCATCAGCTGCACGCCCCCGGGACGGTGGTCAGCGAGGTGGTCTTCCACACACCCTGGGAACTCCTGTCGAGCCGGAGGCGGTACTGGATGAGCGATTCGGGCTCGTCCGGAGTGTTGACGATCTTCTTGGTCTTGCGGTTCTTCGTGGATGCCTGGCGTTCGTCGACGCAGTAGAAGAGCACACCGGAACCGGTGTCGCTGATGTGAACCTGGGGGTCGAAGACCCTGACCCTGCCGATGATGCTGTCGTGGTCGTCCGTGAACTGCTTGATCCACTTGCGGGCAGTCGCCTGGGTGGCCGCGGAGTTGTAGAACGCCACGGCGTCCGATTCCGGGTCGGCCTCGATGACCGCCGCGTACTTCGACCGCAGCTCCTCACGGCCGTCGTTCAGGATCGCCTGAAGCTTCGGATCACTATTGGTCCAGCTCTCGAAGTCTGCCTGAAAGTCCTTGGACAGAGTGATCTCCGGCCGCTTGACGCCGCCTTGCGAAGCCGATGCGGAAGGGCTGGCTGACGTCTTCCCGTCACCGGCGGCGGCACCCTCGATCTTGTCGGAGGCCGAGTCGTCTCCTCCCGAACCGCATGCGGTCAGGAGCAGGGCCGTCGATACGGTGAGCGCGGCTGTCACGAGCCGAGCAGGGCGGTTCACTGTGTCTCCCGTTGGTGATGTGGGGGGATAACTCAAGCGAACCAACGCTATCGATGGACCGAACCGCGACGGCAACGAGGTCTTCAGCCCAGCCGCTTCGTCAGCGTGTACTCCGTGATCCCCGGCGGATAGTCCGGGATCACGCACACCACCTCGTACCCCTGCTTCTCGTAGAACCGCGGCGCCTGGAACTCCCACGTCTCCAGGCGGGCCGCCCGGCACCCGCGCTGCTCGGACGCGATGCGTTCCGCCTGCCGAAGCAACCCGGCCCCGAGGCCCGCCCCGCGGTGGCGTTCGTCGACCCACAGGTAGGTGACGTGCAGCCAGGTCGCCCAGGTGTAGCCGACGAGGCCGCCCGCCAGGTCGTCGGTCCTGTCGTTCACAGCCCACACGTGCAAGGGGATGTCCCTTTCGTCCGGCGTTCCGCGCAGGGCTCGCAGGACCGGAGAGGCGGCTGTGTTCGTTTCCCGCAGACGCGTGCGGAGCAGATCACGTCGGGCCTTGTCGACTTCTGTCTCAAGACGGAACATGCGGCACACCATAAACGCGCAGGACAGTCAGTTCTGCAAATAACCTTCCGCTCCGGGCCCCCGGCCGTACTCTGATGAACAGCACCGGTGGGGGCCGGTGCCGATCAGGGGGCGAGACAGCCGGGTACGACGCCCGGGGTGGGGGTAGCGGTTTCTGCACGGCGGCGGCCGTGCGGCTGCGGCGACCCGGCCAGGCTGCTGCGAGGACGGACGGACAGATGCAGCGGACCCGGACACCCCGGCGTCGTACCCGCGCGGTGTTGTCTTCCGACGATGGGGTATCCCCTGCTCTTCAGGAGCCTGGGGAAGGGGGTTACGTGGTTCGCATCCGAGTCCTGGTCGTCGACGACCATCGCATCTTCGCCGAGTCACTCGCGGCGGCCCTCGCCGCCGAGCCCGATGTCGACGTCTCCGCGGCCGGCAGCGGCCCCGCCGCGCTGCGCAGTCTGGAGCGGGCGGTCGCCGAGGGGCGGCGGTTCGACGTGCTGCTCGTCGACGCCGATCTGGGCGGCAAGGTGCCCGGCGCCCGCCCGGCCGTACCCGTGCAGGAGGGCAACGAGGACGGGCTCGTCGACGGGATCTCCCTCGTCACGGGGGTGCGGTCCGCGCAGCCGAACGTACGGATCGTCGTGCTCGCCGAGAAGGACGACCCGCGCCGGGCCGCGCTGGCCCTCCAGGCCGGGGCCTCCGGGTGGGTCGCCAAGGACTGCTCGCTGTCCCGGCTGCTCACCGTCATCCGGGGCGTGCTGCGGGACGAGACGCATCTGCCGCCCGCCCTGCTGACCGGCGTGCTGCGCGAGCTGACCGCCGCCCGCAAGCACCGCACGGAGAGCGAGCGGCTGGTGGAGTCGCTCACTCCGCGTGAGCGGGAAGTGCTGCGGTGCATGGTGGCGGGGCTGGGGCGCAAGGCTGTCGCCGAGCGCCTGTATCTGTCGCCGCACACGGTGCGTACGCACATGCAGAACGTGCTGGGCAAGCTGGGGGTGCATTCCACGCTCGCCGCCGTCGCCCTGGCCCGGCGAGCCGGGGTCGGGCCGGTCGATCTAGCCGGGGATGTTGTCGAACGGGGCGGTCAGCTGGCGTAGGAGCCCCGCGAGTTCGCTGCGCTGGGCCCGGGTGAGCTCCGCGAGGATCGCGCGCTCCTGGTCCAGCAGGCCGGCCAGGGCCTGGTCCGCGCGGTCCCGGCCCTCGTCCGTCAGCCGGACCAGGACGCCGCGGCGGTCGCTGGGGTCGGGGAGGCGTTCCACCAGGCCCTTCTTTGCCAGGCGGTCGATGCGGTTCGTCATCGTGCCGGACGTGACCAGGGTCTGGGTGAGGAGCTGTCCCGGCGACAGCTGGTACGGCGTGCCCGCGCGGCGCAGCGCCGTCAGGACGTCGAACTCCCACGGCTCCAGGCCGTGCTCCGAGAAGGCCAGCCGGCGTGCCCGGTCCAGATGCCGGGCCAGTCTGCTCACGCGGCTGAGCACCTCAAGCGGTTCGACGTCGAGGTCCGGGCGCTCCCGGCGCCATGCTGCGACCAGCCGGTCGACCTCGTCCTCCATGGCGATCAGTGTAGTGGTTGTGTCGACGTAGAGTCTCTTGATGTTCATTTTCTTGACGTCGAGATAAATGGGGTGTCACGCTGTGTGTGCGCTCCTTGCCGTCACTACCAGGAAACCACCGGGACCCCATCAGGACACCAGGAGGACCCATGCCCGCGGCCACGACCACCTGGGACCCCGCCCAGTACCTCCGCCACGCCGGGCACCGCGCCCGCCCCTTCACCGACCTTCTGGCCCGCGTCCCCGACCTCCCCGGCGACCCTCCCCGCATCGCCGACCTCGGCTGCGGCCCGGGCAATGTCACCGCGCTGCTCGCCGCCCGCTGGCCCACCGCCCGGATCACCGGCTACGACAACTCGCCCGCGATGCTCGACAAGGCCCATGTCGATCACGAGGGGCCCACCCCGGGCGGTGGCCGGCTCGACTTCGCCCACGCCGACGTCCGTACGTGGACGCCGGGCGAGCCCTGCGACCTGATCGTCAGCAACGCCACGCTCCAGTGGGTGCCGGGGCACGTCGACCGGTTCGCCGACTGGGTGGCCGCGCTGAAACCCGCCGGGGTCTTCGCCTTCCAGGTGCCCGGGAACTTCGACGCCCCCAGCCACCGCCTCATGCGCGAACTGGCGCACGCACCGCGCCGGCGCGACCGGCTCGCAGGCACCCTGCGCCACGCCGACGCCGTCCTCACCCCCGAGGCCTACCTGGAGCGGCTCACCTCGCTCGGCTGCACCGCCGACGTGTGGGAGACGACGTACATCCATCTGCTCCAGGGCGAGGACCCCGTGCTCGACTGGGTGAAGGGCACCGGCCTGCGGCCCGTGCTGACCGCCCTCGCCGACGACCCCGAGGCGCGGGACGGCTTCCTCGCCGAGTACCGGACCGCCCTGCGCGAGGCCTATCCGGCGGGCCCGCACGGCACCCCGTTCCCGTTCCGCCGGGTGTTCGCGGTGGCTCGGAAACGGGCCTGACCGGTTGTCAGGCGGTGCGGCCCAGGTGGGTGACGAGGATGTGGATCGTGTCGTCGTCGATGACGTACATGACGCGGTAGTCACCGACTCGCAGGCGGCGGATGTCCACTCCGTACGGGACCGATCCCGCGGGGCGGGGGTTTTCGGCGAGCGCGTCGACGGCTTCGTACACGGCCGACAACCCGGCCGGATCGTCCTTGAGGAAGCGTACGGCCGCATTCATGGCGGTCGGCTCCCAAATGATGCGGTAGGTCACGGACGCAGCCCCAGCATGCGCCCGACCTCTTCGTGCGGGATGCCCGGACCAAGCGTGCCCTCCGCCTTGCGCCGCTGATAGTCCGCGACAGCCAGGGCGTCTTCGAGATCCTCTATCACCTGCGGAGACACGAGCAGCGCCGCCACATGGCCGTGGTCGGTGATGGCGATGGTCTCGCGGCTGTGGGCCGCGCGCCGGACCAGGTCGCCGAGCTGGGAACGGGCCGCGCTGATCGTGATCTCAGTCATGCGCACATGGTGTCACAAGATTAATCTCGTGGTCCATTGCTTCAGCTCTTGCGGCGCCCTATCAAGTGCGGCTTCGCCTCCAGCCCGTCCAGCCCGTGCCACGCCAGGTTGACCAGGTGCGCGGCCACCTCGGCCTTCTTCGGCTTGCGTACGTCCAGCCACCACTGGCCGGTCAGGGCGACCATGCCGACCAGGGCCTGGGCGTACAGCGGGGCCAGCTTCGGGTCGAAGCCGCGGCTCTTGAACTCGCGGCCCAGGATGTCCTCGACCTGCGTGGCGATGTCCGAGATGAGCGAGGCGAAGGAACCCGTCGACTGGGGGATGGGGGAGTCACGGACCAGGATGCGGAAACCGTCCGTGTACTCCTCGATGTAGTCCAGCAGGGCGAAGGCCGCCTGCTCGCACAGCTCACGCGGGTGGCCGGCGGTCAGGGAACTGGTCACCATGTCCAGCAGACGCCGCATCTCGCGGTCCACGACCACCGCGTACAGCCCCTCCTTGCCGCCGAAATGCTCGTAGACCACCGGCTTGGAGACCCCGGCCTTCGCCGCGATCTCCTCCACCGACGTGCCCTCGAAACCCTTCGCGGCGAAGAGCGTGCGACCGATCTCCAGCAGCTGCTGGCGGCGCTCGGCACCGGTCATCCGGGTGCGACGCACTCGCCGCGGCTTGTCGTTGCTGGGGGTGCTGCTCGAGTCGGTCGCCACAGCGACCATCATGCCGCCTTGACGGACTCCTTCCCGCGTGGGGAGCCGCCTTCCCCGGTGTCACGGCGCGAATCGATACGCGAGCGTGACGGCCAGCGCACGTCGTACGCCCAGCCGAACATCTCGAACCAGCGGATCAGCCGGGCGGAGGAGTCCAGCTGGCCGCGCATCACGCCGTGCCGCGCGGAGGTGGGGTCGGCGTGGTGCAGGTTGTGCCAGGACTCACCGCAGGACAGGATCGCCAGCCACCACACGTTGCCCGAGCGGTCGCGCGACTTGAAGGGGCGCTTGCCCACCGCGTGACAGATCGAGTTGATCGACCACGTCACGTGGTGCAGCAGGGCCACCCGGACGAGCGATCCCCAGAAGAACGCCGTGAACGCGCCCCACCAGGACATCGTGACCAGGCCGCCGATCAGCGCCGGGAGGGCCAGGGACACGACCGTCCACAGGACGAACTGGCGGGAGATCGCGCGCAGCGTCTTGTCCTTGATCAGGTCCGGGGCGTACTTCTCCTGCGGAGTCTGCTCTTCGTCGAACATCCATCCGATGTGCGCCCACCACAGGCCCTTCATCAGGGCCGGCAGCGTCTCGCCGAACCGCCACGGCGAGTGCGGGTCGCCCTCCGCGTCGGAGAACTTGTGGTGCTTGCGGTGATCGGCCACCCAGCGGACCAGCGGACCCTCGACCGCCATGGACCCGGCGACTGCCAGCGCGATCTTCAGCGGCCGCTTGGCCTTGAAGGAACCGTGGGTGAAGTGACGGTGGAAACCGATCGTGATGCCGTGGCACCCCAGGAAGTAGAAGAACACCAGCAGACCGAGATCCAGCCAGCTCACCCCCCAGCCCCAGGCCAGCGGCACGGCCGCCAGCAGCGCGAGGAACGGGACGGTGATGAAGAGGAGGAGGGCGATCTGCTCGATGGACCGCTTCCGCTCGCCGCCCAGCGTGGCGGCGGGAGCTTCGTCGGTGGCCTGACCGGACGCCTTCGGGGCGTTCTCGATCACGTCGGAACTACTGGTCATACGCGTCCCCTGGGGGGTATGTGGATGGTGAAGATGGTGCCGGGGCACGGGAACCCCGCAGCGCTTCCTACGGTTCCGTAACCTACGGCTTCGTAAGTATGGCAGCGCGTCGCCCGGCGGCAAGAGCCCGAGAGCCTGCGCGTCCCGGCCGACACCTATCCTGGAGTCGGTCGGACAGCGCGGTCCGCTCTGTTTTCTTCCCGGATGTCCGGCCCGTATGCGGCGCCTGCCGCGCGAGACGCCGTCCGGGTACCCCCTCCCAGACGAGCTTCAACACTGCAAGGAGCCGCACCTGTGAGCAGTGCCGACGACCAGACCACGACGACGAGCAGTGAGCTGCGTGCCGACATCCGCCGACTGGGCGACCTCCTCGGAGAGACCCTCGTCCGGCAGGAGGGCCCCGAGCTCCTGGAGCTGGTCGAGAAGGTACGCCGCCTCACCCGTGAGGACGGCGAGGCCGCCGCCGAGCTGCTGCGCGGCACCGAACTCGACACCGCGGCCAAGCTGGTCCGCGCCTTCTCCACCTACTTCCACCTGGCCAACGTCACCGAACAGGTCCACCGCGGCCGCGAGCTGCGCGCCCGCCGCGCCGCCGAGGGCGGACTGCTCGCCCGTACGGCCGACCGGCTCAAGGACGCCGACCCCGAGCACCTGCGCGAGACGGTCCGCCACCTCAACGTCCGCCCCGTGTTCACGGCCCACCCGACCGAGGCCGCGCGCCGGTCGGTCCTGAACAAGCTCCGGCGCGTCGCCGCGCTCCTGGAGACGCCGGTCATCGAGTCGGACCGCCGCCGCCTCGACATCCGGCTGGCCGAGAACATCRACCTCGTCTGGCAGACCGACGAACTGCGCGTCGTCCGCCCCGAGCCCGCCGACGAGGCCCGCAACGCCATCTACTACCTCGACGAACTCCACGCCGGCGCCGTCGGCGACGTCCTGGAGGACCTCACCGCCGAACTGGAGCGCGCCGGCGTCAAGCTCCCCGACGACACCCGCCCCCTCACCTTCGGCACCTGGATCGGCGGCGACCGCGACGGCAACCCCAACGTCACCCCCCAGGTCACCTGGGACGTCCTCATCCTCCAGCACGAGCACGGCATCAACGACGCCCTGGACACGATCGACGAGCTGCGCGGCTTCCTGTCCAACTCCATCCGCTACGCCGGCGCCACCGAGGAACTGCTGAGCTCCCTCCAGGCCGACCTGGAGAACCTCCCCGAGATCAGCCCCCGCTACAAGCGCCTCAACGCCGAGGAGCCCTACCGGCTCAAGGCCACCTGCATCCGGCAGAAGCTGGAGAACACCAAGCAGCGCCTCGCCAAGGGCACCGCGCACGTGCCCGGCCGCGACTACCTCGGCACCAGCGAGCTGATCAGCGACCTGCGGATCATCCAGAACTCCCTGCGCGAGCACCGCGGCGGCCTCTTCGCCGACGGCCGCCTCGCCCGCACCATCCGCACCCTGGCCGCCTTCGGCCTCCAGCTCGCCACCATGGACGTACGCGAACACGCGGACGCCCACCACCACGCCCTCGGCCAGCTGTTCGACCGGCTCGGTGAGGAGTCCTGGCGGTACGCGGACATGCCCCGCGACTACCGCACCAAGCTGCTCGCCAAGGAACCGGCTCGGTGAGGAGTCCTGGCGGTACGCGGACATGCCCCGCGACTACCGCACCAAGCTGCTCGCCAAGGA
>NZ_NGFN01000224.1 GCF_002148965.1 Streptomyces swartbergensis | reverse complement strand
CCCATGGATGAGGTCGAAGTCGTCGTCGCCCATTCCGAGCGCGCGACTCTGCGTGTCGGCGACGTGTTCTTGAAGGTGGACGCCGATCAGGCCCGCATCGACGTCGAGGTCGAGGCGATGTGAAGGTGGACGCCGATCAGGCCCGCATCGACGTCGAGGTCGAGGCGATGTCCCTCGATCKCCGCTGAGCCCACCCGGCGTGCTGGCGAGGCGTGAGCGSSTCGCCGCATCGCCGAGCGGCCACGCAGCCGACCGAAGGGCCCGACTCCCCTGGCCACCCGCCTTTTCCGGGCCGCTCGCTCGCTTCTCTCCCGTGCTGGAACGGCCTGGGTCAAGGGTGGCCCGAAGGGCCATCGCCGAAGGCGACGCGRAGCGCCCTKGACGCAGGCCGTGGAAGCACGACACTGCCCAAGAAGCGGGCGGCCCCGACAGTTGCTCTCGATCGCCCTCGTCAGCCCTGCCTCTCCAGCACCGCGTAGTCGGCGAAGCTGCGGCGGTAGCGCAGGTGCCGGGTCTCCTGGGTGTGCCTGCGCTGCCACTCCTCCACCTCGGCCGGGGTCTGGTGCGGCCCCGAACTCGCCCCGCAGTCCTCCTCCTCTCCCGAGACGCAGTACGCCTGGTACTCCGGGACGGCCGACGCGTCCTGCACGATCGAGTACGGGACGTACCGGAAGATCCGGCGCCCCGCCGGTTCCCCGCCGTGTTCCTCGCGCTGGTGCTGGCGCAGCAGGACGTTCGCGTCCGTCACGGCACTCCCGTCGAACGCCGCCCGCGCCCTGTCCCGCCGGACGGCCAGCCCCTCGCAGGTGGCGCACCCCGGCACCGGCGACGGAGGCCGCATCGGATCCGCCGACAGTCCCTCCCTGGAACGGTCGTTGGCCGCGCGGACGCCCGCGCTGAGCCGCTCTTCCAGGGTCGCCTCGCGGATCCTCGCCGGGTCCGCCTGCCACTCCCGGCCGCCGCCGACCGGGCGCAGCATCACATACGGGCCGGTCCTGTCCTGGTACTCGCCGACCTTGTGCGTCACAGGATCGTAGACGAGCGTTCCCGGTTCCATTCGCGCACCTCCGTAACTCTGGGTGTACCGAGCGTTGCGCAGGGGAACAGTCCGGTTCAATGCTTGGCGTGTGACACCGGTGCACTGTCACGGAAGGGGAGGCCGTGAGCCGACGGAACGGCGGGGCGGAGTCGGGGGCGAGCACGGCGGCCGTGTTCGGCGAGGTGCTGCGGCATTTCCGCGAGGCGGCGCTGCTCACGCAGGAGGGCTTGGCGAGGCAGATCCCGTGCGACCGCTCGCACGTGGCGCGGGTGGAGGCGGGTACGCGGGTTCCGCAGGAGAGTTTCGCGAAGAAGTGCGACGAACTTCTTGGCACGGGTGGGGTGTTGCTGCGGTTGTGGGGGCGGATCGACTGGTATCCGCAGGTGGAGCATCCTGACTGGTTTCGGCGGCGGGCTGAGATGGATGAGGTGGCCGTCACTTTGCGGGAGTACCAGGAGCGTGTCATCCCGGGCTTGTTGCAGACGTCGGACTACGCCCGGGCGCTGTCCTCGCGCTATGTGAGCGGGGTGGAGTTGGAGGAGCGCGTCCGAGCCCGGATGAGCCGACAGCAGCGCTTCCTCGCCGATGGCGGTCCGCTGTACATCGTCGTCCTCGACGAGAGCTGCCTGCGCAACGTGGTCGGTGGTCCGGATGTCATGCGGGACCAGTGCGCGCACTTGCTCAGCGTCGCGCGGCTTCCCAACATCCGTATCCAGGTCGCGCCCGCAGGCCCCCTCGAAATCGTCCGCCCCAGTGGCTCCATGTCGTTGATCACGCTCCCCGAAGGGCGCCAGTGGCTCTACTCGGAGTCCCTCAACCGTGGCCACTTCACCAACGATCCAGCCCTCTACGAGCGCTATAACCAGTTCTATGATGTGCTCAGGGCGGACGCCCTGTCAGCTCCCCAGTCCGCCGCTCTGATCCACGAGGCGATGGAGAGGTACGAGCACTATGGACCGGAACGAGCTCGGCACAGTGACCTGGGTCAAGAGCAGCTACAGCGACGGCAACGGCGGCAACTGCATCGAAATAGCCCCCGATACCCCCGGCGTCGTCCCCGTCCGCGACAGCAAAACCCCTGACGGACCGGTCCTGCTCGTCACCCGGTCCGCCTGGTCCGCTTTCCTCTCCGGCGTGCGCTGAACTACTGCCCGCTCAGCATCTGCAGGATCCGGTTGGCCGCCTCCGCCACCGGCTGGCCCACGGCCCCGACGGCCGCGGCGATCGCGGCGACAGCCATCAGCGCACGGTGCCGTTCCTCGGGAGGCGCGGCGTCAGCCGACAGCACCGGCAGGGACTCGTCGATGAGCTGCGCGCTGGGCTGCGGAAGCTGGTCGCGCAACTCGCGGACGGCCTGGAGCAGTTCGGCGATGGCCAGCCGCAGGGCGGGATCCATCGCGTCGCCGGTCGCCCCGTTCTTCACGATGCCCGTGTTGCCGCTGCCGCCGTGCATGGTGACGTTGTCGCCGTAGTAGTAGTTGTTGCCGCTCATGCCGCGATCCCCACGTTGCCGTTGCCGCCGTACATGTTGACGTTGTCGCCGAAGTAGTAGTTGGTGGGCGAGCTGATGGTCAGACGCTCGACCGTCACATGGAACTCGGTGTCCGGGTTCTCCAGCGCGCCGGCGACGTAGCCCACGAGCTGGTCCAGGTGCTGCGGGTTCCGGCTGGTCACCATCGCGGTGGAGGGGCCGGCCGTCTCGATGGCGAGGACGTAGTGCGACTGGGCGGTGACGACGGAGAGCATGTCCACGAGGAAGTAGAGCAGTGCCGCGCCGGAGCCGAGCCACACGAAGGTGAGGAGTCCGCTGCCCGTGGACTCACTCGCGAGGAACGTCACGCTGCCGATGATCGACAGGCCGATGGCCACGGCGAGGGTGATGCCGGTGCGTGCGAGGAAGCGGATGACCGCCTCCTTGCGCCTCGGCTGGAGGGTGAAGGTGTACACCCGCGCGATGTTCCGCAGCGGATAGGCCGCGCCGCCGACCCATAACAGTCGCTTGCTGACGCGCAGTTCGATGTCGGTCATGCTCTGGGGCGGAGTGGCGGGCGGGGGCGGGACGTCCCACTGCCCCGGCGGCTGCTGCTGGATCTCCATGAAGTCCTTCTGGGGGCCGACGGGTTCTGAGTGACAGCCGTAACTGTCTGAACACCATTGACGACCATGCGTTGCCCGAGAGCAAGTCGTTTCAGGAGTCGTCGCGCCTGGGATCGTCGTCCCGCTTGTCGTCGTCGAGGGACTTCAGGAAGTCGGGGTTGTCGTCGGGCGCCACCCACTGCCGGGGACGCGGACGGCCCCCCGCCGCCGCACCCCGCTTCTTGCCGGCGATCAGCCAGGAGATCGAGCCGACGAGCGGAAACAGCAGCACGAGGATCGCCCACAGCGGCTTGGGCATGTGACGGATGTCGTCGTCCTTCGTGCTGATGCAGTCGATGAACGCGTACACGCTCAGCGCCAGCGGCACGAGGAACATCAGTACCCGGAGCATGCGCGGCCTCTCAGCGAAAGCGGGTGGGCGGTTCAGGGCCAGGGTAGCGGCTCGGGGATACTGGACCGCATGGCTTACGACGATCTTCGCTCCCTGCTCAGGGCTCTGGACCGCGAGGGCGACCTCAAGCGCATCAAGGCCGAGGTCGACCCGTATCTGGAGGTCGGGGAGATCGTCGACCGGGTGCAGAAGGCCGGCGGCCCCGCGCTGCTCTTCGAGAACGTACGCGGGTCGAGCATGCCGCTCGCGATGAACGTCTACGGCACGGACCGGCGGCTGCTGAAGGCGCTGGGCCTGAAGTCGTACGCCGAGATCTCGGAGCGGATCGGCGGGCTGCTGAAGCCCGAGCTGCCGCACGGGTTCGTCGGCGTGCGCGAGGCCTTCGGGAAGCTCGGCGCGATGACGCACGTGCCGCCGAAGAAGGTGAAGGACGGGCCGGTGCAGGAGGTCGTCCTGACCGGGGACGACGTGGACCTGGAGCAGTTGCCCGCCCTGTTCACGTGGCCGAAGGACGGCGGCTCCTTCTTCAATCTGGGGCTCACGCACACCAAGGACCCGGAGACGGGCATCCGCAACCTCGGGCTGTACCGCCTCCAGCGCCACGACAAGCGCACGATCGGCATGCACTGGCAGATCCACAAGGACAGCCGCAACCACTACCAGGTGGCGGCCCGGCGCGGGGAGCGTCTGCCGGTCGCGATCGCCTTCGGATGCCCGCCCGCCGTGACGTACGCCTCCACGGCCCCCCTCCCCGGGGACATCGACGAGTACCTGTTCGCCGGGTTCCTCGCGGGCAAGCGGATCGAGATGGTCGACTGCAAGACCGTGCCGCTCCAGGTGCCCGCGCAGGCGGAGGTCGTCATCGAGGGCTGGTTGGAGCCGGGCGAGATGCTGCCCGAGGGCCCCTTCGGCGACCACACCGGCTTCTACACGCCGCAGGAGCCCTTCCCCGCCCTGAAGATCGACTGCGTGACGATGCGGAAGCGGCCGCTGCTTCAGTCGATCGTCGTAGGCAGGCCTCCGACGGAGGACGGACCGCTGGGGCGTGCGACGGAACGCTTCTTCCTGCCGCTGCTGAAGATCATCGTGCCGGACATCGTGGACTACCACCTGCCGGAGGCGGGCGGTTTCCACAACTGCGCGATCGTCTCGATCGACAAGAAGTACCCGAAGCACGCGCAGAAGGTCATGCATGCCATCTGGGGCGCGCACATGATGTCGCTGACCAAGCTCATCGTGGTCGTCGACTCCGACTGCGACGTCCACGACCTGCACGAGGTCGCCTGGCGGGCCCTCGGCAACACCGACTACGCCCGCGACCTCAGCGTCGTCGAGGGGCCGGTCGACCACCTCGACCACGCCTCCTACCAGCAGTTCTGGGGCGGCAAGGCCGGTATCGACGCGACGAAGAAGTGGCCCGAGGAGGGCTACACGCGCGACGGCGGCTGGCCCGACATGGTGGAGTCCGATCCGGATACCGCGGCGAAGGTGGACCGCCGCTGGAAGGAGTATGGGCTGTGACTTCCGCTTCCGCGGCGATCCCGCAGCCGGGACGCACGAAGGCCTTCCTGCGGCTGGTGATGATCGAGCACTCGGTCTTCGCGCTGCCCTTCGCCTACATCGCCACGCTGACGGCCATGTACCAGTGGGACAAGAACGTCCACTGGGGCCGGCTGCTGCTGGTCACCATCTGCATGGTCGGCCTGCGCACCTTCGCGATGGCGGTCAACCGGATCATCGACCGCGAGATCGACGCGCGGAACCCGCGCACGGCGCACCGCGAACTGGTGACCGGCGCGATGTCGGTGAAGCACGCCTGGACGGGTGCCCTGATCGCCCTCGTCGTCTTCCTCGGCGCGGCGGCCCTGCTCAACCCGCTGTGCCTGGCGCTGGCGCCCATCGCGGTGATCCCGATGGTGGTCTACCCGTACGGCAAGCGGTTCACGAACTTCCCGCAGGCCATCCTGGGCCTCGCGCAGGCGATGGGCCCGGTCGGCGGCTGGCTGGCGGTCACGGGCTCCTGGTCCTGGGACGCGGTGATACTCGGCCTCGCCGTGGGCATCTGGATCGGCGGCTTCGACCTGATCTACGCCTGCCAGGACGTCGAGACCGACCGCGAGATCGGTGTCATGTCCGTCCCGGCCCGCTTCGGTATCCCGGCGGCGATCTGGGGCGCCCGGGTCTGCCACACCCTCACGACGGCCCTGTTCGTCTGGTACGCCCTGGCCACCGACGCCGGCGCCTTCTTCTGGCTGGGCCTGCTGGTGGTCGCCGCCGCGTTCTTGTACGAGCACACCATCGTCCGCCCCCATGACCTGTCCCGGGTCAACAGGGCGTTCTTCAGCGTCAACGGCTTCATCGGCATTGCCCTGTTCGTGTGCGCGCTGCTGGATCTTCTGGTTCGGGGCCTGACCGTCTGAATACGGTGCGGCCCATGGACCGCCTGCGTGCCCAGCTCGCCCGCTTCGAGGACGCGTTTCCGCATGAGTTCTGCCCCGACCTCGCCGTCATCCCGGCCGAGGCGGCGGCCGCGGACCGCACTGCGTATCCGGCCGACCTGATCGAACTCGTCGCCGAGGTGGTGTCACCGGAAAGCGTCCGCCGTGACTACGAGATGAAGCCCCGGTGGTACGCCTCGCGAGGCATCGCCAACTACCTCCTGCTCGATCCGCTCAAGGGCCACGTCGTGACCATGTGGAACCCCGGCCCCGACGGCTACCGAGGCCGCGACACCATCTCGTACGGCCCCGAACTGGCCGTCGACTCCTCGCTCGGCAAGCTGTCGATCCCCACCGCCCGGCTCCCGGTGGACCCGAAGGCGCCTTCCTAAGACGCGAGCGCTCGGCTCGCTATCCGGCGGCGGAACACGAACGCCGCCGCCACCCCCGCCAGCAGACCCAGCAGGTGGCCCTGCCAGCTGACGCCCGTCTGGGTGGGGGCGAGGCCCGCCAGGATGGAGCCGCCCCAGATCGCGGCGATGAGTATGCCGACCAGGACTCCCCAGGGGCGGCGCTCGACGAAGCCGGTGATCAGGAGGAAGCCGAAGAGGCCGAAGATCAGGCCGGAGGCGCCCGCGGTGTTGGTGTGCGCCGGGGCTATGAGCCATACGCCCAGGCCGTCGACGAGCACGATCAGCGCGCAGACCAGCAGGAAACGGCGCAGCCCCGCCAGCGCGGCGAGGAAGCCGAGGACCAGCAGCGGCACCGTGTTCGCGGCCAGATGGGCGAAGCCGAAGTGGATGAACGCCGAGGGGACGACGTCGACCAGCTCGGACGGGATGCGCGGCGTGACGCCGAGGCCGTCCAGGGCGTGGCCGCTCACCACGTCCACCACTTCCAGCAGCCACAGCAGCGCGATCCAGGCCAGCATCAGCTTGCCCGCGGCCATCGCACGGCCGCCGCGTGACCAACCGGCTCCGACACCCGACATGGCGACCCCCAGCGCTCGCTCGTCCCCTCCGGGGAACGCCCGGCCCCCCTTGGCCGGTTCCCACCCTGCGACGCCGGATAGGCTCGGTGTTGTGAACCCAGTCAAGCCAGGCGAGACACCGCGTACGCCTTGGATCGTAGGGGTGTCCGGCGCCTCCGGCACCCCGTATGCCGCTGCCGTGCTGCGGGCCCTCCTCGCCGCCGGCGAGAGCGTCGACCTCGTGGTGTCCCGCGCCTCCCGGCTCACCCTGCTCGACGAGACCGGGATCTCCTTCCGGGACGCCCACTGGCAGGACGACCTGCGGGAATGGCTGTCCCGGGGCGCCGACGGCAAGCCCGGCACGTTCTCCGTGGACATCGACGCCGTACGGCACTGGAGCGCCGGCGACCTGGCCGCCGGACCCTCCTCGGGGTCGTACCCGACCAAGGGCATGCTCATCGTGCCCGCCTCGACCGCGAGCGTGGCCGGGGTCGCGCTCGGGCTGTCGAAGGACCTGTTGCAGCGGGCGGCGAGCGTGACCCTGAAGGAGGGACGCAAGCTGATCGTGGCCGTACGTGAGACCCCGCTGAACGGCCAGACCCTGCGGCACCTTGTCACCCTCGACGATGCGGGCGCGACCGTCGTGCCCGCCTCACCCGCCTTCTACGCGGGCGCGACGCACATCCAGGACCTGGTGGACTTCGTCGCCGGACGCGTACTCGACGCGGCGGGCGTGCCGCACCGGCTCTACCGCCGTTGGCAAGGTGAGCTCGGCGGCGGATCACACCGCGCCGGCTGAGCCACACCCCTGCACGGCATCTGTACGTCATCACAACCACAGACTTTTCAGACAACTTCAGCGGAAGGCTTCGATCGCAATGGACGCGGTGGACAGGCAGCTCATCCAGGCCCTGAGGGAGAACGGCCGGGCCTCCTACGCGGAGCTGGGACGCCTCGTCGGACTGTCGGGACCGAGCGTCACCGACCGCATCAACCGGTTGGAGGCGGCCGGTGTCATCACCGGCTACCGGGCCACCGTCGACGCCGCCTCGCTCGGCCTCGGTGTCACCGCCCTGATCGGCATCTCGCTCTCCGACGCCACCGACCACGAGGACGTGGCACAGCGGCTGCGGGACCTCTCGGAGATCGAGGACTGCTGGTTCATCGCGGGCGACGACTCGTACATGCTCAAGGTGCGGGCGGAGAACGTGGACGGCCTGGAGAAGATCATCCGGCGGCTCAGCGGCACCAAGGGTGTCTCCCGGACGCGTACGACCATCGTGCTCTCCACGAAGTGGGAGAACCGGGTCGGGGAGCTGCCGGAAGAGGCATAGAGGCATAGGCGCGTAGCGCCGTATGGGGGTCCCCCCGCCCGAAGGGTGGGGGAGTACGGTTGGTCGGGCTGTCGGAGAAAGGTGTGGCAATGGACGTCGGGCTCAAGCGCGAGCTGGAGGAGAAGGTCCGCTCCGGTGAGCGGCTGACTCGTGAGGACGGCATCGCGCTGTACGAGTCGGACGACCTGGCCTGGCTCGGCGGCCTCGCACACGAGGTGCGCACGCGCAAGAACGGCGACGTGGTGCACTTCAACGTCAACCGTCACCTCAACATGACCAACGTGTGCACGGCCTCCTGCGCGTACTGCTCCTTCCAGCGCAAGCCGGGGGAGAAGGACGCGTACACGATGCGCATCGAGGAGGCCGTCAAGCTCGCGAAGGCGATGGAGGGCGAGAACCTCACCGAGCTGCACATCGTCAACGGGCTGCACCCGAACCTGCCGTGGCGTTACTACCCGCGCTCGCTACGGGAGTTGAAGGCCGCGCTGCCGCACGTCTCGCTGAAGGCCTTCACGGCGACGGAGATCCACCACTTCGAGACCATCTCCGGGATGAGCGCGTCCGAGATCCTGGACGAGCTGATCGACGCGGGGCTGGAGTCGCTGACCGGCGGTGGTGCGGAGATCTTCGACTGGGAGGTCCGGCAGCACATCGTGGACCACCGCACCCACTGGGAGGACTGGTCCCGCATCCACCGGCTCGCGCACGAGAAGGGTCTGAAGACCCCGTGCACGATGCTGTACGGCCACATCGAGGAGCCGCGGCACCGGGTGGACCATGTGCTGCGGCTGCGTGAGCTCCAGGACGAGACCGGGGGTTTCCAGGTCTTCATCCCGCTGCGGTACCAGCACGACTTCGTCGACGTGCAGGACGGCAAGGTGCGGAATCGCCTTCAGGCGCGGACGCAGATGGCGACGGGGGCGGAGGCGCTGAAGACCTTCGCGGTGTCGCGGCTGCTGTTCGACAACGTGCCGCACGTCAAGGTGTTCTGGGTCATGCACGGTGTGCAGACCGCGCAGCTCGCGCTCCAGCACGGCGCCGATGACATGGACGGTTCGGTCGTCGAGTACAAGATCACGCATGATGCGGACAACTTCGGGACGCCGAACAAGTTGACCCGTGAGGACTTGCTGGATCTCATTCGCGATGCCGGTTTCCGGCCGGTGGAGCGGAATACGCGGTACGAGATCATTCGCGAGTATGAAGGGCCTGACCCGGAGCGTCGGGAGTCGCCGCAGCCGATGCGGGTCTGATTGCGGGTGCCGGTGCCGGTGCGGGTGCGGGTCGTGGGGGCTGGTCGCGCAGTTCCCCGCGCCCCTTAGGTGGGTACTCGGCCGGCATGGTTGCCACCAAGGCGCCTGAAGACGCCTACACCGCAGAACCCTTCGTTCCTGATCGCGGCGGGTTGACCGCTCTGCGGCGGGCCGCGGCCGAGTGCCGGGGGTGCCCATTGCACCGGGACGCCACCCAGACCGTGTTCGGGGCCGGGAACAAGGACGCTCGCGTCATGCTGGTCGGGGAGCAGCCCGGGGATCAGGAGGACCGGCAGGGGAAGCCGTTCGTCGGGCCCGCCGGGAAGCTCCTGGACCGTGCGCTGGAGGAGGCGGGGATCGACCCTGCCGAGGCCTACGTCACCAACGCGGTCAAGCACTTCAAGTTCACCCAGGCCGAGCCGCGCAAGCGCCGGATCCACAAGGCGCCGAATCTGCGCGAGATGACCGCGTGCGGGCCCTGGCTGGCCGCGGAGCTCGCGGTCGTGGAGCCGGAGCTGATCGTCGTCCTGGGGGCCACCGCCGGGAAGGCGCTGCTCGGGTCCTCCTTCCGGGTCACGCAGGTGCGCGGCACGGTGCTGGAGGAGGAGATCCACGGCCGGCCGGAGCGGCTGGTGCCGACGGTCCACCCGTCGTCGGTGTTGCGGGCGGACGACCGGGAGGCGGCGTACCGAGGGCTGCTGTCGGATCTGAAAGTGGCGGCGCAGGCGTTGGGGTAATAGTTACAATCGCCCATGCCCCTTACCTTCACCTTCGATCCTGCCGTCACGCCCGAGCTGCGCGACGGCATCCTCGACCTGTGGGCCGACGTCTCCAACGCCGGCGGGGCCGTCGGCTTCGTGCCGCCGGTGACGCGGGAGGACATCCGTCCCTGGCTGGTGCAGCACTTCGCGTCGATGGCGGAGGGGCGGGTCAGACTGCTCGTCGGGCACGACGAGGAGGGACGCGTCGCGGCGACCGCGTTCCTCACCTTCAACACGCACCACCTGATGACGCACTGGCTGTGGCTCTACACGGTGATGGTGCACCCGCGCCATCAGGGCAAAGGCTACGGGCGTGAGCTGCTGGCCGCCGCCGAGGACGCGGCCCGGGGCATCGACGGGATCGAGGCGATCCGCCTCACCTGCCGCGGGGGGCTCGGCCTGGAGCGGTTCTACGAGACCTGCGGCTACAAGGAGGTCGGCCGCATCCCCGGCGCGATCCGGGTGGCGCCCGGCGACGACCGGGAGGACATCATCATGCTGCTGCCGCTGAAGTGACCCCGCGGCCTCGTACCCCCCTGCAAGATCGGCCGCCCGGCGTGCTTCACTGGACGGTGCCCCTTTGGGTGCGTTCTGGCCGTTCGAACCGGAAGAGTGGATTGAGATGCTCCGCTACACGCTGATGCGCCTCGGGATCTTCGCAGGCTGCCTCGTGGTCGTCTGGGGCCTCGTCTACTCCGGCCTCGCCCCGCGCGGCCTCGGCTCCAGCAACGGCCTGTGGATCGTCATGCTCGCCCTGCTGTTCTCCGCGCCGATCAGTTTCGTCGTGCTGCGCAAGGAGCGGGACCGGGCGTCCGTGCAGATCGCGCAGCGGGTGGACCGGATGAAGGCCAACCTGGAGGCCAACCGCAGCCAGGAGGACGTCGCCGACGACGCCTCCCGGGCGCAGGGCCAGACCCAGACCTCGTAAGGTCCCGTACCGGCGTACAGCGCCCCGTTTCCGTGCTTGCTCGGAAACGGGGCGCTTTGTCATGTGTGGGTGGAGTCGCATTTCGGCCTGTCAAAGCCAGGCTTTGAGGTCCTCAAAGTTCAGGTGTTAAGGTCGATGTCATGAAGTCAGCAGTCGCGCGCCCCATGCCCCTGAGCGCTTTGCTCGTGGCGCGCCTGCACGTGGATCTCTGTCGGTGCGCGTCCGCTACCTGTCGTCCCTGACGTAACGCAACCCCCGTCGTCGCCCACGTCAGTCCCTACGCGTCCCTCAACGGAGCCAGTCCGTGTCCTCACACACGAAGTCCTTCAAGGTGCCCTTCTGGGCTCAGATCATCGCCGGTCTCGTCCTGGGTGTGCTGCTCGGCTGGCTCGCCCGCAGCCAGGACCTGTCCTGGCTGGTCACGACGCTGGAGAAGGTCGGCGACACGTTCATCGGCCTGCTGAAGCTCGCCGTCGCCCCGCTCGTCTTCTTCGCGATCCTGGTCTCGATAACCAACCTGCGCAAGGTCAACAACGCGGCCCGCCTGGCCTCGCGCACCCTCCTGTGGTTCATGGCCACGTCGTTGATCGCGGTGAGCATCGGCCTGGTCATCGGCCTGGTCACCAACCCGGGCGCCGGCACCGGTCTCACCCCCCAGGACGGTGCGAAGCCCAAGGACACCGGCTCCTGGATCGACTTCCTGACCGGCATCGTGCCGACCGACGTCATCACGCCGTTCACCGAACTGAACGTGTTGCAGATCGTCTTCATGGCCGCCGTCGCCGGTATCGCCGCCCTCCAGCTCGGTGAGAGGGCCCAGCCGATCCTCACCCTCAGCGAGTCCGTCCTCGAACTGCTGCAGAAGGCGCTGTGGTGGGTCATCCGGCTCGCCCCGCTCGGCACCGTCGGCCTCATCGGCAACGCCATCGCCACCTACGGCTGGGACCTGATCGGCAAGTACGCGACGTTCACCGCCGACATCTACGTCGGCTGCCTGATCGTGCTCTTCGGCGTCTACCCGACGCTGCTCGCGACCGTCGCCAAGGTCAACCCGGTCCAGTTCTTCAAGGGCGCCTGGCCCGCGATCCAGCTGGCCTTCGTCTCCCGCTCGTCGGTCGGCACGATGCCGCTGACCCAGAAGGTCACCGAGCGGCTCGGCGTGCCGAAGGAGTACGCGTCCTTCGCGGTGCCGTTCGGCGCGACGACCAAGATGGACGGCTGCGCCGCGATCTACCCGGCCATCGCCGCGATCTTCGTCGCCCAGATCTTCGACATCCAGCTGGGTGTCGGCGACTACCTGCTGATCGCGTTCGTCTCGGTGGTCGGCTCCGCCGCCACCGCCGGTCTCACCGGCGCGACGGTCATGCTGACCCTCACCCTCTCCACCCTCGGCCTGCCGATGGAGGGCGTGGGCCTGCTCCTCGCGATCGACCCGATCCTCGACATGATCCGCACCGCGACCAACGTCGCCGGTCAGGCCCTGATCCCGGTCCTGGTCTCCGCCCGCGAGAACCTGCTCGACCGCACGGCCTACGCCACGGCCGACGGCTCCTCCCTGGACGAGCCGCGCGACGCACAGCCCGAGCAGGTCCCCGCCGCGGCCTGACGCGCCGACGCCCCCCGGCCGGCCCTCCTCCGGTTTCCCGGCCGGGGGCCGGCCGGGGGGACCGTACGCTAAGCGGTATGGGTGCCGTGAAGACCAAGCGGATGCCGCGTGCGGTCCGTGAACAGCAGATGCTGGACGCCGCCGTGCAGATCTTCGGACAACGGGGGTACATGGCCGCGTCGATGGACGAGATAGCCGAACTCGCGGGCGTGTCCAAGCCGTTGGTCTACCTGTACCTCAACTCCAAGGAAGACCTCTTCACCGCCTGCATCCGCCGCGAGGCCAAGGCACTCGTCGAGGCGGTCCGGGCCGGTGTCCGGCCCGATCTGGCCGCCGACCGGCAACTCTGGGAGGGGCTCGGCGCGTTCTTCGCGCACACCGCGCGCAACCCGGACGCCTGGGCGGTCCTGCACCTCCAGGCCCGTACGCACGGCGAGCCCTTCGCCTCCGAAGTCACCGCGATGCGCGAGGAGATCGTCGCGTTCGTGACGCAGCTGATCCTCGCCGCGGCGCGCGAGGCCCATCGCGACCCCGACCTGCCCGAACGCGAGGTCGCCGGCCTCGCCGAGGCCCTGGTCGGCGCCGCCGAGTCGCTCGCCGCCTGGGCCAACGCCACCCCGGGCGTCACGGCCCGCCAGGCCGCGGCCACGATGATGAACTTCGCCTGGGCGGGCCTGGGCGACCTCATGGCGGGGCGCCCGTGGTCACCGCCGGAGGAGCAGCAGGCGGGCGTTCAGGTGGGACAGGCCTCCGCCGCCACCGCCTGAGGAGCAGCAGGCGGGAGTACAGGGGGGATACGCCTCCCCCGTCACCGCCTGAGGAGCAGCAGGCGGGAGTACAGGGGGGATACGCCTCCCCCGTCACCGCCTGAGGAACAGCAGGCGGGCGCGCTCAGGTGGGGGAGACGTCGCCCGTCACATGGATCCGGTCCTCCCGGCCCCGCAGCTCGAACCGGCCGTCCTCCGCGGCGTACGTCACCGTCCCGGGCAGCAGGACCGGTGCCCGGAACTGCGCGCGTACGTGGCAGGAGTCCGGCGTGCCGTGTGCGGCGAGGCAGCGGGCGACGGTCCACATGCCGTGCGCGATGGCCCGGGGGAAGCCGAACAGGCGGGCGGTGAGCGGGTGGAGGTGGATCGGGTTGCGGTCGCCGGACGCCGCCGCGTACCGCCGTCCGACGTCCTCGGCGAGCCGCCACTCGGCCACGGCCGGCGGCGGCTTCCGTACCCCTTCCCGGGGAGCCTCGGCGGGCCGTCGCGTGCGGTGCCGGGCGAGGTACGTGCTCCTCGACTCCCATACGACGTCCCCGCCCTCCCGCACCTCGGTGACGACGGTCGCCTCAGTGCCGCGCCGGTGGGGTGCCAACCCCTCGACGCGCACCATGAGTTCGTACGCCCCGGTGGCCGGCATCGCCCGGTGCCGGGTGATCGTGATCGAGGTGTGGACGAGGCCGAGCAGCGGCAGCGGGAAGTCCCGGCCGCTCATCAGCCGCATGGCCAGGGGGAAGCCCAGCACGTGCGGATACGTCGGCGGCAGCGCGTCGTCCCCGGTCGGGAACCCGCAGACCCGCTCGTACGCCGCCAGCCGCGCGAGGTCGACGCGCAGGCCGGGCAGGACGAGCCGGGTGCGCGGGAACTGCGCGTCGGGGGCCGGGCGTTTGAAGGGGGACAGCGGGTGCGCGGGAACTGCGCGTCGGGGGCCGGGCGTTTGAAGGGGGACAGC
>NZ_NGFN01000223.1 GCF_002148965.1 Streptomyces swartbergensis | reverse complement strand
CTCCCACCCTGTCCAGTCCCAGCAGCGCCGCCCCCAGGACAGGACTGGCCGTGACCACCTGAGGGGCCGCCTTGGGTGCTCTGTCGGTCAGCAGGCCGGTGATCATGCCGTTGAGCTGCGGGTGCTGGGCGGCCAGCACCCCGCCGCCCAGGAGGACGGGTGTCGGCTCGTCCAGCAGTTCCAGGCGGGTCAGGGCCACCACGGCCATCGCGACCACCTCGTCCGCCTGGCGTTCCACGATCGCGCGGGCGACCGTGTCGCCGTGCGCCGCCGTCGCGAAGAGGACCGGGGTCAGCTCGTGGCGACGGGATTGTTCTATGCCGCCCAGGTGCAGCGCCTCGATGAGGGCGTACATGGAGGACAGGCCGAAGTGGGCGGGGAGGGTGTGGGCCAGGGCCGTGGCGCGTCCGCGGCCGTCCTCCGAGCGTGCCGCGTGCCACAGGGCCTCCTCCGACAGGCCCCAGCCACCGCCCCAGTCGCCCGAGACCCGGCCCAGGGCCGGGAAGCGGGCCGTGCGGCCGTCGGGGCGCATGCCGACGCAGTTGATGCCGGCGCCGCAGACGACCGCGACACCCCGGGGTTCCGTAACACCGGCCCGGAGGATGGCGAAGGTGTCGTTCCGGACCGTCACCGTCGTGCCCCAGCCGCGCGCTCGCAGCGCGGCCGCCAACCGGTCCTCCTCGACGGGGAAGTCGGCGTTGGCGAGGCACGCCGAGACGTGGTCGACGGTGGTGAGCCCGGCGGTGGACAGGGCCTGGGTGACCGTGTGGGTGAGGGTGGTCATCGCCGTGTCCAGGCCTACCGCGGGCGGGCGGAAGCCGCCCCCGCGGGCCGTGGACAGGACCTCTCCGTCCGCCGTCACGATCGCGACGTCCGTCTTGCTGTTGCCGGCGTCGATGGCGAGGACATGTGCGGTCAGGCCCACGCGAGGTGCTCCCGGTTGTGTGCGATCAGTCGGTCGGTGAGCGCCTCGGCGTACTCGTACTGGCCGATGAGGGGGTGGGAGAGGAGGGCCCGGAAGACGCGGGTCCGGCCGCCGTGCAGAGCCGCCTGAAGGGCCAGGTCCTCGTACGTCGTCACGTTCGCCATCAGGCCCGCGAAGAGGGGGTCCACGGACGGGACCGGGAGCGGGGACGCTCCCTTCGCGCCCACCGCCGCCTGCACCTCGATCACCGCGTCGTCGGGGAGGAACGGGAGAGTGCCCCGGTTGTACGTGTTCACCACCTGGTACGGCGTTCCGCCGCCGCCCAGCAGGGCCGCCGCCAGGTCCACCGCCGCCTCCGAGTAGTACGCGCCGCCCCGTTTGGCGAGCAGCGCCGGCTTCTCGTCCAGGGCCGGGTCGGCGTACATGGTCAGCAGTTGCCGTTCCATGGCCGCCACTTCGGCCGCGCGGGACGGCTTCGTCCCGAGTTCCCGTACGACCTCGTCGTGCGCGTAGTAGTAGCGCAGGTAGTACGACGGGACCACGCCCAGGCGGTCGAAGAGGGGGCGGGGGAGGCGCAGGTCAGCCGCGATCCTGTCGCCGTGCTCGGCCAGCAGCTTGGGGAGGACGTCCTCGCCTTCCGGGCCGCCCAGGCGTGCTCCCGTCTCCCAGGTGAGGTGGTTGAGGCCGATGTGGTCGAGGTGGACTTCCCAGGGCTCGACGCCCAGCAGGGCCGCGAACTTGCGCTGGAGGCCGATCGCCACGTTGCACAGGCCCACCGCCTTGTGGCCGGCCTGGAGCAGGGCGCGGGTCACGATGCCGACCGGGTTCGTGAAGTCGATGATCCAGGCGTGGGGGTTGTTGCGGCGTACCCGGTCCGCGATGTCCAGGACCACCGGGACCGTGCGCAGGGCCTTCGCCAGACCGCCGGCGCCGGTCGTCTCCTGGCCCACGCAGCCGCACTCCAGGGGCCAGGTCTCGTCCTGTTCCCGGGCCGCCTGGCCGCCCACGCGGAGCTGGAGGAGGACCGCGTCCGCGCCGTCGACCGCACGGTCGAGGTCGGTCGTGGTGGTGATGCGGCCGGGGTGGCCCTGGCGGGCGAAGATGCGGCGGGCGAGGCCGCCCACCAGGTCCAGGCGGTCCTGCGCCGGGTCCATCAGGACCAGTTCCCCGACGGGCAGGGTGTCCCGCAAGCGGGCGAAGCCGTCCACGAGTTCGGGGGTGTAGGTCGAGCCTCCGCCGACCACGGTGAGTTTCATTGCGTCCAACCCTTTGCTTGCGTCTGACCCGTTACGCCGGTGAGCTAGCCCTTTACGCCGGTGAGCGTGACTCCCTCTACAAACGCCTTCTGGGCGAAGAAGAACACGAGGATCACGGGTGCCATCACCAGCACGGTGGCGGCCATGGTGAGGTTCCAGTCGGTGTGGTGGGCGCCCTTGAACGACTCCAGGCCGTAGGAGAGGGTCCAGGCGCCCGGGTTCTCCGAGGCGTAGATCTGAGGGCCGAAGTAGTCGTTCCACGCGTAGAAGAACTGGAAGAGGGCTACTGCGGCTATGCCCGGTTTCGCCATCGGGAGTACGACCTTCAGGAGGGTGCGCAGGTCGCCGCAGCCGTCCACCTTGGCCGCGTCCAGGTATTCGTCGGGGATCGTGGTGAGGAACTGGCGCAGCAGGAAGATCGAGAACGCGTCGCCGAACGCCATGGGGATGATCAGCGGCCAGAGCGTGCCGGACAGGTCGAGCTGCTTCGCCCAGAACAGGTACATCGGGATGATGATCACCTGCGGCGGCAGCATCATCATCGAGATGACCAGCATCAGAGCGAGGTTGCGGCCCCGGAAGCGGAACTTCGCGAGGGCGTAGGCCACCGGGATCGAGGAGATCACCGTGAGCGCCGTGCCCAGGACCGCGTAGAACAGGGTGTTCCGCCACCAGGTGAGGAAGCCGGGGGTGTCGAGGACTCTTCGGTAGTTGTCCCATTCCCAGGTGTGCGGGATCAGGTCGCGGCTGAGCGCCTGGCTGTCGCTCATGAGCGAGGTGAGGAGGACGAAGAGGAAGGGGAGGGTGAAGAAGAGGGCGACCGCGATGCCCAGGGAGTGGACCGCGATCCATTCCAGGAACGCCCTGCGGTGGGCGGTGCGTTCCGCGGGAGAGGTCGGGGGCTTCAACGCCACTGGCTTGTCCAGTAGTTGGGTCATCGGTCACCTGCCTGGATCAGACCGCCCTTGCGGCGCATCAGAAGTGCGGTGAAGGCCATGGAGAGGGTGAAGAGGACCAGGGCGACCACGCAGGCGGAGCCGTAGTCGAAGCGCTGGAAGCCCAGGTTGTAGACGAGTTGGGGGAGCGTGAGCGTGGACTTGTCCGGGTAGCCCGGCTCGAACTGGGTGCCCGCGCCCTGGATCACGCCCGAGGCGACCTTTCCGGCGATCAGCGGCTGTGTGTAGTACTGCATCGTCTGGATCACGCCGGTGACGACCGCGAACATGACGATCGGGGAGATGTTCGGGAGCGTGACGTACCGGAAGCGCTGCCAGGGTGTGGCGCCGTCCAGTTCGGCCGCCTCGTACTGCTCCTTCGGTACGTCCAGCAGGGCGGCCATGAAGATGACCATCAGGTCGCCGATGCCCCAGAGGGCCAGGAGGGTGAGGGCCGGCTTCGACCACGTGGGGTCGTTGAACCAGCCGGGGGCGGGGAGCCCGGTCTTCTCCAGGATCGAGTTGACCGGGCCCGTGCCGGGGTTGAGGAGGAACGCGAAGGCCATGGTGGCCGCCACGGGCGGGGCCAGGTACGGCAGGTAGAAGAGGGTGCGGAAGACACCCGTAGCCGTCTTGATCTTGGTGATCAGCAGGCCCACGCCCAGACCGAAGGCGACCCGGAGCGTGACCATGATGACGACCAGCCACAGCGTGTTGCGCAGGGCGGGCCAGAAGAGCGGGTAGTGCTCGAAGACGTACGACCAGTTCTTCGTGCCGGTCCATGAGGGCGGCTTGAAGCCGTCGTACTGCATGAAGGAGAAGTAGACGGTGGAGATCAGCGGGTAGGTGAAGAAGACCGAGAAGCCGATCAGCCAGGGGGAGAGGAACGCGAGGGTGCGCAGGGTCGATCGGCGGTGTTTCGCGCGCAGGGTGTAAGTGCTCACGGTACTCACGGTGCTCACGGTTTTCATGGCCTACTTCGCCTGCGCGATGTCCGTGTCGATCTGCTCGGCCGTCTTCTTCAGGCCGGCCTTGAGGTCGGTGGCCTTGCCGCTCTCGTAGTCGTAGCCGAACTCCTGGATCGTGGTGAGGTAGACGCCGCCGTTGACGGAGGCGGGGGCGGTGGTCGAGTTCGGGTCGGCGGCGATCTCCAGGAACGTCTTGAAGCGCGGGTCGTACTTCAGGTTCGGGGACTTCGGGGCCGCGAGCGTCGACGGCACGTTGTGGATGGCGTTGGAGAAGTTCACCACCGCGTCCGTGTCGGTGGTCATGTACTTCACCAGCTCCCAGGCCGCATTCTGCTTGGTGCTGGTCGCCGCGACACCGGCGATGGTGCCGGTGATGTAGCCCTTGCCGTACTGGTCGGCCTGGTCGTCGGGGACGGGCAGCGGGGCCACGCCGATCTCGAACTCCGGCTTGGTGTCCAGGGCCATGCCCAGGCGCCACTCGCCGTCGAGCTGCATGGCGACCTGGCCGGTGTGGAAGGGGTGCTTGGGGCCCCACTCGTCGCCGAGCCCGGAGCGGTAGGTCTCCAGCTTGCGGTAGCCGCCGAGCGCGTCGACCAGCTTCTTCTGCATCGTGAACGCCTTCTCGAAGGCCGGGTCCTTACCGACGTTCGACTTGCCGTCCTGGTCGAAGTACGTGGGGGAGAACTGCCCGAGGTAGTGCTCGGTGGTGGTCTCCCAGCCGTGGTAGTTCGGCATGAAGCCGAGCTGCTTGTAGGTGTTGCCCTGGGGGATCGTCAGCTTCTTGGCGACCTTCTCGAACTCGGACCAGGTCTTCGGCGGGCTGGTGATGCCCGCCTTCTCGAAGGCCGTCTTGTTGTAGTAGAGGCCGTACGCGTCGCCGAGGAGGGGGACCGCACAGCGGTTTCCTTCGAACTGCGTGTACTCGTTCATCGCCTTCGGGAAGGTCTTCTCCGGGTCGATCCCCGACTTCTCGAAGAAGGGGTCGAGGTCCACCAGGGCGCCGGAGGAGCAGAACTTGCCGACGCTGTTCGTGGTGAAGGACGAGATCACGTCCGGGGCCTTGCCGCCGCCGGTGCGCAGGGCCTGGTTGATCTTGTCGTCGGTCATGTTGCCGACGACGTTGACGTGGATGCCGGGGTGCGTCTTCTCGAATCCGGCGACCAGGTCTTTGACGGCCTTCACCTCGGCGGGCGCGCTCCAGGCGTGCCAGAAGTTGAGGGTCGTCTCCTTGGAGGCGTCGTCGCTCGCGCCGGCGTCCGCCTGACCGGTGCAGGCGGTCGCGAGGAGGGCGATGGAGGCGGAGGCGGCAAGCGCGATGGCCGCTTTTCTGGGTATTCCGGGCATGGCAGAGCTCCCTGGGGCACGGGGGAAGAAGGGAAGAACCGGAGGGTGGAAATACCGGGAGTGGAACTACCGGGAGTGGAACTACCGGGAGTGGAACTACCGGGAGTGGAAATACCGGGGGGTGGCGTCAGCGCGAGGTGTCGAAGACCTCGTCGCGTGTGGTCGCGAGCGCGCTCTCCAGTGCGCCGCGCAGCACGGGGTGTTCACGGACGTCGCCCACGACCAGGCGTGGGCGTGCCGCGGCCAGTTCCTCCAGCTCGGCCTGGACGAGGGCGCGCAGCGTCTCGCCGCCCGAGGTGAGGGACGCGCCGCTCAGGACGACGAGCTCGGGGTCGAGGACCGAGACGAGGGAGGCCAGACCGGTGGCCAGCCGGGTCGCGTACGACCGCAGCAGCTCCCGGTGGAGATCGTCGTCCCGCGTGGCGGCCCGCTCGACCAGGGCCGCGGCCACCTCGGCGTACGGGCCCGCCGGGATGTCCTCGATGCCCAGTTCACGGGCCAGCCTCGGCACCGCCTGGGAACCGGCCAGCTCCTGGTAGCCGCCGCTGTTGGCCTTGGTGACCTGGCGGACCAGGGGTGTGCCCGGCACCGGCAGGAAGCCGACCTCGCCGGCGCCGCCGGTCCAGCCGCGGTGCAGCCGGCCGCCCAGGACCAGGGCGGCGCCCAGGCCCTCCTGGTTCCACAGCAGCACGAAGTCCGTGTGGTCCCGGGCCGCGCCCAGCCGCTGTTCGGCGAGGGCGACCAGGTTGACGTCGTTCTCGTACTCGAACGGCATCGGCAGGGCGGCGGCGAGCTCGTCCAGGAGGGTGGGGGAGTGCCAGCCGGGGAGGTGGGAGGCGTAGCGCAGGCGACCGGTGGTGGGGTCGAAGGCGCCGGGGGTGCCGATGACGAGCCGGTGGATGTCGTCCCGGGCGAGGCCCGCCGCCTTCACCGCGCCGTCCAGGGCGTCGGTGACCTGCTGGACGACGGGGGCGCCGGTGCGCCTGCCGGGGGTGGGCAGTTCATGGCGGCCGACGGTACGGCCGGTGATGTCGGCGACCGCGGCGAGGATCCGCTGGGGGGTGACGTCGAGTCCGGCGGCGTAGCCGGCCGCCGGGTTGACCTCGTAGAGCTGGGCGTTCGGGCCCGGCCGGCCTTCGGTGGTGCCGGTCGCCAGGACGAGGCCCGCGGCCTCCAGGCGGGCCAGCAGCTGGGAGGCGGTCGGCTTGGACAGGCCGGTGAGCTTGCCGATCCGAGTGCGGGACAGCTGTCCGTGCTCCAGCAGCAGGTCCAGGGCGGCCCGGTCGTTCATGGCGCGCAGGACGCGCGGGGTGCCCGGCGTGCCGGCGGTTCCTGCCATGCGTGTCCACACCTGCCCTTCGGCTGCTCAGCTTCTCAGTGATCCGGCGGGGAAGTCCATCCGGCCGACCTGCGCCGGACCATTGTTAGGAAAGTTTCCTATCGGTGGGGAGGAAGGTAAGCCCGGCGCCGCGCGGGCGTCAAGAGGGGACGGGTCAGGCAACGCAGTCGTTACCCGGGCATGCGAAAAGGGCGGCACCCGGAAGTCCGGGTGCCGCCCCTCTCCGTACGGGCCTCTTCGTGCCGCGGGTCGGCTACTTCGTGGTGCTCGTCGGCGGTGCGACGGGCGTGAGCGGGGACGCCGCCGCCGACTGCGGGGACGCCGAGTTCGCGTACACCGACGGGGGCGCCATCCCCGCCGTCGGGTCGGCGGGCGTCTCCTCGGCCGTGGCCGTGGCCCCGCCGACGATGCGGATGTCCGCCGCGTCGAAGGCCCGCTTGATGCGCCAGCGCAGCTCGCGCTCCACGGTCAGGGACTTGCCGGGCATGGTCTTCGCCGAGACGCGCACGACCATGGAGTCCAGCAGGACGCTGTCCAGGCCGAGCACCTCGATCGGGCCCCACAGCAGCTCGTTCCAGGGCTCCTCGGCACCCATCTTCTCGGCGACCTCGTCCAGGGTGGCCTTGACCTTGTCCAGGTCCTCGCCGGAGTGGACCGTGACGTCGACGTTGGCCGTCGCCCAGCCCTGGGACAGGTTGCCGATGCGCTTGACCTCGCCGTTGCGGACGTACCAGATCTCGCCGCCGTCGCCGCGCAGCTTGGTCACGCGCAGGCCCACCTCGATCACCTCGCCGGAGGCGACGCCCGCGTCGATCGTGTCACCGACGCCGTACTGGTCCTCCAGGATCATGAAGACACCCGAGAGGAAGTCCGTGACCAGGTTGCGGGCGCCGAAGCCGATCGCGACACCGGCGACACCGGCCGAGGCCAGCAGCGGGGCCAGGTTGATCTGGAAGGTGCCCAGGACCATCAGCGCGGCCGTGCCCATGATCAGGAACGACGCCACCGAGCGCAGCACCGAGCCGATCGCCTGGGAGCGCTGGCGACGGCGCTCGACGTTGACCAGCAGCCCGCCGAGCCCGGAGCCGTCCACGGACTGGCCGGTCCGGTTCATGCGGTCTATCAGCTTGGTGATCGCACGCCGGACGACGACCCTCAGCACTGCCGCTATCACCACGATGAGCAGGACCCGCAGGCCGATCGCGAGCCACGTCGACCAGTTCTGCTCGACCCAGCCGGCGGCGTTCGTCGCGCTCTCCTGGGCGTCCTGGAGCGAGGGCACTCTCGGGGTCTCCGTATCCGAGGGGATCGGCGACGGCGACGGGCCGGCGGCGAGCAGGACAGCGGACAGGGACACGGCAGGTACCTCCAAGTACAGCGGTCCGCCCCGGTGCGGTGGTTCAGGGGGTCGAGGTCACGACTGGGTCACCGCGGGGGCAGAACCACCACACTAACGGGGCATTGTGTGTGCTTCCGCAGGATGTGTGAAGGAGAGACCATGCTCACCTGGGCTTGAACAGGCCATGATCCGGGGGATGAATCTGATGTGGTCGAAAACACTCCCAGCCCGTTACGGGGACATGGTGGCGCTTTCACCAGGCATGAGGGGAGACTGGCTACGAATCGTCCCGGCGCGAGCCACGCGCCGCCGGCGTCCAAGGAGGCATCCGTGCCGCACGTCCTGGTCCTCAACGCGTCGTACGAGCCGCTAGGTGTCGTACCGCTCCGCCGCGCGCTCGTCCTCGTCCTCGAGAACAAGGCCGTATGCCTCGAGGAGTCCGGCGCCTATCTGCACAGCGCGACCGTCACAGTCCCCGCACCCAGCGTGGTCCGGCTCAAGCGATTCGTCCGGGTTCCCTATCGGGGGCCCGTTCCTCTGACCCGCCGGGCGCTGTTCGCCCGTGACGGGGGCCGGTGCATGTACTGCGGTGGCGTCGCAACCAGCGTCGACCACGTCATCCCGCGCAGCCGCGGGGGCAAGCACGTCTGGGACAACGTGGTGGCGTCCTGCCGCCGCTGCAACCACGTGAAGGCCGACCGGCACCTCTTCGAGATCGGCTGGCGGCTGCGCCACAAACCCGCCCCGCCCACCGGCCTGGCCTGGCGCATCATCGGGACCGGCCATCGGGACCCGCGCTGGCTGCCGTACTTGCAGCCGTACGGCGCGGACGACGCCTTGGCCCGGATCGACGGCATTTCCGCCTGAGAGGATCCGGGCTTTCGTATTGCCGCGTGACGTTCGTCATGGCGCGTGCGGCCGGATGCCGTGTGCGGCCGGCCGACCGGCCCGGTGAACCCCCGTTCCCCCGGGCCGGCCCGCCCTGCGGAGGACGCTTACGCGTACCGCAGCTCCCCCGGGCGTACCGAGCGGCGCAGCAGGGGCAGCGAGGTGGCCGCGGCCAGCAGGCAGGCGGCGTAGGCGGCGACGGGTACCAGGGCGATCGCCCAGGGCACCGGCCGGTCGTTGAGCAGCGCGTACCAGGCGCCGATGGTCGTCCCGCCCAGGCCCGAGAGCAGTACGGCGGGGGCGAGCGGCAGCGCGGTCTCCAGCAGCAGGGCCCGGCCGAGCACCGGGTGCGGCACCCCGGCGGCGGCCTGCGCGGCCAGGCCCCGGCGGCGGGTGGCCAGGGACTCGGCGGTGCCGACGGCGAGGCCGGACAGCGTGATCGCGAAGGCGACGGCGACGGCGGCGCCGGTGAGGTCGAGGCCGGTGGTGTAGTAGGACGCGTTCTCGGCGAGGTATCGCTTGCTGTGCACCACATCGCTCAGCACCTGCCGGATGCTCATGAAGCCGGTCCCGACGAGCGTCACCAGCAGCACCGCCGCATGCGTGCGGGCGGCTGACCAGGGGTCGTCGCGCAGCCGTTCCGCCGCGATCAGCGTCGCCGCCGACCGGGCCCGGGGCGCGAGGATCCGCCCGGTCGCCTTCGCGGTGGCCCCGGAGAGCCATACCGCGCCCGCGCCGACCACGAGGACCACGCCCATCATCATCAGCGGCGGCCCGCCGTTCGGCCGGTTGGAGGCGGCCGTGGACGTGGTGGCCACGGTCACCAGCGCCAGCACCGCGACGAGCAGGACCCCGGCCAGGAACAGCAGTCCGGGTCCTCGTCCGTCGTGCGGCCTGACCCGGCGCACCCAGCCGAGCGGGGAGGCCACGACCCGGCGCAGCGCCAGTGCGCCCGCCACCGCGCCCAGCACCGGTACGGCGACGGCGACCAGGGCGATCCCGACCCAGGCCAGGGCGGTCGGCCGGTCCCACTCGCGCAGCAGGACCAGTACCGACAAGGCGGTGGCGGCCGCCGAGCCCAGCAGACAGGCCAGCCCGGTCTCCAGCGCGGCGATCCGCCGCACCTGCCAGGGCGTCGCCCCGGCCAGCCGCAGCCCGGCCAGCCGCCGGTCGCGGTGCACGGCGCCGATCCGGGCGCACTGGCCGAGGAACCCCAGCACGGGCACGAGCAGGAGCAGCAGGCCGACGATCACACCGGACCGCGTGCCGGGCTCGTCGAGCAGGCCCGCGGCGACGGGCACGCTGTAGCTGCCCCGCAGCGCGGCCAGGGCGACGGCGGCCAGCGCGAACCCGGTCGCGAGCGCGGCGCCCGTCGCCGTCAGCGCGACCCGCCACCACTCGCGTCGATCGGAACCACGGGTGAGCTCCCAGGCGAGGCGCAGATCGGAACGCAGGGAGTTCACGCGGTCACCCCCAGCGGTGCCACAGCGCCGTCCCGCAGCTGGATCTCCCGGTCCGCGTACGCCGCCACCTGCGCGTCGTGGGTGATCAGCAGGACCGCCGTGCCCGACTCGCGGACCGTGTGCAGCAGGGCCGTCATGACCTGCTCGCCGGCGAGCGAGTCGAGGGCGCCCGTCGGCTCGTCCGCGAAGACCACCTTCGGGCCGGTGACCAAGGCACGGGCCAGCGCGGTCCGCTGGGCCTGGCCGCCGCTCATCTCGCCCGGCCGCAGGTCCTCCTGGCCGCGCACGCCGAACCGCTCCAGCCACTCACCGGCCCGGACCCGGGCACGGGCGCGGTCGGTGCCGGCCAGCAGCAGCGGCAGGGCGACGTTGTCCAGGGCCGTCAGCTCGGGGATGAGCTGCCCGAACTGGAACACCACGCCGAACTCGGTCCGCCGCAGCTCGCTCAGCCGCTTCTCGGGCAGGTCCTCCAGCCGCCGGCCGTCGTACGACACCGAGCCCCCGTCGGGCCGGACGATCCCGGCCAGACAGTGCAGCAGCGTCGACTTCCCGCTGCCGCTCGCGCCGGTCACGGCGAGGATCTCGCCGGCGTGCAGGTCGACCGAGGCGCCGCGCAGTGCGGGTGTCCTGCCGTGCGTTTTGGTGAGGCCGCTCGCCGAGAGAAGGGGCACGGGTCTGCTCATGCTGCGTCGACCTCCGCGGTCAGGGTGGTGAGCCGGGCCGCCGTGGTGCTCATCCAGCGGAGGTCGGCGTCGAGGTGGTTGAGGGCGTAGTCGGCCGAGAGCACGGTCGCGAGGTCCGCGCCCTTGGCGGCCTTGACCGCCGTGAGCTCCCGCATCCGCTCCATGTGGGCGGCGCGCTGGGCGCTCAGGTACGCGGCCGGGTCACCGCCCGAGAGGATCGCGACCACGACCTTGGCGAAGATCTCGTTCGCCACGAAGGGCGCGGGCGGCGCGATCTCCCCGGCCCACCGGGACAGTTCACGCGTCCCCTCGTCCGTGGCACGGTACGTCGTCCGCTCCGGGCCGCCGTCCGAGTCGGTGCCCTCGACCGCGGCGAGACCGTCCCGGACGAGGCGCTGGAGGGTCGTGTAGACCTGCCCGTAGGCCAGCGGTCGGGCCTGCGGGAACCGTTCGTCGTGGCGTCGCTTGAGGTCGTAGCCGTGGCTCGGACCCGTGGCGAGCAGGCCCAGCAGGATGTGGCGGGTGCTCATGGCGATCATTATGCACTCAGTACATGTACTGAGTGAATAGTCGGCGGCGATCCATTTTCCCGACCCGGGCCCGAGAGGGTGGGTTCAGTCCGTGACGGCGTACGCCTCCACCGACCACAGCGAGTACCCGTACGGCGTGGCCCGCTTCTCGCCCTGCACCCGTACGAAGCGCACGTCGCGCTCGTCCATGCGGACGCTCTCGTGGCCGCCCCTGCCGTCCCGCACCGCGGCCGCCGTGCGCCAGCGGCGGCCGTCGGGCGAGACCTGGACGCGGTACGCCGAGGGGTGGGCGTCCTGCCAGCGCAGCACGAGCTGCCCGAGCCGCACCGGGCGAGGCAGCTCGACCTGCCACCAGGCGCCGTCGTCGACCGGGGACGACCAGCGCGTGTCCGGGTCGCCGTCGTTCGCCGCCGACGCGGGGAAGTCGGGCGTCTCGTCGCCCGAGGAACGCGCCGTGCCGGTGCGGGCCACGTCGGGCCCGCCGGTGGGCGGGAAGGCCCGGACGGTGAGCGTGCGGGTGGCTCCCGCGAACCCCAGCCGGATGTCGTAGGACCGTTTCGGCGCACCGCGCTCCACGGTCACCTCGACCGGGACCTCCACCTTGGTGCCGCGCGGCACGGCCAGCTCGGACCTCGGCGCCCGGACTCGTACGCCCTCGGGTGCCTCGACGGTGAGCCTGCCGCGGGCGTCGGCGGGGCGCAGCGAGGCCAGCCCGGCCGTCAGCCGCCGCGTCCTGCCGGTCTCGGCGTCCACGCGGTCGCGTGTCAGCTCCAAAGAGGTGGCGGGGGAGTCCGCGAACCACGGGACCAGGTGACGCACGCGGGACGACGCGGGACCGGTGACCCGCACGGCGTCCACCCGCTGCCCGGCCCGCACCTCGGTCGCCCCCGAAGCGGCCAGCCGGCCGGCCCGCCGCCAGCCCCGGTCCGGGACGTGAACCTCGACGTCGCCCTCGGTGCCGGGATCGGTGAGAACCGTCACGGCCGTCAGGGACCGGGGGTGCGAAAAGCGCAGGGTGCGGCCGTCGCCCGGGTCGCCCGGGCTGGGGGGCGGCTCGTGGTCGATGCCCGACCAAGCCGTGTACGCCTTCTGCGCCCGCCCCAGGAAGGGGTCCAGGACGTCCGTGCCGACCTTGACCGGCGCCGGCTCCAGCCGGGCCCGCAGCGCGCCGAGTTCCCGGTACGCCGTCCAGGCCGCCGCCGCATCCCCGGCGCGCTGCTCGTCCAGCATGTCGAGCGCGGTCGTGCCCGCCTCGCCGTAGCGGGCCAGTTGCTCCGACCAGGGAGCCACCTCCGGGGCGAGGGCGGTGCCCGTCAGCCGCCGGGGCAGCTCGCGCAGCACGGTGAACGCCTCGCGCAGCCGCCGCGCGGCGTCGCCGTCCGTCCCGGTGCGGTTTGTCCCGGGACCACTCGCCTCGGCGCCGCCCGCCGTACGGGCCCGCCAGTACGCCTCGGTCAGCGGGCGCAGGTACGCCGACTCCTCCTCGCCGAGGACCGACGACGCGTCGTTCCCGGCGAGCGCGGCCAGGGCCTCCTCGCGGCGCCGGTCCCCGCCCGCCAGGTCGGCGATCGCGGCGCGCCAGGACTCCCCGGGGCGGTAGGCGCGCGGATTCCAGGCGTAGTCGGCGGCGGTGAACAGCGGGATGCGGGACGCCTCGGGCTGCTGCATCGCGTTGGCGAGCAGGGCGGCCGAGCCGGTGGCGACGGCCGGCTCGCGGCCCCGGTAGGGGCCGAGGAAGAGACGGCCGGGCTTGTAGTCGTTGACCGGGTAGTTGTCCATCGTGACCAGCGGATGCCGGAACGCCTCCCGGGCGTCGGCCAGTTCGCCGCCCGTGATGGTGCGGGGCACCACCCCGACGCCCGTCCACGCCACCTCGACACGCGGGTCCAGCGAGCTCGCCAGCGCCCGCCGGTAGTCGGTCGTGCCGTCCTCGTAGTACTCGGTCGGCATCAGCGACAGACCGGCGGCACCGGCGTGCCGTTCCGCCAGGTGGCGGGCCACCGCGTTCGCCACCCGGGCCTGCGCCCGCGCGGCCGCCCGCGGGCCGGAGCCGAACCGGTCGGCGTCCGCGTCGCAGTGCCACTCGCTGTAGCTCACGTCCTGGAACTGGAGCTGGAAGGCCCGGAAGCCCAGCGCCCACATGGCGTCGAACTTGCGCGTCAGCGCGCGCACGTCGTCGTCCGACGCGAAGCACATCGCCTGGCCCGGAGCCACCGCCCAGCCGAGCGTGACGTGGTTGCGGCGCGCCCGCTCGGCCAGCTCCCGGAACCGGGCCCGCTGTCCCGCCGGATACGGCTCACGCCAGCGGGCCTGCCGGTAGAGGTCGTCACCGGGGGCGTACAGATACCGGTTCTGCTTGGTGCGCCCCATGAAGTCGAGCTGCCCCAGCCGCTGCCGGTGCGTCCAGGCGGTGCCGTAGAAGCCCTCGGTGATGCCGCGCACGGCGGTGCCGGGCCAGTCGCGTACGACGGCGGCGGCGATCGTGCCGTCGGCGCGCAGGAGCTGCCGCAGCGTCTGGACCGCGTGGAACAGGCCGTCCTCGCCGGTTCCGGTCAGCAAGACGCCGCCCCCGCCGACGGACAGCTCGTATCCCCCGGAGGGGAGGGCGCGGCGGTCGTCCCGGCGGACGGGCTCCGTCCGCACCCGCACGACCAGCGCCCCGGGCACGGCCGAGTCGGTGATGCGGCGGGCCCCGGCCTGCCGCAGCAGGTCGCGCAAGGTTTCGACGGCATGGGGGTCCCCCCTGTTCGAGCGAAGCCGAGACCTTGGGGGAGGGTCGGCCGTCGTGTCGGTGATCAGGGCGACCTCGTCCGTGACCGCGACCGGTGCGCCGGTCGCGCGCAGGGACTGGGGGCGCGGCCAGACGGAGAGGTCCGGAC
>NZ_NGFN01000222.1 GCF_002148965.1 Streptomyces swartbergensis | reverse complement strand
GATCCGCCTCCCCGTTCCTCGTTCCCCGCTGATCGCCCTAGGACGACGATGTCTCGACGGACAGGTGCCCGGCGCCGTCTCGGATCCATACGCCTCTCGCTGGTGCTTCTGGCCCTGGTGCCCAGCGTCACCCTCGCCGCCATGTGGGGCGTGACGACCATCCAGATGTTCTCGGAGGGGCTTCGGCTGCGCGACCAGACGGAGCTGAGCCGGTCGACGGGTGCCATGGGCACCGACACGACGCTCGCCCTCCAGCGGGAACGCAGCCTGTCGGCGGCCTGGCTGGCCTCGCCGCACGGCTCCCGGGCCGCCCTGGACGCGCAGCGCGAGGAGACCGACGCGGCGGTCGCGAAGCTGGTCGGGCAGGCGGACGCGATCGAGAAGGCGCCCTCCCGCGTCTCGGACCGGCTGTACTCGGTGCTGGGCTCGGTGGGCAGCCTGGAGTACTACCGGGACCAGGTGGACGACCCGACCGACATCACCCCCCAGCAGGCGCTGGACCAGTACTCCTCGATCATCGACGACCAGATCCACGCGTTCCAGGAGCTCTCCCAGGTCGACGACGGCGACCTCACCTCTCAGGCCGGTCCGCTGGTCGCCCTGGAGCACGCGGCGGAGCTGGTCTCCCAGGAGGACGCGCAGCTCACCCTGGCCTGGCCGTCCGGGCATCTCGACGACAAGGCCTGGGTGCAGTTCGCGGAGCTGGTGAACACCCGGCGCTGGCTGGTCCAGGACCAGGTCGTGCCCCAACTGACCGGCACTGCCAAGGCACAGACCGAGCGGATCCTGGCGAGCCCGGAGTGGCAGACCCTCCAGGCCGTCGAGGACCAGGTGCTGGCGGCCCGGAACACCGGCGCCGGCGCGGACCGCATCGCCCTGCCCGACGCCCGGAAGCGGTGGAACGCCGCCATGGACAAGCTGTCCGAGCAGTACGCGAGCCTGATCCAGCGGCAGACGACGGACCTGCTCGAACGCAGTGCCGACAAGGCGGACGGGCTGCTGCTCAAGGCGGGGATCCTGAGCGCCGGCGGGCTGCTCGCGCTGCTGGTGTGCGTCGGCATGTCCTGGCGGATCACCCGCTCGCTGTCCCGGCGGCTGCGCGGCCTGCGCCGGGCCGCCGTCAGCCTCGCGCAGGAGCGGCTGCCCGACGTGGTGGCGCGGCTGGAGCGGGGCGAGACGGTCGACCCGGAGTCGGCGACGACCCCGCTGGACTACGGCCACGACGAACTCGGCCAGGTCGCCCAGGCGTTCAACACCGCCCAGCGCACGGCCGTGCACACCGCGGTCGAACTCGCCGACACCCGGCGCGGCTTCCAGAAGATCATCCTGGGCATCGCCCGGCAGAGCCAGAACCTGGTCAACCTCCAGCTCAGCAGGCTCGACACACTGGAACGCGAGCACTCCGACCCGGACATCCTCAAGAGCCTGTACGAACTGGACTCCACGGCCAGCCAGTTGCGCCGCTACGAGGAGAACCTCGTCATCGTCAGCGGCGAACGGCCGGGCCGCAGCTGGGCCGAGCCGGTCGCGCTGATCGACATCCTGCGCAGTGCGGTCGGCGAGGTCGCCGAGTACCAGCGGGTGGACGTGCACACCGAGGAGGAGGTGTACGTCGCGCCGCCCGCGGTGGCCGACGTCATCCATCTGCTGGCCGAGCTCATCGACAACGCGACCGCGTACTCCCCCGCCCCGAGCCCCGTCACGGTGCGGGCCGGGATGGTCGCCAAGGGCCTGGCCGTCGAGGTCGAGGACCGCGGCCTCGGCATGTCGGAGGAGGACTACGCGTCCTTCAACGAACAGCTGGCGGTGCCCCCGCAGTTCGACGTGGTGGCGCTCGCCGACGACCTGCGGCTCGGCATGTTCGTGATCGCCCAGCTGGCCCACCGGCACGGCATCGCCGTCACCCTGCGCCCGTCGCCGTACGGCGGGACCACGGCGATCGTGCTGATACCGCACGACATCGTGGTGCGGGAGATCCCGGAGGCCGGTGCGCCGGGTGCGCGGGACGCCAAGGCGGTGGCCGGCCCGAACGGCCTGGCCGCCTCCCTCGGGCCGAGAGGGGCGGGCGACGGCCCGCAGACCAGTGGCGGTGCGAAGAACGGGCAGAGCCCGGTGGACGACGGGCGGAGTGCTGTGGACGTAGCGGGTTCGATCGACGGGCGGAGCCCGGTGGGTGCCGAGCCCGCCGAGGTGTCGGAGAGCGCGGCGGTGTGGGAGGGAACCGGGACGCCGGAGGGAGCCGGGACGCTGGAGGGAATCGAGACGCCGGAGGGAATCGAGACGTCGGCGCGCGACATACGCACCGCCGGGTCCGCAAGCGGGTCCCGGCCCGTCGCCGCGGCCCGGACCGCCTCCGCCGCCGCGTCCGCCGCCACGTCCGCCGTTCCTGCCGCCACGTCCGCCGCCCGCGCGGTCATCCCCCGCCGGGACGGTCTCGCCCCGCTCCCCCGCCGGGTGCCGCAGACCAGCCTGGTGGAGGAACTGCGCGAGGAGCCCGCGCCCGCCGGCGGCGACGGCTCCCCCGACGACTTCACCGCGGAAGCGGCCGCCTCCTCCCTGGCCGGCTTCCAGCGCGGCACGCTCCGGGCCCGTGACGACGACGCCGAACCGCCGTACGACGAGGAAGCGGCCGCACCACCCCGGCAGGCCGCCGCCCCTGTCCCCTCGACTCCGCCCGCCGACCGCTGACCGCCGACCGCTGACGAAGGACACCGCAATGACACGCCCCATCCCCGCCACGCACACCCAGCTCGACCAGCTGCTGACCGGACTCGTGGAGCGGGTCGCCGATGTGAACCAGGCCGTGGTGCTGTCCGAGGACGGCCTGGTGGTCAGCAAGTCCACCGGATTCCTGCGCGACGACGCCGAGCGGCTCGCGGCGACCGCGTCCGGGCTGATGAGCCTCAGCAAGGGCGTCAGCATGGACTTCCGGGGCGGTCCGGTGCGCCAGGCGCTCATCGAGATGGCCAACAGCTATCTGATCCTCACCTCCGCCGGTCCCGGCGCCCACTTGGTCGTGCTCACGGGGCCCGGCGCTGACGTCGGTGTGGTGGCGTACCAGATGAACATGCTGGTGAAGAAGATCGGCGAGCACCTCAGCGCGGCACCGCGGGGCATGGCCGGTCCCGTCGTCGACCCCGGCGTGTGAGGTGGGCGGAGGCGACTCGGCGGGGCGGCTCGTACGGCCGTTCGCGCTGACCGGTGGCCGGACCCGGCCCAGCCGCGCCGACTTCACACTCATCGCGACGGTGACCGCGGTCGAGCCGCAGCCCGCCGCGGCGGCCCGGTGCCAGCCCGAGCACACCCGGATCCTCCGGCTGTGCGCCGAGCCGGTGGCCGTGGCGGAGCTGGCCGCCCGGCTCGACCTGCCGGTGAGCGTGGTCGCCATCCTGCTCTGCGACCTGCTGGAGGCCGGCCGGATCACCGTCCGTCCGCCGCGCCTCGTCTCCCGTACCACTCCGGACCTGGACCTGCTGAAGAAAGTGAGGGACGGCCTTGGCCGGCTCTGACGTCGCCACCGACGCGTCCTCGGCACCCGACACGGTCAAGATCCTCATCGCCGGGGGCTTCGGCGTGGGCAAGACCACCATGGTCGGGTCGGTCAGCGAGATCGTCCCGCTGCGCACCGAGGAACCCCTGACCATGGCCGGTCTGGGTATCGACGACCTGGAGGGTATCGAGGAGAAGCGGGCCACCACCGTGGCCCTGGACTTCGGCCGGATCACCGTCAGCCGGGACCTGGTGCTGTACCTGTTCGGTACGCCGGGGCAGCAGCGGTTCTGGTTCATGTGGAACGACCTGGCCCTCGGCGCGCTCGGTGCCGTGGTCCTGGTCGACGTCCGCAGACCCGAGTCCAGCTTCGCCGCGATCGACTTCTTCGAACGCCGGGGCATCCCCTTCGTCGTCGGCGTCAACGGCTTCCACGGCGAACACCCGTATCCGCCCGAGGAGATCAGGGACGCGCTCGCGGTGCCGGAGCACGTGCAGGTGCTGCTGTGCGACGCGCGGGACAGGGAGTCGTGCCGGGACGTGCTGATCGCACTGATCGACCAGCTGATCGCGACGGCGGTGCAGGCCTAGGGGGTGTCCGGGGTGCGGACACCCCCAAGGGGTGTCAGTCCAGACCCTGCGACTTCAGCCACGCCTTGGCCACGTCCAGCGGGTCCTTCTTCTCCAACTGCACCTGCGCGTCCAGGTCGAGCAGCGCCTTCGTGTCGAGCTTGGCCGAGACCGCGTCGAGCGCCTCGGCGCCCTCCTTGGGCAGCTCGCCCTTGCGGACCAGCGGCTGCACGTTCTGGAAGCCGAAGAGGTTCTCCGGGTCCTTCAGGACGACGAACTTGTCCCGGGCGATGGTCGGGTCGGTGGTGAAGAGGTCCGCGGCCTGCACGGTGTTCCTCTTCAGCGCCTCCTGGGTCAGCGGCCCGCCCGCGTCGAGGGACTTGAAGGACTTGAACTCCAGCCCGTACACCGACTTCAGGCCCACCAGGCCCTGGTGCCGGGTCTGGAACTCCGGGGAGCCGCCGAACACCAGGTCCTTGGCGACGTCCTTGAGCTCCCCGATGGAGGACTCGGAGGTGAGCTTGTACTTCTTCGCGGTCTGAGCGTTGAGGGTCACGGAGTCCTTGTTCTGCGCGGCCGACGGCTTCAGCAGTTCCAGCTTGGAATCGAGCTTGCCGTTGATCGCGGTCGTGGTCTCCTCGACCGTCTTCGGCTTGGCCTTGGCGTCGAGGTACGCCAGCAGGGAGCCGTTGTACTCCGGCAGCAGGGTGATGGTGCCGTTCTTCATCAGGCCGTAGGTGGTCTCACGGCTGCCGATGTTGGGCTTGTAGGTGACCTTGATGCCCTTGGCCTTGAGGGCCTCGCCGTAGATGTCGGCGAGCAGGATGCTCTCGGCGAAGTTGTTGGAGCCGACCACGACGGTGCCGCTCTCCGCTCCGCCGTCCTTGAGCGGGTCGTCGGAGGTGCCGCCGGAGGAACAGCCCGCGAGGAGCGCCACTGCCGCGGCGAGCGCGACTGCGGCCGCGCCGGGGTGCCTCGTGATGGACCGGGTGCTGCTCTTCGCCGTAGTAATCACCCATTGATCCAAGCCAGCCGCTGATCGGTCAGTCAAGAGCAGCCTGGTTACAATCGGCGTCAATCTGCGGCAGATTGCGGCACTCCGCCTCTCATCTCCTGCTCACCCCGGGCGACACCGCGACCCGCGCGACCGCCCAGAACAGCGCGAGCGTGACCAGCGCCAGGACGGCGACCAGTGTCGCGCCGCCCACCACCTTCTCGTAGTCGCGCTGGTAGAGGCCGTCGACGATGTACCGGCCGAGGCCGCCCAGGCTGACGTACGCGGCGATGGTCGCCGTCGACACGATCTGGATGGCCGCCGAGCGCAGGCCGCTCAGGATCAGCGGCAGGGCGACCGGCAGTTCCACCTGGAAGAGGATCCGGGACTCGTGCATGCCCATGCCGCGGGCGGCGTCCACGGGTGAGGGGTCGACCGACCGCATCGCCTCGTAGGTGGTGACGAGGATCGGCGGGACGGCGAGGACGACCAGCGGGATCATCACGGGCAGCATCCCGAATCCCAGCAGGGTCGTCATCAGCACCAGCAGACCGAAGCTGGGCAGGGCCCGCCCGGCGGTGGCGACCAGGGACAGGGCGTTCCCGCCACGCCCGTAGTGACCGGTGACCAGGCCGACCGGCAGTCCGATCGCGGCGGCGAGGGCGAGCGCCTCCAGGGTGTACTGCACGTGTTCCCCGAGGCGGGCCGGGATGCCGTCGTAGCCGTGCCAGTGTGCGCTGTCGCTGAAGAAGGAGTTGACGAAGTCGAGTACGTTCACCGGGCTGCGTCCTTGAGGGCGGGCGCCTGCTCGCGGCCGGCCGTGCCGCTGGGCATCCAGGGCGTCAGCAGCACGCGCACGAGGACCAGCAGGGCGTCGACGAGGATCGCCAGGAGGGCCGTGGTGATCACGGAGTTCCAGGTCAGTTCGGGCCGGTTGTAGATCTGCGCGTCGTGGAGCAGGTTGCCGAGCGCGCCCTGGTTGCCGATCAGCATGCCGACGCTGACGAGGGAGATGCTCGACACGGTCGCCACTCGCAGGCCGGCGATGATCGCCGGGACCGCGATCGGCAACTGCACCTGGAAGTACCGCCGTACGGGACCGAAGCCCATGGCGGTGGCCGCGGACAGGGTCTCCGGGGGCACCGAGCGCACCCCGTCGACGATCGCCGGGACGAGCACCACCAGGCTGTAGACAGCCAGCGGGATCATCACGGTGAGTTCGGTCTGCCCGGTGTAGTCGATGAGGACGACGAAGAACGCCAGCGACGGGATGGCGTACAGCACGGTCGTGACGCCGAGGACGGGCGGGTAGAGCCAGCGGAAGCGTACGCAGAGCTGGGCGATCGGCAGCGCCAGGAGCAGTCCGGCCACGACCGGCAGCAAAGCCTCCCTCAGGTGCAGTCCGACCAGTCCGATCCAGTTGTGCTGGAGGTCGCTCGGGATGTCGAAGAAGTCGTGGAGGTAGTCGCTCATCCGGCGACCTTCTCGTCGTCGCGCCCCGCCGCGTGGGCGCTGCGGATCGCCTCGCCGATGGTCTGCTGCGAGACGACGCCGGTCACCCGCCCGCCGGTGTCCACGGCGACGGCCCAGCCGGCCGGCGACAGCACCGCGCAGTCGAGGGCGGCCCGCAGCGAGTCGGTGCCGGGCACGAACGGCCGCCCGTAGGACAGCAGTCGCTCCGGCCGGATGTCCCCCGCGACGAGGTTCCGCGGCTCGCTCCAGCCGAGTGGCCGGCCGTCCGCGTCGGTCACCAGGACGTAGGGGGCGTCGGGGGCGGCGATCTGCTCGGCGGTGGCGTCGAGCGGGATCACCGGGTCGCTCGTCAACTCCAGCCGCTCGGACGGGAAGAACGACAGCCGCCGGATGCCGCGGTCACCGCCGAGGAAGTCCTCGACGAAGGCGTCGGCGGGGCTGGACAGCAGCTCGGCCGGGGGCGCGTACTGGGCGAGGTGGCCGCCGGTACGCATCACAGCGACCATCGTGCCGAGCTTGATCGCCTCGTCGATGTCGTGAGTGACGAAGACGATGGTCTTGCCCAACTCGTCCTGGATGCGCAGCAGTTCGTCCTGGAGCCCCTTGCGCACCACGGGGTCGACCGCCGAGAACGGCTCGTCCATGAGCAGCACCGGCGGGTCGGCTGCGAGCGCCCTGGCCACGCCGACGCGCTGCTGCTGGCCGCCGGACAGCTGGTACGGGTACCGCTTGGCGAGCGCGGCGTCGAGCCCCACCCGCTCCATCAGCTCCGCGGCCCGTGCCCGGGCCTTCTGCCTGCCCCAGCCGAGCATGCGGGGCACGGTCGCGATGTTGTCAACGATCGTGCGGTGCTGGAAGAGGCCGGCGTTCTGGATGACGTAACCCATGGACCGGCGCAGGGTGGTGACGGGCTGTCGCTGGATGTCCTCGCCGTCGAGGAGGATCGTCCCCTCACTCGGTTCGACCATCCGGTTGATCATCCGCAGGGTGGTCGTCTTGCCGCAGCCCGACGGTCCGACGAGGACGGTGATCGAGCGGTCGGGTATCTCCAGCGAGAGCCGGTCGACCGCCACCGTGCCGTCCGGGTACCGCTTGGTGACTGAATCGATCCGTATCAAGACGCCGGGGCCCTTCGGGTTGGCGGAGAGTATTGGCCACTGTCGTACGGGCTGTTGCCGGTCGAGTCTAGACGGCGGTCGTTTCCGGCCCCGGGGCGGCCGGGAGCCCCGCCCCGTCCAGGGGCAGGCGCACGGTGAACACCGTCGCCCCCGGTGCGCTGTCCAGCTCGATGCGGCCGCCGTGGGCCCGGACCAGGGACTGGGCGACGGCCAGGCCGAGGCCGCTGCCGCCGCGGTCGCGGCTGCGGGCCTTGTCGACGCGGTAGAAGCGGTCGAAGACGCGCTCGTGGTCCTCGGGCGGGATGCCGGGACCCGCGTCGGCGATCCGGACCAGGGCGGTGCCGGAGGCGACGACGACCTCCACGGACACCGGGGTTCCGGGCGGGGTGTGCACGGCGGCGTTGGCGAGAAGGTTGTCCAGGACCTGCCGGACGCGCTGCGGGTCCAGTCGCACCTTGACCGCCGCCGGGCCGGTGGTCACCGTCAGCGGGTGGTCCGGCCGGCTGGCCCGGAAGGCGTCCGCGGCCTGGCGCACGAGCTCCGCCAGGTCGGCGTCCTCCAGCCGCAGCGGCGCCTCCACCTCCGCCGCGTCCAGCCGGGCGAGCAGCAGCAGGTCGTCCAGGAGGATGCCCATCCGGGCGGCCTCGGCACGCAGCCGGGCCAGGTGCCGGTCGCGTTCCTCGGGGGCGTTGGCGGCGGCGTACTGGAAGAGGTCGGCGTAGCCGCGTACCGACATCAGCGGGGTGCGCAGCTCGTGCGAGGCGTCCGCGACGAACCGGCGCAGCCGCTGCTCGGCCTCCGCGCGCACGGCCAGGGAGTCGTCGATGTGCTCCAGCATCGTGTTGAAGGCGGTCCGCAGCTCGTCCACCTCGGGCCCGCCGTCCCGGCCGTCGGCGCGCAGCGGCAGCCGGGCCGCCGACTCGGTCAGGTCGTGCGAGGCGATGCCGTGCGCGGTGGACGCCATGTCGCTGAGCGGCTTCAGCCCGCGGCGCAGCATCCGGCGGCCGAAGACCACCAGGGCGAGCAGCGCGAGCGCGAAGGTGACGACCTGGATGGTGATCAGCTGCCCGACGGTGTCCTCGATGTCCTCCATGGGCGCGGCGCTCACCAGGACCACCCCGGGCTCGACCTCGCAGGCGCGCAGCCGGTAGGTGCCCGCGCCCCTGAGGTGCTCGGTGCGCAGCAGCTCCGTGTGCGCGGCGCTCTGCGCCGAGGCCAGGGCGGTGAAGTCGTCGACGTCCTCGGGCAGGTCGGCGGGGTCCTCGGGCCTGCGAAGCTCGGGCCTGCCGTCCGAGACGTCGTACACGGCGTAGAACCAGCTGTAGTACTTCTTGCCCGAGAGCGTGCCGTAGTCCGCGATGCTCTTGGACTGGGCGATCTGCGCCTGCGCCAGCTGGGTGTCGAGCTGGGCCGACAGGTAGTCGCGCATGTACGTGGTGAGGGCCGTGCCGACGACGGCGAACACGACGAGCGACAGGGCGCCGAGGCCGAGGGCCAGCCGGGTGCCCAGGCGCATCCCGCGGTAGGCCCGCCGCAGCCGGGCGATCACTCGGAGGCCTGTCGCAGGACGTACCCGAATCCCCGCACGGTGTGGATCAGCGGCGTACCGCCGTCGTCCGTCTCGTCGAGCTTGCGGCGCAGCCGGCTGATGACCAGCTCGACGACGTTGGAGCGGCCGCCGAAGCCGTACTCCCACACGTGGTCGAGGATCTGCGCCTTGGTGAGCACGGTGGGCGACTTGCGCATCAGGTAGCGCAGCACCTCGTACTCGGTCGGGGTCAGCGACAGCAGTCTCTCGCCGCGCCGCACCTCGCGGGTGTCCTCGTCCATGGTCAGGTCGCCGACCTGGAGCACGGACCGCTGGAAGGCGGGGCCGGCGCTGCGCCGCAGCACGGTCCGCAGCCGGGCCATCAGCTCCTCCACGGCGAACGGCTTGACCAGGTAGTCGTCGCCGCCCCGGGTCAGGCCCGCGACCCGGTCGGCGACGCCGTCGCGCGCGGTGAGGAACACCACCGGCACCATCGTGCCGGAGGCGCGCAGCCGGTCCAGGACGCCGAAGCCGTCGACGCCGGGCAGCATCAGGTCGAGCACCACGATGTCCGGGTGGAACTCGGCGGCCCGCTTCAGCGCGTCCTCGCCGGAGTACGCCGTGACCGCTTCCCAGCCCTCGTAGCGGGCGACGGTCGCGACGAGGTCGGCGATGGGCGGGTCGTCGTCGACGACGAGGAGTCGTACTTTTTCCACCCGCTCATAGTGCTTCACGTGTCGTGTGCCGCCATAGCCGCCGGGGCCTTCGCCGCCGGATCGATAAACACTTGAAAGTTGAGCGACAGTATTCCGACAGCTCCCCCGCGACAAGCTCGGTGTCCCAGGATCCGATCAAGGAGCTGCCGATCGTGACGACCCTCCAAGAACCCCCCGCGGCGACCCGCCCGGGCGTGCGCCCGAGAGTGGTGGGCCGCACCGGCCTGTACGCGCTGCTGCTCGCCAACGCGGTCGTGGTGACCGTCTTCTTCGTCCAGGCCGGTTTCGCCTCGAACACGCTGATCGTGCTGGGGCGGCTGGCGGGGCTGTACGGGGCGCTGCTCATGGCGTTCCAGCTGCTGCTGGTGGCGCGGCTGCCGTGGTTCGACCGGCGGATCGGCATGGACCGGCTGACGTCCTGGCACCGCTGGACAGGCTTCTCGGTGCTGTGGCTGCTGCTGGCACACGCCGTGTTCATCGTCTTCGGCTACGCGCAGTCCTCGTCCCTGGACCCGGTGAACCAGCTGGTGGATCTCGCCGAGACCGTCGAGGGCGTGCTGCGCGCGATCGCCGCCCTGGCGATCATCATCGTGGTCGGCGCGGTCTCAGCCCGCTCCGCCCGGCGCCGGCTGGCGTACGAGACCTGGCACTTCATCCACCTGTACACCTACGTCGCGGTGGTGCTGGCGTTCACGCACCAGGTCGCGGCGGGTACGTCGTTCACCTCGTCGTCCGTGGCGCGGACGTACTGGTACGCCGTGTGGGGCGTGGCCCTCGCGTCGGTGTTCCTCGGACGCCTGGTGCTGCCGCTGTGGCGCAACCTCCGCCACCAGCTGCGGGTCACGGCCGTCGTCCCCGAGAACGACGACGTGGTCTCGGTCTACATCACGGGCCGCGACCTGGACCGGCTGCCCGCCCGGGCCGGGCAGTTCTTCCTGTGGCGGTTCCTGACGAAGGACCGCTGGTGGCAGGCCAACCCGTTCTCGCTGTCCGCCGCGCCGGACGGCCGCACCCTGCGCCTGACCGCCAAGCGGGCGGGCGACGGCAGCGCTGCCCTGCGGCATCTGAAGGTCGGCACGCGGGTGTTCGCCGAGGGCCCCTACGGCGCCTTCACCACGCTGCACCGCACCCGCCCGGACGCCCTGCTCATCGCCGGCGGCGTCGGTGTCACCCCGATCCGGGCCCTGCTGGAGGAACTGCACGGCCACGCGGTCGTGATCTACCGGGTGGCCACCGACCAGGACGCCGTCCTCTACGACGAACTGCGCGAACTCGCGCACGCCAAGGGTGCCGAGCTGCACCTGGTCACCGGGCCGGCCGTGCCCGACCGGCTGGCGCCGCAGGAGCTGGCGCGTCTGGTCCCGGACATCACCGCCCGGGACGTCTACCTGTGCGGCCCGCCGCCGATGATGAACGCGGTGCTCGGCAGCCTGCGCGAGCTGGGCGTGCCCAGGACGCAGACCCACTTCGAGCGCTTCAGCCTGGCCGGCTGAGGAGGAGAGATTCGTGAAGCGAGCCATACCCGTCCTCGTCCTGAGCGTCGCCGGTCTGATCCCCCTCTGGCGGTACGCGCCGTCGCAGGACACCGGGTCGTCGTCCGCCACCGAGGCCGCCGCGCCCGCGTCGACACCCTCGGTCTCCTCGTCGGGCGGCACCACGACCACGGTCGTGTCCGGCTCGACCATCGACACCGAGAAGGGGCCGGTGCAGGTCGAGGTCACCTTCGACGGCGACAAGATCGCCTCGGTGCGGATGCTCCGGCAGCCGAACCATCCGCAGACGACGGCCGCCGTGCCCAAGCTGATCGAGGAGACGCTCCAGGCGCAGAGCGCGGACATCGACACGGTGTCCGGTGCCACGATCACCAGCGACGGCTACAAGGAGTCCCTCCAGGCCGCCATCGACGCGAGGGGCTGACGGCATGCGGCGCGTCGAGCACGTCATGGGGTTCCCGGTGTCGGTACGGATCGACGACGAGGACTTCCCCGAGGCGCCGGTGGACGGCCTCTTCGCCTGGCTGCGCGAGGTCGACGCGCGGTTCAGCCCGTTCCGGCCGGACAGCGAGGTGTCGCGGCTGGACCGGGGAGAGGTGCGCGACCCCAGCCCGGCGCTTCGGGAGGTCCTGGACCTGTGCGAGGAGTACCGGATCGCGACCGGCGGCGCCTTCGACGCACGCCTTCCCGGCCGCGGCCTCGACCCCTGTGCCGTGGTGAAGGGCTGGTCGGTGCAGAAGGGGGCGGAGCTCCTGTCGGCGGCCGGAGCGCGGCGCTTCTGCCTCAACGCGGGCGGCGACGTGATCGCCTCCGGCGGCCCCTGGCGCGTCGGCGTACGCCACCCCGAACACGCCGACCGGCTCTGCACGGTCCTGGACCTCACGGACCGGGCCGTCGCGACCTCCGCACGCTACGAACGCGGCGACCACATCCTCGACGCCCGCACGGGCCGCCCGGCGACGGGCCTGATCAGCATGACCGTCGTGGCCCCGACCCTGACCGAGGCGGACACGGTCGCGACGGCGGCGTTCGCCCTGGGCGCCCAGGGCGTCGCGTGGGCGGCGGCCCGCGAGCACTGCGAGGTGTTCGCGGTGGACGCGGACCGGCGCGTGCTGCGGAGCCCGGGGTTTCCGGTGGCCGGGGCGGGATTCGCCGCGGCGTAGGCAGGCCTCCTCCCGAAACCGGCCGTGTCGTACTCCCGCCCTTCCCGCTTTCGCTGTCGGACACCGGAGCGTCACACCGGCCGGGTAGGTCACCCCGGCCGCCTCGGCCAGCCGGTCCGACTGGCGTCGCCGGAGGCCGGGCTCCACCACCGGCTGCGGAGGGCGGGCTCACGGCAGCGGCTGCTCCGTCCAGATGATCTTGCCGTCGGGGGCGTAGCGGGTCCCCCAGCGCTCGGTGAGCTGGGCGACGAGGAACAGGCCGCGGCCGCCCTCGTCCTCGGTACGGGCGCGGCGCAGCCGGGGCGAGGTGCTGCTGCCGTCGGAGACCTCGCAGATCAGCGCCCGGTCGCGAAGCAGCCGCAGCCGCACCGGGCCGGTCGCGTGCCGGATGGCGTTGGTGACCAGTTCGCTGGCGACGAGTTCGGTGGTGAAGGCCAGTTCCTCCAGGCCCCAGGCGGTCAGTTGCCCGGTGACGGCCGCGCGGGAGCGGGAGACGGCGGCCGGGTCGCTGGGCACATCCCACTCGGCGACCTGATCGGGTCCCAGCGCGTGCGTCCGGGCGACCAGCAGCGCCACGTCGTCACCGGGGCGGGTCGGCAGCAGCGCGTCGAGGACCGCCTCGCAGGTCTCCTCCGGCGCCCGGTCGGGCCGGGCCAGGACGGACCGCAGCAGCTCCAGGCCGCTGTCGATGTCCCGCATCCGGTCCTCGACCAGACCGTCCGTGTAGAGCACGAGCTGGCTGCCCTCGGCCAGTTCCAGTTCGGCCGTCTCGAACGGCAGCCCGCCGAGGCCGAGCGGCGGCCCGGAGGGCAGGTCGACGAACTCCACGGCGCCGTCCGGCCCGACGACCGCGGGCAGTGGGTGCCCGGCGCGGGTGAGGGTGCAGCGCCGGGACACCGGATCGTAGACGGCGTACAGGCACGTGGCTCCGACGATGCCGGAGTCGGGGGTGTTCTCCACGGCCCAGCCCTCGCCGCGGTCCAGCCGTGCGACGAGGTCGTCGAGGTGGGTGAGGAGGTCGTCGGGCGGCAGGTCCAGGGAACAGAAGTTGTGCACGGCGGTGCGCAGCCGGCCCATGGTGGCGGCGGCGTGCAGGCCGTGGCCGACGACATCGCCGACGACCAGGGCCACGCGGGCACCGGACAGCGGGATGACGTCGAACCAGTCGCCGCCGACGCCCGCCTGTGCGGGCAGGTAGCGGTAGGCGATCTCGACGGCGCTCTGCTCGGGCCGGCCCCTCGGCAGCAGGCTGCGCTGGAGGGCGAGGGCGGTGTCGTGCTCGCGGGTGTAGCGGCGGGCGTTGTCGATGCAGATCGCCGCGCGGCCGACCAGTTCCTGGGCGAGGTAGAGGTCGTCGTCCTCGAAGGACGTGGGTTTCTCGGAGCGGTAGAAGCTGACCACGCCGAGGGTCGTGCCGCGGGCCCGCAGCGGCACCGTGATCAGGGAGTGGATGCCGACGTCCAGCACGCGTTCCAGCCGCGGCGGGTCCTGGGCGAGCCAGCCGCGCGCCTCGGCGAGCACGGGTTCGAGCACCGACTGCCTGGTCTCCAGGCTGCGGGCCTGCGGCGTGGACGGTACGTACTCGACCACCTCGCCGACCTCGTACAGCTGGGACTCCTCGTGCAGGGCGCCCAGCGCGACCCGGCGCAGCGGGGTCTTGGCGCCCAGCGGTCCCGGTTCCTCGCCGCGCAGCACCACATCGGGCAGGTCCACGGCGGCGAAGTCCGCGAACCGCGGCACGGTGACCTCCACCAGTTCCTCGGCGGTGCGTGTGACGTCGAGGGTCGTGCCGATCCGGGCCCCGGCGTCGTGCAGGAACTCCAGCCGCCTGCGCGCCAGGACGGCCAGCCGCCCGACGCCCGGCTCGCCCACCAGCAGCAGCCGGCCCTCGCCGTCGCCGTCCGCCGTGGGGCGCGGTCGGGGCGGTCGCGATCCGGTTTCCGTGGGTGCCGGTGCGAGGCCCTGGAAGCCCTGAAGGCCCACGCTGCCCGGGGCCGGGGCCGTCACGGACCCGGTCGGCGCGACCACCGGTGCGAGAC
>NZ_NGFN01000221.1 GCF_002148965.1 Streptomyces swartbergensis | reverse complement strand
GTCCCCTGCCGCTCCAGAGCCCCCGGCAGCGGGCGAGGCGACCGCCGGGCCCTTCAAGGAGCCCCTGCCGCGCGCGGGCGGGGCTCGGCAAGCGGCCCGACCGCCCACCGGCCGGGCCACGGCCGCGTCCTCCCCCGTCCTCACCGCCCGCCGCCTCCACGCCCACTACGGCGGCTTCACCGCCCTCGACGGGGTCGACTTGGACGTCTTCCCCGGGCGGATCACCGCGGTCGTGGGCCCCAACGGGGCCGGAAAAAGCACCCTGTTCCACTGTCTGGCCGGGACGCTGCGGCCCGCGCGCGGGTCGGTGCGCCTCGGCGGGCGGGACATCACCGCACTGCCCGCGCACGCCCGCACCCGGCTCGGTGTCGCGCGGACCTTCCAGCAACTGGCCGTCTTCCCGTCGCTGACCGTGGCCGAGAACGTCCGGGTGGGCGCCGAACAGGGCCGGGTGACCGACCCGGGCACCGTGGAGCGGACGCTCAGGCTGCTCGGTCTGGACGGGCCGGTGCGGGCGCTGCCCGCCGCCGGACTGCCCACGGGGACGCTGCGCCGCGTCGAACTGGCCCGGGCCCTCGCGGGCGCCCCGCGCGTCCTGCTGCTCGACGAGCCCGCCGCCGGGCTCGACACCGCCGAAGTGGCCGCTCTGACCCGGGTCCTGAAGGCCCTGGCCGCCGACGGCACGGCCCTGCTCGTCGTCGAGCACGACCTGGACCTGGTCGCCGGGCTCGCCGATGTCGTGCACGTGATGACGGCGGGCCGGATCGTCGCCTCCGGCCCGCCCGGGCGCGTCCTGGACGCCCCGGGATCGGCGGCCGGGCGATGACCACCGTCTCCCTGCGCCACGCGCGCGTGCGCTACGGCCCCCTGGAGGCCCTGCACGGCGTCACCCTCGCCGCCCCCGGCCCGGGCCTGACCGTGCTGCTGGGCCGCAACGGCTCCGGCCGCAGCACCGCCCTGCGCGCCCTGGCCGGAACGGTGCCTCTGTCGGGCGGCGCCGTGGTGTGGGACGGCGTCGACGTGACCCGCGTACCGGCGTACGAGCGGGCCCGGCGCGGGCTGTGCCTGGTGCCGGAGCGGCAGGCCGTGTTCGGCTCGCTCACCGTGCACGAGAACCTCGAACTCGCCGCCCCGGACCACGGCCCGGCCCTCGACGCCTATCCGCAGCTACGGCCCCTGCTGGAGCGGCGCGCCGGCACCCTCTCCGGCGGGGAGCAGCGCATGCTCGCCCTGTCCCGGGCGCTGCTGGCACGCGCGCGCGTGGTGCTCGTCGACGAGCCCGCCCAGGGCATGTCGCCCTCGGTCGCGGCCCGCACCTACGGGCTGCTGAGCGGGCTCGACGCGTGCGTGGTGGTCGCCGAGCAGCGCCTGCCGCCCGCGCTGCGGGACCGGCCGGTCCTGGTGTACGAACTGCGCCGCGGGACCGTCGCTTTCGCCGGGGAGGCGAGCGAGCTGGGACCGTGAGCCGCTGGCACGCCGAGGCTCCGTCCGGCCGGCCGGACGGAGCCCGCGTGTCCCGACGGGCGGGAGCGGCTCAGATGTCGAGGCGCAGGCCGGGCACGATCACGTCGGGATCGCCGCCGATGGCGGTCTTGTTGGCGGCGTAGAGGTGCTGCCAGGTGGTCCCGTGCCGGGCGGCGACGCCGCTCAGCGTGTCGCCCTCGCGGACGGTGTAGTCGCCGCGGGAGGAGCCGCGGTCCGGGTGTGCCGTGGAACGCGCCGGCGTCTTCGAGGGCTTCGCCGGAGCGGACTCGGTGGACGTGACCGGGTCGGCCGCGGACGCCGCGGGTGCGCTGCCGCTCGCCCCGGCACGTGCCGAGCAGGTCGGCCAGGCGCCCCATCCCTGGGCGCGCTGGACCTTGGTGGCGACGGCGATCTGCTGGGACTTGCTCGCCTGGTCGGCGGTGGGCGCGTAGGCCGTGCCGCCGTAGGCGCGCCAGGTGGAGGCGGCGAACTGGAGTCCGCCGTAGTAGCCGTTGCCGGTGTTGATGTGCCAGTCGCCGCCGCTCTCGCACTGGGCGATGCGGTCCCACACTCCGCTGTCAGCCGCCGCGGCGTTTCCGGTCGCGGCGAGCAGTCCGAGGGGCGCGAGCAGTGCCGCGCCGGCGAGGACCGCCGTCGTACGAACCTTGTTCTTCCGAGCGTTGTCGCGCGTGGTATCGGCACATTCGGACATGTAGTTCCCTCTCGAAACACCCGGGGTCCCCCAAGGCGGGGCGCCACCCCCGCGCCATGGGGCGCGTGGGTCGCGCTCGCCCCGTCCGCCGGTGTGGCGCTGCGCGTGGTTCCGGAGAATCACGCGGCCGGCGGACGTACCCGAGCGGTGCTCGCTGCACACGGCCGAGGAATCTAAGGAGGTTGACGGTCCGTCATCAACCGGTCGCCCGTCTTGCCAGGCCAGTTCCCCGATACCTCGGGTAACGGCTATTTCAGGACACCCACTTCATTCCCGGATTTCCTGATATATCGACCAACCCACCCGACGACCTGTGACCCACCTCACCCCTTCAACACCCTTTACCAAGCGGCGACTTGACGGTGAGTACGCGATTCCGCGCCGAGCGTGACCCTGTGCGCTGGATGGTTCGATTCCGTTCGCTCTGGGGCGTGACTCCCGCCACAGATCGTCCGTTGTCTTCTTCATGAGCCGGGGCCCACCCGGACCACGGGCCGGGAGCCACCCGGCCTCGCCACGCACCGCATCCCCGAGGGAGCCACCCGTGCCGCGCATGCTCGACGTCAGCGACGAGGTACGCGCCGAGATCGGCGACGAAGAAGCCGACCGCCTGCTCGCCGGAGAGACCGCCCCGGGCAGTTACGACTGCACGTCCTGCCGCACTCCGGGCAACACCGAGCAGGAGCGCACCAGCACCGTCCTGTTCATCGGGGACGAGACCGCCGTCCTCGCCTTCGCCCACGCCGGCTGCCTGCCCTCGCAGGTCGTCCAGGTCACCGAGGAACAGCTCCGGGGCGCCGTGAAGTCCATCACCGGCGACACCGTCGACCTGGAGCCCGACAAGGTGGTGCCCGAGCAGGCGGTGCTCGGCGTGACCAGCGGGCTCGTGCTGATCGCCGGAGAGCTGCACCCGGCCCTGGTGGTGGAGCCGACGGCGCCCATCGCCCGGCCCGGCACCACGGGTTCCGGCGACGACTTCCTGCCGCTGCTCATCGAGCAGGGCTTCATGCCGCTGACCGAGCTGTCCGCCGTACCGCCCGTGCTGCACGGCTGGTCCGTGCTGCTCGCCGTGGGCCGGCTGCACGCGGTGCTCCAGCCCGGCAGCAACGGCGGCCAGCCGGTGGCCTGGTGGCAGGCGCACCAGCCGCTCCAGGTCACCGAGGGCTGGCGCGCGGCCGCCAACAAGCACCAGCAGGTGCTGCTGTTCGCCGCGCCGGTCGGCTCGATCGGCCGCCAGCCGCGCGAGGACCTGTTGCGGGACGCGCTGGACAAGGCGGCGGCGAACGGAAAGCTGGTCGCCGCGGCGCTGCCGCTGGCCGGCACCTGAGCCGCGCGTCACCCGGGCAGACCACACCCCTGCGAAAGCCGTACCCGGGCCGCATCCCTTGACCCGCGGGGTCGTTTGGACATACGTGCACGCATACGACGTTCCCCGCCGCCAGTCCTACTCGTCGATCCCCTCCGCACGCTCGGCCCAGGACTCCCAGCGCGGCCCATCGGCCACGCCGATCTACGACGCGCTCTACGCCGAGTACGTCAAGTCCTTCCGCGCACTTCCCGGCGACCGCAGCGGCGAGGAGAAATTCGGCTTCACCGCGTTCGGGAACATCCCGCACAGTACGGGCTCATACGCGTACGGCAGTTCGCACAGCAGCTCGTACAGTGCCTACAGCGCGGGTGCCCAGAGCGCCCGCCATGCCACCGGACAGCAGCCGCAGTGGCAGCGCGTCGGGACCATCGGCTCGCACGGCACAGGGATGCACCATGTGCCGGCCGCACTGCCACCGGGTCGGCGGAGCGGCGTCTGAAGCGAGACCGTACAGCGGAAGGGCGGCCCCGGCTGGGGCCGCCCTTCCGCTGCTTCGTGCTACTTCCTCTTCGCGCCGCGCTTCTCGCGCACCCGCACCGAGATGTGGATCGGCGTCCCCTCGAAGGCGAACTCCTCGCGCAGGCGACGCTCGATGAAGCGCCGGTAGCCCGCCTCGATGAAGCCGGACGCGAACAGTACGAACCGCGGCGGCTTGGTGCCCGCCTGCGTGCCGAACAGGATGCGCGGCTGCTTGCCGCCCCGGACCGGGTGCGGATGGGCGGCGACCAGCTCGCCGAGGAACGCGTTCAGCCTGCCGGTCGGGACCCGGGTCTCCCAGCCCGCCAGGGCCGTCTCGATCGCCGGGACCAGCTTCTCCATGTGGCGGCCGGTGCGCGCCGAGACATTGACGCGCGGGGCCCACGCCACCTGGGCCAGCTCGGTCTCGATCTCCCGCTCCAGGTAGTAGCGGCGCTCCTCGTCGAGGGTGTCCCACTTGTTGAAGGCGAGGACGATCGCACGGCCCGCCTCGACGGCCATGGTGACGATCCGCTGGTCCTGCACCGAGATGGACTCGGAGGCGTCGATGAGGATGACCGCGACCTCCGCCTTCTCGACGGCGGCGGCGGTGCGCAGCGAGGCGTAGTAGTCGGCGCCCTGCTGGAGGTGGACGCGCTTGCGGATGCCCGCCGTGTCGACGAACTTCCAGGTGACGCCGCCCAGTTCGATCAGCTCGTCGACCGGGTCGCGGGTGGTGCCGGCGATTTCATTGACGACGACGCGCTCCTCACCGGCCACCTTGTTCAGCAGCGAGGACTTGCCCACGTTCGGGCGGCCGATCAGGGCGATGCGACGCGGCCCGCCGATGCCGCCCCCGCCGAACGTCTCGCGCGGCGCCTCCGGCAGCACCTCCAGGACCTGGTCGAGCATGTCGCCGGTGCCTCGGCCGTGCAGCGCCGAGACCGGGTACGGCTCCCCCAGGCCCAGCGACCACAGGTAGGCCGCGTCGGCCTCGCCGCTCGGGCCGTCCACCTTGTTGGCGCACAGCACGACCGGCTTGCCGGCCTTGCGCAGCAGCCGTACGACGGCCTCGTCGGTGTCGGTGGCGCCGACCTTGGCGTCGACGACGAAGACCACCGCGTCGGCCGCCTCGATGGCGTACTCGGCCTGGGCGGCCACGGAGGCGTCGATGCCGAGGACGTCCTGCTCCCAGCCGCCGGTGTCGACGACCTTGAAGCGGCGGCCCGCCCACTCGGCCTCGTAGGTCACACGGTCGCGGGTGACACCGGGCTTGTCCTCGACGACGGCCTCGCGGCGGCCGATGATGCGGTTCACCAGGGTCGACTTGCCGACATTGGGGCGGCCGACCACGGCGAGGACGGGCAGCGGGCCGTGCCCGGCCGCCTCGATCGCGCCCTCGACGTCCTCGAGGTCGAAGCCCTCCTCCACGGCGAGCTCCATGAACTCCGCGTACTCGGCGTCGCCGAGCGCCCCGTGGTCGTGCTCGGGCGCGCCTTCGTACGCGTCCGAGCCGTCGGGCTGGGTCTGGTCGTTCATGAAGTCCGTACCTCGTCGTTCATCGTGGTGGTCGGTGGAGTACCCGCTGTCCCGCGGGCTGATCCACTACTCAGTCTTGTCTAGCGCCCGGTGAAGCGCCTGGCGTTTTCCAGGTGGGCGGCGAGCTGCTTCTGGATGCGCCCGGTCGCCTCGTCCAGCGCCGTGCGCGTACGGCGCCCGCTGCCGTCGCCCGCCTCGAAGGGCTCCCCGAAGACGACGTCGACGCGGGACCGCAGCGCAGGCAGCTCCTTTATCAACCGTCCGCGCTTGTCGGAACTTCCCAGCACGGCGACCGGCACGATCGGGGCGCCGCTGCGCACCGCGAAGTACGCGAGCCCGGCGCGCAGCGAGGCGAAGTCGCCCTCGCCCCGGGTGCCCTCCGGGAAGATGCCGAGCACGCCGCCGTTCTCCAGCACGCCGAGCGCCCGGGTGATCGCCGTGCGGTCGGTGGTGTCGCGGTCCACCTTCACCTGGCCGATGCCGGTCAGGAAGGGGTCGAGCGGGCCGATGAACGCCTCCTTCTTGATCAGGAAGTGCGTCGGCCGGGGCGCCACGCCCATGACCATCGGGCCGTCGATGATGTGGGAGTGGTTGACGGCGAGGATCACCGGGCCGGTCGTGGGCACCCGCCAGGCGCCGAGCACGCGCGGCTTCCACAGCCCGTACATGAGGCCGACGCCGATGCGCCGCCCGACGTCGGCGCCCCGCAGGGAAGGCAGTTGGTCGGTCACTTCCCGGCCCGCTTCTCCTCGACGAGGGTGACGACGCACTCGATGACCTGGGCCAGCGTGAGCTCGGTGGTGTCCACCTCGACCGCGTCGTCCGCCTTGGCGAGCGGCGAGGTCTTGCGGCTGGAGTCGGCCTCGTCCCGCTTGATCAGGGCCTCGCGGGTGGAGTGCACGTCGGCGCCCTTCAGCTCGCCGCTGCGGCGGGCGGCACGCGCCTCCGGGGAGGCGGTGAGGAAGATCTTCAGGTCGGCGTCCGGCAGCACGGTCGTGCCGATGTCACGGCCCTCGACCACGATGCCGCTCGCCGCGGAGGCGGCGATCGAGCGCTGGAGCTCGGTGATCCGGGCGCGCACCTCGGGCACCGCGCTGACCGCGCTGACCTTGGAGGAGACCTCCTGGGTGCGGATCGGGCCGGACACGTCGACGCCGTCGACCGTGATGGTCGGCCCCTCCGGGTCGGTGCCGGAGACGATCTCGGGCTTGCCCGCGGCGGCGGCGACGGCGGACGGGTCGTCGACGTCGATGCCGTTGTTCACCATCCACCACGTGATCGCCCGGTACTGGGCGCCGGTGTCCAGGTAGCTCAGGCCAAGCTGCGCCGCCACAGCCTTCGACGTGCTCGACTTGCCGGTGCCGGCGGGGCCGTCGATGGCGACAATCACTGGCGTGGCGCTTTCCACAGTGGGGGACCTTCCTGGACCGGGCTGGCGGGGGTGAGGGCGCGACGGCCCCGCACAAGGTTACTGGGTGCGGGTCACTCGTCCGGCCGCGCGTCGGTCAGCCACCTCCAGCATGCACTACTGCCGGATCGCCCAGCCCCGGTCCCGCAGCGCGGCACTCAGCACGGGCGCCGCCTTCGGCTCCACCATCAGCTGCACCAGACCGGCCTGCTGCCCGGTCGCGTGCTCGATGCGCACGTCCTCGATGTTGACGCCGGCCCTGCCCGCGTCCGCGAAGATCCGGGCCAGCTGTCCCGGCTGGTCGTCGATGAGCACGGCCACGACCTCGTAGGCCCGCGGGGCGGATCCGTGCTTGCCGGGGACGCGGACCTGCCCGGCGTTGCCGCGTCGCAGGACGTCCTCGATGCCGGTGGTGCCGTCACGGCGCTTGTCCTCGTCGGCGGACTGGAGGGCGCGCAGGGCCCGCACGGTCTCCTCCAGGTCGGCGGCGACGTCCGTGAGCAGGTCGGCGACCGGCCCGGGGTTCGCGGAGAGGATGTCGATCCACATGCCGGGATCGGAGGCGGCGATCCGGGTCACGTCCCGGATGCCCTGCCCGCACAGCCGTACGGCGGCCTCCTCGGCGTGCTCCAGGCGCGCGGCGACGAGGCTGGAGACCAGGTGGGGCATGTGGGAGACGAGGGCGACGGCACGGTCGTGGGCGTCGGCGTCCATCACGACCGGCACGGCACGGCAGTGCGAGACCAGTTCCAGGGCGAGGTTCAGCACCTCGGTGTCGGTGTCCCGGGTCGGGGTCAGCACCCACGGGCGGCCCTCGAAGAGGTCGCCGGTGGCGGCGAGCGGGCCGGACTTCTCCCGGCCGGACATCGGGTGCGAACCGATGTACACGGACAGGTCGAGGCCGCGTGCCTCCAGCTCGCGGCGCGGTCCGCCCTTGACGCTGGCGACGTCGAGGTAGCCGCGCGCCACACCGCGGCGCATGGCGTCGGCGAGCACGTCGGCCACGTGCGCGGGCGGTGCGGCCACGATCGCGAGGTCGACGGGCCCGTCCGGCGCCTCGTCCGTGCCGGCGCCGAGCGCGGCCGCCGTACGGGCCTGCTCCGCGTCGTGGTCGGCGAGGTGCACGGTGACGCCCCGCTGGGACAGGGCCAGGGCGGCGGACGTGCCGATCAGCCCGGTTCCGATGACGAGTGCGGTCCTCACTGGGCGATGTCCTTGCGCAGGGCGCCCGCGGCGCCGAGGTAGACGTGGGCGATGTCGGCGCGGGACCGGTCCGACTCGATGTGCGCGAGGACGCGGACTACGCGCGGCATGGCGCCCTCGATGTCCAGTTCCTGCGCGCAGATCAGCGGGACGTCGACGATGCCGAGCTTCCGGGCGGCGGCCGCCGGGAAGTCGCTGTGCAGGTCGGGCGTGGCCGTGAACCAGATGCTGATCAGGTCCTCGGCGGTGAGGTCGTTGCGCTCCAGGATGGCCGTGAGCAGGGCGCCGACCTGCTCGTCCATGTGCCCGGCCTCGTCCCGTTCGAGTTGGACGGCGCCCCGGACCGCTCGTACCGCCACGGCGATGCTCCTTGCTGACGTGCGTGTGACTGCGTGTCGCTCTGTGTGTCAAGCCTAGTCAGCCCGCGCGGACGGGGTGCGCGGCGCCCGCCCGGTGAGACGCCGGGTTGCTTCTCCTCGGGCACATCGAGTGCCAGGATGCAACTATTTCCGATTTATTCCTATTCGGGATCATATCCACGGCATCCCCTCGGCATCCACGGAGAGACGACATGACCACCAGCACCACACGCCGCACGGTCCTCCTCGCGACGGGCGCGACCGGCGCGGCGGCGCTCGTCGCGGCCTGCGGCGGAGGCGGCGACGACGACAGCGGCTCCACGCCGACGGGCTCCGCCACCGACCAGGAGGCGGGGACGAGCGCCCCCGCCGGTCAGGAGCTGGCCTCCACGGACGAGATCCCCGTCGGCGGCGGCAAGATCTTCAAGGACGAAGAGGTCGTGGTCACCCAGCCCGAGCAGGGACAGTTCAAGGCCTTCTCGGCGATCTGCACCCACCAGCGCTGCACGGTGGCGTCCGTCTCCGACGGCACCATCAACTGCGTCTGCCACGGCAGCAAGTTCCGCATCGCCGACGGATCGGTGGCCCACGGCCCGGCGACGCGGCCGCTGCCGGCCGAGCAGATCACCGTGGAGGGAAACTCGGTTCGCCTGACGTGAGAGCCCGCGTACGCTCCCGGGATGCAGCCCGAGACCCTGGTACGCGACCACACGATCTACGCCTGTGTGATGGGTTCGCGCGCCTTCGGCCTGGCGACGGACGACAGCGACACCGACCGCCGTGGCGTGTTCCTGGCTCCCACCCCTCTGTTCTGGCGCTTCGACAAGCCGCCGACACACGTCGAGGGCCCGGCCGAGGAGCAGTTCAGCTGGGAGCTGGAACGCTTCTGCGAGCTGGCCCTGCGCGCCAACCCCAACATCCTGGAGTGCCTGCACTCCCCGCTCGTCGAGTACGCCGACGCCACCGGCCGCGAGCTGCTCGCCCTGCGGGGAGCGTTCCTGTCCCGGCGGGTCCACGAGACGTTCATCCGGTACGCGCACGGCCAGCGCCGCAAGCTGGAAGCCGACGTCCGCGCCCACGGCGCCCCGCGCTGGAAGCACGCAATGCATCTGCTGCGCCTGCTCGTCAGCGCCCGGGACCTGCTGCGCACGGGCTCGCTCACGGTGGACGTCGGCGACCACCGCGAGCCGCKGCTCGCGGTGAAGCGCGGCGAGGTGCCCTGGTCCGGGGTCGAGTCCTGGATGACCCGCCTGGAGCAGGAGGCCTCCGAGGCCGCCGGCCGCAGCCCGCTCCCGGCCGCACCGGACCGGCGGCGCGTGGAGGACTTCCTCGCCCGCGCCCGCCGCGCCTCAGCCCTCGAGGCGGACCCGTACGACGAGGTCGTGCAGGGCGTCGTGGACGACCGGGGCCGACGCCAGGGCTGAGGCCTGCTGTGCCTCGTCGAGCGCGCCCCGCAACCGCTCGACGTCCGACCGCACGCGCGCGTGGTCGACCTCGGCCGGCCCGTGTTCCCGCTCGGCCTTCGCCGCGATGAGATCCGGCACGTAGGCGGGAGCGTCGATTTCACCGAGCAGCGTCGGCAGATGCGCCTGCACCTCGCCGCTGCGCATCAGATGGATGCCGGTCAGCAGGACGCGGAAGGTGTAGAGCAGCGGCTTGAGCTCGCCGCTCTTCTCGAACAGCCGCCACTGCGTGGTCGCGAAGCCTCGGTAGTGGTGGGCGTGGTGGCTGGTGAGGACGCCGGGGGCGAGCGCGACCAGCTCCTCGTGTGTGCCGGTCGTGTGCACGACGAGCGGCGAGAGCAGCTGCTCCAGCACGTAGCCGTTGCGGCGCAGCATCAGGCGTACGAACTTGCGCAGGTCGTGCGTGACGAGGTCCATCTCGACACCGTCCCGCTCCCACATCCGCGACCGGGTCTCCTGCGGCTCGCGCAGCCCCACCAGATCGGCGGCCGGCAGCAGGTGCGCGCCCCGCAGGTCCACGTCCGAGTCGAGGGACGGGAAGCCGTAGAGGTGGGCGCCGGAGACGGTCGCGAAGAGCACCGGGTCGGGCTGTTCGGCCACCACGGGCGCCAGGTCGATGTCCAGAACACCGGTCATCCGTCACGCGTCCCAGAGCGCGCCGAGGGTCAGCAGGTCGCTCCGGTACTCGATCCGGTCGGCCCACTCGCCCGGCCAGCACTCCGCGCCCAGGTATGCGCCGGCGAAGGCGCCGGCCAGGCAGGCGATGGAATCCGAGTCGCCCGCGGTGCAGGCGGCGCGGCGCAGGGCCGTGAGCGGCTCGTCGGGGAAGAGCAGGAAGCACAGCAGCCCGGTCGCCAGGGCCTCTTCGGCGATCCAGCCCTCCCCGGTGGCCAGGCACGGGTCGGTCTCGGGCGAGACGGTGCCCACGGCGTGCTCCAGCCGGTCGAGGACCGCCAGGCACTCGTCCCAGCCGCGCGCGATGAACTGCTCGGGGCTCGGGTCCTGGGCCCGGCGCCACAGGTCGCCGAGCCAGCGCTCGTGGTAGTGGCTGCGGTTCTCCAGGGCGTACGAGCGGAGCAGACCGATCAGCCCGGCCGGCTCGGCGCCCTGCGCGAGCAGCCGTACGGCGTGCGCGGTGAGGTCGGACGCGGCGAGCGCGGTGGGGTGCCCGTGGGTGAGGGCGGACTGCAACTGGGCGGCACCGGCGCGCTGTTCGTCACTCAGGCCGGGGACCAGCCCCAGGGGCGCGACACGCATGTTGGCGCCACAGCCCTTGGAGTGGATCTGGCTGGCGTCCTGCCAGGGGCGGTCCGCGTGCTCCAGCAGGGCGCAGGCCCGCAGACACGTGTTGCCGGGAGCGCGGTTGTTCTCCGGAGAGCGGTTCCAGGCGATGAACTCCCGCCGTACGGCGTCGGCCATGCCCTCGGGTTCGAGCACACCCCGGTCCATCGCCGTCCGGATGCCCCGGCCGAGCGCCAGCGTCATCTGCGTGTCGTCGGTGACGATCGCCGGTGCCGGCAGGTCCATCCGCCGCCACGGACCGAACCTGGCGACGATCGTCGGCACGTCGCTGAACTCGGTCGGATACCCCAGCGCGTCCCCCAGGGCGAGACCGGTCAGCGCTCCGGTGGCGGCTTGCTTGTAGACGAGCGTGACCATGTCAGAAGTCCTTCCGTCCCCGCGCCCTGAAGGACACGGGGAACTCGCGGCACCCGGGCTGTCCGCGTAAGCCTAGAGATCGACTTCCTGCATCAGCATGCCGACCTCCGTGTTGGACAGCCGCCGCAGCCAGCCGGACTTCTGGTCGCCGAGGGTGATCGGGCCGAAGGCGGTGCGGACCAGCTTGTCGACCGGGAAACCGGCCTCCGCGAGCATCCGGCGCACGATGTGCTTGCGGCCCTCGTGCAGGGTGACCTCGACGAGGTAGTTCTTGCCGGTCTGCTGGACGACCCGGAAGTGGTCCGCGCGCGCGTAGCCGTCCTCCAGCTGGATGCCGTCCTTGAGCTGCTTGCCCAGGTCGCGCGGGATCGGGCCGACGATGTGCGCGAGGTAGGTCTTCTTCACGCCGTACCGGGGGTGGGTCAGCCGGTGGGCCAGCTCGCCGTGGTTGGTGAGCAGGATGACACCCTCGGTCTCGGTGTCGAGCCGCCCGACGTGGAAGAGCCGGGTCTCGCGGTTGGTGACGTAGTCACCGAGGCACTGCCGCCCCTCCGGGTCCTCCATGGTGGAGACGACCCCGGCGGGCTTGTTCAGCGCGAAGAACTGGTAGCTCTGCGTGGCGACGGTCAGACCGTCGACCTTGATCTCGTCCTTCTCCGGGTCGACCCGCCGCCCCTGCTCCAGCACGATCTCGCCGTTGACCTCGACGCGGGCCTCGTCGATCAGCTCCTCGCAGGCACGCCGGGAGCCGAAGCCCGCGCGGGCGAGGACCTTCTGGATGCGCTCGCCCTCCTGCTCGGCGCCCGGGAAGGTCTTCGGGAGCTTGACCTCCTTCTTCCCGGCGTACCGGTCGCGGTTGCGCTCCTCGATCTTCGCCTCGTACTCGCGGGGGCGCGCCGGGGCCGTACGACCGCCCTTCTGGGGCTGCTTGGGCCCGCCCTTGGCTCCGCCGCGTGCGGCGCCGCCGCGCCCGGCCTTGGGGCCGTCCTTGGTCGCTCCGGGGCCCACGTCGTAGCGGCGCTCCTCCGGGCGGGGCTTGCGGGGGCGGCCCTGCCCCTGCTTCTGGTCCCTGTCGTTGCCGGCGCCGCGGTGGTTACCGCGTCCGCCGCTCTTGCCGCTGCCGCTGCTTCGCATCAAAGTTCCGTCTGGTCGTCTTCGTCGTCGGTACCCGGGGTGACCGGGCGGCGACCCGGCACGTCGTCATCAGGCGCGTCCGGGTCGAACGACGGTACGCCTTCCTGGGTCTCGGCCTCGATCGCCTCCGCCTCCGGGAGGAAGGGCGCGAGTTCCGGGAGCTCGTCCAGGCCGCGCAGGCCCATCCGCTCCAGAAAGTAGTTCGTCGTCGTGTACAGGATCGCACCTGTTTCGGGTTCCGTGCCCGCCTCCTCGATCAGACCGCGCTGGAGGAGGGTGCGCATGACGCCGTCGCAGTTGACTCCGCGTACGGCCGAGACCCGGCTGCGGCTGACCGGCTGGCGGTAGGCGACGACGGCCAGGGTCTCCAGGGCGGCCTGGGTGAGGCGGGCCTGCTGGCCGTCCAGCACGAACCGCTCGACGGCGGGCGCGTACTCGGCGCGGGTGTAGAACCGCCAGCCGTTCGCCACGAACCTCAGCTCGAAGCCGCGCCCCTGGACGGTGTACTCGTCGGCCAGCTCGCGCAGCGCGTCCGCGATCTGGCGCTTCGGACGCTCCAGTATCTTCGCGAGGTGCTCCTCGGTCGCGGGCTCGTCCACGACCATGAGGACGGCCTCCAGCGCGGGCTTGAGATCGAGGCCGGCGACGGCACGCAGCCCGGCCGGGACCTCGGTGGCTTCCTGGCTCATGCCTTCTTCTCCTCCTTCGGCGGCTCGGGCGGCCGGTCGAACTCGTCGGTGACGGTCGGTGTCTCGTCCCCGTCCCCGCCGGTCCACCGCACGAGCAGTTCACCGAGCGCGGTCTCCTGCTCCAGCGCGACGGCCTTCTCGCGGTACAGCTCCAGCAGCGCGAGGAACCGGGCGACGACGGTCAGTGTGTCGTCGGTGTCCTCGACGAGGACCCGGAAGCTGGCCTCACCGAGCTCCCTGAGCCGCGCGACGACGATCCCGGCCTGCTCCTGCACGCTGACCAGCGGGGCGTGGATGTGGTCGACGTACACCTGCGGCTTGGGCTTGGGCTGCATCGCCTTCACGGCGAGCTTGGCGAACCCTTCCGCGCCGATGCTGATGACCACGTCGGGCAGCAGCTCGGCATGGTGGGGTTCGAGCCCGACGGTACGCGGATAGCGCCGGGCCTCGTCGTCGAGCCGCCCGCTGAAGATGTCGGCGACCTGCTTGTACGCGCGGTACTGGAGCAGCCGGGCGAACAGCAGGTCCCGGGCTTCGAGCAGCGCGAGGTCGCCCTCGTCCTCCACCTCGGCGGCGGGCAGCAGCCGTGCCGCCTTCAGATCGAGCAGCGTGGCCGCGACGACGAGGAACTCGGTCGTCTCGTCCAGGTCCCAGTCCGGCCCCATCGCCCGGATGTACGCCATGAACTCGTCGGTCACCTTCGACAGCGCGACCTCGGTGACGTCCAGCTTGTGCCTGGAGATCAACTGAAGCAGCAGATCGAAGGGCCCCTCGAAGTTGGCGAGCCGGACCTTGAAGACCCCGTCATCGCCGCCGGAACCGTCAGCCGAGGGCTGGGCGGTGCTCCCCGACTCGCCCCGGCCCTGCGGGGCCTGCGCTACGGGGGCCGCCCCGGCTTCGGCCAGGGCCCGCGGAGGAACAGCCTCGGCGCCGGTGTCGGCCCCAGAGGCGGAAGCGAGCGATTCGTGCCGGGACCCGGTCCCGACGGACTCGGCGACCGGAGGGGCGATCTCAGCAGCAGCCACCGGCCCGGGGGCGGGATGCTCATGCGCTGTCACCGACCCGGGGGGAGCATGCTCACGCCCCGCCACCGGCCCGGGGGCGGGATGCTCATGCCCTGTCACCGACCCAGGGGGAGGATGCTCACGCCCCGCCCCAGGCCCAGGGGGAGCATGCTCACGCCCCGTCGCCGACCCCGGAGTCGGATGCTCACGCC
>NZ_NGFN01000220.1 GCF_002148965.1 Streptomyces swartbergensis | reverse complement strand
GTGAACATCGGCCACGCCGACCGGTCGTGGAGCCTGTCGAGCATGGCGTCCGCGTCACCCGGGTCCGATCCGAAAGCCTCCGGCGTGAACCCCTCGGCCAGGTCCGCCAAGTACGCGGGCCAGAAACCCGGCTCATCCAGGAGCGGATGCCCGTCCACGACAGGGGACGAGGAGTACCAGTGCCGTGCCATCACCATGCCGAGATTCTCTCCAACCCGGCTCCGGGCTGTTCGAAGACCCCGGCCTTCACGGCCGACCGGCTTGACGGCATAGCAACGTGAGGTGTCTACGTTCTCATTCACCGGACAGGCGTATAGGCCTTGGCCTAAGCTGCTCTCAACTGTCACAGCAGTGAGGCCACGTATCAATACGTCCGGCGACCCCGAATCGTTCCGGGTGTTCCCCAACTTTTTTGATGGGGTCGTGTCCGAATCCGCCTCGTGTGTCACACGGCGTCCGTTGTGGCGTAGCTGAACTGTCCTGGTTTGCCGGGAAGGTTACGTATGTCGCCAGCTCACTCCCCCGGGTGATCTGCCGCTTACCCATAGTCCGTTCGGACCATTCAAGATTGGGCCCGCTGGGGGTGTTGCGCTGTGCCCACCTTCCGTAACGTCCTCAACTGGCGGCGGTGAATATGCCGCTGCCGCCGTGGGGGAGCCTCGATTCGGGAGAGGACGGCGCCGGTATGGGCTGGGTAGTCGACTGGAGTGCGCAGGCGGCCTGCCGCACTACCGATCCGGATGAACTGTTCGTTCAAGGAGCGGCGCAGAACAGGGCCAAGGCGGTGTGCACCGGATGCCCGGTGCGCACGGAGTGCCTGGCCGACGCGCTGGACAACCGCGTCGAGTTCGGCGTGTGGGGAGGCATGACGGAGAGGGAACGCCGCGCACTGCTGCGCAGGCGGCCCACAGTGACCTCCTGGCGCCGGCTGCTGGAGACCGCGCGCTCGGAGTACGAGCGTGGCACGGGTGTCCTGCCTCTCGACGACGACGAGGTCTACGAGAACTACGCGGCGGTGAGCTGAGGGGTTCCCTCCGGGGGCTCCTCGGGGCTCAGGCCCCTCACGGAGACGGGCGCCCGTGGGCAGCGCAGGGTCGGTCGCCCTCAGGCGCTCGCGTTGTGCCCAGGCGCATTCGCGTTGTGCCCAGGCGCACTCGCGTTGCGCTCAGGCGCCCGCCTCGGACGCTCGGGCAGTCGCCCGGATGCTCAGGCACCCGCCTCGGACGCCGCTCAGGCACTCGCCTCAGGCCGGGTGCCCGCCTCGGGCAGCTCGGTCTCGGGCAGTTCGCGCTCGTTCGCCGCGAGCCGGTCGCCGATGTCGCGCAGTCCCGCGAGGTCGTGCACGTCGCCGGGCAGCGCGCCCACTTCTGTCACGGCCACCTCCGGGTGGAGCGCGGTGAAGCGGTCACGCGTGCGCTGCTCACGGGAGAGCAGCTGCATACGTTCGGCGTGCAGCCTCAGCAGGCCTGCCGTGAGCTGGTCGACAGAGCGCTCGGTGTTCTCGGCGCTCTCGGTGTTCTCGGCGTCCTCGGCGGGGGAGCCACCGTCAGAAGCCGGAGCGGCAGCCGGAGCTGGTGTTTCGGATGTGGGAGAGCCTGAACTGTTGTACGTGTCGGGGGAGTTACGAAGTACTGCTTTCCCGCCCTCCTGATCCACAATGCGGGGCTCTTCAAGATTTTCCGCGGCGGCGAGCGCCCGCTCGGCCGACAGCCGGTCGGCGCCGCTGCCGTGGACCCGGTTGAGCACCAGCCCGGCGAGCGGCATGTCCTCCGCGGCCAGCCGCTCCACGAAGTACGCGGCCTCGCGCAGCGCGTCCCGCTCCGGGGCCGCGACCACGAGGAACGCCGTGCCGGGCGCCTGGAGCAGCTTGTACGTCGCGTCGGCGCGGGTGCGGAACCCGCCGAAGGTCGTGTCCATCGCGGACACGAACGTCTGGACGTCCTTGAGGAGCTGGCCGCCGAGCAGCTTGCCGAGCGTGCCGGTCATCATCGACATCCCGACGTTCAGGAACTTCATCCCGGCCCGGCCGCCCAGCTTCGCCGGCGCCGTCAGCAGCCGGATCAGCCGCCCGTCCAGGAACGACCCGAGCCGCTTGGGCGCGTCCAGGAAGTCCAGCGCCGAGCGGGACGGCGGGGTGTCGACGATGATCAGGTCCCACTCGTCCCTGGCCCGCAGCTGCCCGAGCTTCTCCATCGCCATGTATTCCTGCGTGCCCGCGAAGCCCGCCGAGAGCGACTGGTAGAAGGGGTTGCCCAGGATGGCGGCGGCCCGCTCGGGGTCGGCGTGCGCCTCGACGATCTCGTCGAAGGTGCGCTTCATGTCGAGCATCATCGCGTGCAGTTCGCCGCCCGCGGAGTCGTCGATGCCCTTCACCCGGCGCGGGGTGTTGTCGAGGGAGTCGATGCCCATGGACTGGGCGAGCCGGCGGGCCGGGTCGATGGTGAGGACGACCACCTTGCGGCCCCGCTCGGCCGCGCGCAGACCCAGGGCCGCCGCGGTCGTGGTCTTGCCGACCCCGCCCGAGCCGCAGCACACCACGATGCGGGTCTTCGGGTCCTCCAGCAGCGGGTCTATGTCGAGCACGCGCGCGGGGGGCAAGTGGTGGCGGGCCGGGTCGTGGGTGTGGGCCGGGTCCGGACGACTCATGACATCCCCTGCTTCCGACTCATGACGGGCCTTGCCTGTGTGCTGTTCCGGGGTCCGCGGCCTGCCCGGCTCATGACACGCCCTGCTCGCGCAGCTCGCGGGCCAGTTCGTACAGCCCCGCCAGGTCCATGCCCTCGGCGAACAGCGGCAGTTCGTGCAGCGGCAGGCCCAGCTCGGTGAGCACCGCACGCTGGTCGTGCTCCAGCGTGTACCGCTCGGCGTACTCCTCGGCCTGGGTGAGCAGCGGATCCACCAGCCGCTCCGCGCGCCCGCCGCGCCTCGCCCCGCCGAGCCCGGCGGACGACAGCGACCGCGCAACCGTGGAACGCGGGACCGTCCGTACGAGTTCCAGGTCGGCCGCGTCCAACACCTCCGGCCGGACCATGTTCACGATGATCCGCCCCACCGGCAGCCGCGCCGACCGCAGCTCGGCGATGCCGTCCACGGTCTCCTGGACGGGCATCTCCTCCAGCAGCGTCACCAGGTGCACGGCCGTCTCCGGCGACTTCAGCACCCGCATCACGGCCTGGGCCTGATTGTGTATCGGGCCGATCTTGGCGAGGCCGGCGACCTCGTCGTTGACGTTCAGGAAGCGCGTGATGCGCCCGGTGGGCGGGGCGTCCATGACGACGTAGTCGTACGCGAACCGCCCGCTGCGATCCTTGCGCCGCACCGCCTCGCACGCCTTGCCGGTGAGGAGTACGTCCCTCAGGCCGGGCGCGATGGTGGTGGCGAAGTCGATCGCGCCGAGCTTCTTCAGGGCCCGTCCGGCACTCCCCAGTTTGTAGAACATCTGGAGGTAGTCCAGAAGGGCCAGTTCGGGATCGATGGCCAGCGCGTACACCTCCCCGCCCCCGGGAGCGACGGCGATCTTCCGCTCCTCATAAGGCAGCGCCTCCGTTTCGAAGAGCTGCGCGATGCCCTGACGGCCCTCGACCTCGACGAGAAGCGTCCGCTTCCCCTCCGTGGCCAGGGCCAGCGCTAGGGCGGCGGCCACCGTGGTCTTACCGGTACCGCCCTTGCCACTGACGACCTGGAGCCTGCTCACGTATTCGAGCCTAACCAGTCCGTGCCCGGGCTACGCGGGAGGCTGTGGACAACGTGGCACCGGTCGGCCACATGAGCCGCACGTGACAGCGGCTAGAGTCGGCCGCATGACCAAGTGGGAATACGCAACCGTGCCGCTGCTCGTCCACGCCACGAAGCAGATTCTGGACACCTGGGGCGAGGACGGCTGGGAGCTCGTCCAGGTCGTGCCCGGGCCGAACAACCCCGAGCAGCTCGTGGCCTACCTGAAGCGGGAGAAGCAGTAATGAGCGCCGTCGAGGCGAAGCTGGCCGAGCTCGGCCTGACCCTGCCCGACGTCGTCCCGCCGCTCGCCGCGTACCAGCCGGCCGTGCAGTCCGGGCCGTACGTCTACACCGCCGGGCAGCTCCCGATGGTGGACGGCAAGCTTCCGGTCACCGGCAAGGTCGGTGCGGAGGTCACCCCGGAGGAGGCCAAGGAGCTGGCACGCACGTGTGCGCTGAATGCTCTGGCCGCCGTCAAGTCCGTCGCCGGTGACCTGGACCGCATCGCGCGCGTGGTGAAGGTCGTCGGCTTCGTGGCCTCGGCCTCCGACTTCACGGGCCAGCCCGCGGTGCTGAACGGCGCGAGCGAGCTGCTCGGCGAGGTCCTCGGCGACAAGGGTGTGCACGCGCGCAGCGCGGTGGGCGTGGCGGTGCTGCCGCTGGACGCACCGGTGGAGGTAGAGATCCAGGTGGAGCTCGCCTGACCCCCTTTCGGTGGTCCTAGCTGCGGAATCCGTCCCCGGGCCACTCGAACATCCGCCCGTCGCGGGATAGCCTCGCGCCCATGGCGAACGGTCAGTGGTACCCCCCGGAGTGGCCGGACCGCATCCGCGCACTCGCGGCCGGCACCCTCACCCCGGTCACCCCGAAACGCGCGGCCACCGTCATGCTCCTGAAGGACACAGACACCGGCCCCGCCGTCCACATGCTGCGCAGACGCGCCTCCATGGCCTTCGCCGGAGGCGCGTACGCGTATCCGGGCGGCGGCGTCGACCCCCGGGACGACGACCATCAGGTCCGCTGGGCGGGCCCCACGCGCGCGTGGTGGGCGGACCGGCTCGGTGTCGACGAGACGACGGCCCAGGCGATCGTCTGCGCGGCCGTGCGGGAGACGTACGAGGAGGCGGGCGTGCTGCTCGCCGGCCCGGCGCCCGACTCGGTCGTCGGCGACACCACCGGCGCCGACTGGGAGGCCGACCGTGCCGCCCTGGTCGCCCGGGACCTGTCCTTCGCGGAGTTCCTGGGCCGCCGCGGCCTGGTCCTGCGCTCCGACCTGCTCGGCGCCTGGACCCGCTGGATCACCCCGGAGTTCGAGACCCGCCGTTACGACACCTGGTTCTTCGTGGCCGCCCTCCCCGAGGGGCAGCGCACCCGCAACGCCTCCACGGAGGCCGACCGCACGGTGTGGATCGCCCCGGGCGAGGCGGCGGCCGGGTACGACAAGGGCGAGCTGCTGATGATGCCGCCGACCATCGCGACCCTGCGCCAGCTGACCGCGTACGAGAGCGCCGCCCGGGCGCTCGCGGCCGCCCCGGGGCGTGACCTCACGCCCGTCCTGGCCACCGCCCGCCTGGTGGACGGCGAGATCGTGCTCTCCTGGCCGGGCCACGACGAGTTCACCAAGCACATCCCGACCGCCCCGACCGGTGGAGCCACCGCATGACGGACGCAGCAGCCCTTCCCGGCCAGCCTCGCGGCGGGGTCCTCTCGGGTCCCGCCACCGCTCGGGCCGTCAACGTCCTGGCCCCCAACCCGTCGGCGATGACCCTGGACGGCACGAACACCTGGATCCTCTCCGAGCCCGACTCGGACCTGGCGGTGGTGGTCGACCCGGGCCCGCTCGACGACGGGCACCTGCGCCATGTCGTCGCCACGGCCGAGCGGGCCGGCAATCGGGTCGCCCTGACCCTGCTGACCCACGGTCATCCCGACCACGCGGCGGGCGCCGCCCGCTTCGCCGAACTGACCGGCACGCGCGTGCGTGCGCTCGATCCGGCACTGCGGCTGGGCGACGAGGGCCTGGCCGCCGGGGACGTGATCACCACCGGCGGCCTCGAACTGAGGATCGTCCCGACCCCCGGCCACACCGCCGACTCCCTCTGCTTCCATCTCCCCGCCGACCGGGCGGTCCTGACCGGCGACACGATCCTGGGCCGCGGGACGACGGTCGTGGCCCACCCCGACGGCCGTCTCGGCGACTACCTGGACTCCCTGCGGCGCCTCAGGTCCCTCACGGTCGACGACGGCGTCCACACGGTGCTCCCGGGCCACGGCCCGGTCCTGGAGGACGCCCAGGGGGCCGTGGAGTACTACCTCGCCCACCGCGCCCACCGCCTCGCCCAGGTGGAAACGGCCGTCGAGGACGGCTACCGCACCCCCGGGCAGGTCGTCGCCCACGTCTACGCCGACGTCGACCGCTCCCTGTGGCCGGCGGCGGAACTGTCGGTACGGGCACAGTTGGACTACCTGGAGGAGCACGGGCTCATCTAGGGCCCTTCATGGACCTCTTCATGGACGCGGCGCTTTGACGCCGTGCACGCGCGCGTACTCCCCGGCGAGCCAGGGCCCGAGATCGTCGACGTACGACACGAGCACGGCGGCGTCCCCCGTCGGCTCCCGGCCGAGGACGGCCGCGGCCCGCATCTGCTCTGCGCGTTGCGGGTAGTACCGGGCGAACGCCTCGGCCATCTCCCGCAGGTCGCTGGTCCAGCCGTTCCAGCGAGGCATGACCAGGGTGAAGCCCGTACGGACGAGGTGCCGGGACATGAAGCGGACGAGGGGACGGCGGGCCTCTTGCGTGCCGCCTGCTTCGGCGATCCGCCGGCGCCAGCGCGGCAGGAGCAGCGCCAGATCGCCGTTCGTCTCGCGGGCCAGCAGTGAGTCGGGGCGGAAGCGCGGCAGGTGCGCGGCCAGGTCCTCGCCCAGCAGAGGGGTGCACAGGCAGGCGACGAACCACCCCAGGTCGTACCGCTCCAGGCCGCTCAGCAGCCGCGCCCGGCTGAACAGCAGCGTCCCGTGCCCGTCGAGTTGCTCGAACTCCTCGTCCAGCGCCGCACCGAGGGCACGGGCCTCGGCCCGGTCCGTGCCGGTCGGCTCCTCGCGCAGGGCGAGCAGCAGATCGAGGTCGCTGCGCCCCACGCGCGCGGTGCCGCGCGGGATGGACCCGTAGAGGTACGCGCTGTGCAGCCGCGCCCCGAACACGTCGGCCAGCCGCTCCCCGGCCGCGGCGACGACCGGACGGAAGGCGTCGGGCACGCGCGCGAGGGAGCCCTCCCGGGCGATGAAGCCCTGGGCGTCGAGTCCCGGGCGGTGAACGGTTCCGGCCATGTGGTCACTGTGCCGTGAAGGGGGACGCCGGCGCGGCTCGTTTTCGTGCCGCGTACGACGTCGGGCCCCGTCCCGCGAGGAGACAGGGCCCGACGACGACGTACGGCCAGGGGTGCCTGCGCGTCAGCGCGAGCGCTTGGCGAGGCGTTCCACGTCCAGGAGGATCACCGCGCGGGCCTCCAGGCGCAGCCAGCCGCGCTGGGCGAAGTCCGCCAGTGCCTTGTTGACCGTCTCGCGGGACGCGCCGACCAGCTGGGCCAGCTCCTCCTGCGTGAGGTCGTGGACGACGTGGATGCCCTCCTCGGACTGCACGCCGAACCGGCGGGACAGGTCCAGCAGAGCGCGGGCGACACGGCCCGGGACGTCCGAGAAGACGAGGTCGGACATCGCGTCGTTGGTCTTGCGCAGCCGGCGCGCGACGGCGCGCAGGAGCGCCGTGGCCACCTCGGGGCGGGCGTTCAGCCAGGGCTGGAGGTCGCCGTGGCCGAGGCCGAGCAGCTTGACCTCGGTCAGCGCCGTGGCGGTCGCGGTGCGCGGGCCCGGGTCGAACAGTGACAGCTCGCCGATGAGCTCGCCGGGGCCGACCACGGCCAGCATGTTCTCGCGGCCGTCGGGGGACGTGCGGTGGAGCTTGACCTTCCCCTCCGTGACCACGTACAGGCGGTCGCCGGGGTCACCCTCGTGGAACAGCGAGTCACCGCGCGCGAGGGTCACCTCACTCATGGAGGCGCGGAGCTCCGCGGCCTGCTCGTCGTCGAGCGCCGCGAAGAGCGGATTGCGCCGCAGAACGTCGTCCACGAGTTCTCTCCTTGTCGACCTGCTCAGGGGCTGTTGCCCCCGCGTACCAAGGCACCGTGGTGCCCATTTTGCCGGACGGTCCAAACAGTGTGATCTGTCACAAGGATGCCGCACACGTGTCCCGGGGTACGCGGCAGGGGTCCAATTGGGCGCCGGTCTTCGGGGTCCGGGGCGGATGTCGGTGCCGGGCCTTAGGCTGGCCGGGTGTCCAAATCGCCGGTGAGAGCACAGGCCGAGGGGGCTGCGCGGGTGGTTGTACGTCGCGATTCCGCCGTGGGCGAACAGAGCCCCGATGGCGGTAGGAAAACGGCGAAAGCGGCAGGGGAGGCGGCGCCTTCCGGGAAGTCGACGCCGGCGAAGAAGGCGCTTGCCGGGAAGGCCGGGGCCGCGAGTAAGCAGGCATCTGCGATGCAGGCTGCGTCTATGAAGAAGGCCGCCTCTGCGAAGAAGGCCGCGTCCGCGAAGAAAGCCGCCTCTGCGAAGAAAGCCGCCTCTGCGAAGAAAACTGCGTCTGTGAAGAAGGCCGCGTCTGTGAACAAGGCCGCCTCTGCGAAGAAGGCCGCGTCCGCGGAGAAGGCTGCGTCCGCGGAGAAGGCTGCGTCCGGGGAGAAGGCTGCGTCCGCGGAGAAGGCTGCGTCCGCGAAGAAGGCTGCGTCCGCGAAGAAGGCCGCGCCTGCGAAAAAGGCCCCCGCCGCGAAGAAGGTCACCGTCGCGCCCAAGAAGGCCACGGCCCGCGTCAAGGGCACCGCCCCGGCCAGGACCGTCGTCCACCCGCCGAGTGGCGAGTCGCGTACCGCCCTGGTCCGCCGGGCCCGCCGTATCAACCGCGAGCTCGCCGAGGTCTACCCGTACGCCCACCCGGAGCTGGACTTCACCAACCCCTTCCAGCTGGTGGTCGCCACGGTCCTGTCCGCCCAGACGACCGACCTGCGCGTCAACCAGACGACCCCCGCCCTCTTCGCCAAGTACCCCACCCCGGAGGACCTGGCCGCCGCCAACCCGGAGGAGGTGGAGGAGATCCTCCGCCCGTGCGGCTTCTTCCGGGCCAAGACAAAGTCGGTCATAGGCCTGTCCAAGGCCCTGGTGGAGGACTTCGGCGGCGAGGTCCCCGGCCGGCTGGAGGACCTGGTCAAGCTGCCCGGCGTCGGCCGCAAGACCGCGTTCGTCGTGCTCGGGAACGCCTTCGGCCGGCCCGGCATCACCGTGGACACGCACTTCCAGCGCCTGGTGCGCCGCTGGCAGTGGACCGCCGAGACCGACCCGGACAAAATCGAGGCCGCGGTCGGCGCGCTGTTCCCGAAGAGCGACTGGACGGACCTCTCGCACCACGTGATCTGGCACGGCCGCCGTATCTGCCACGCCCGCAAGCCCGCGTGCGGCGCCTGCCCGATCGCCCCGCTCTGCCCGGCGTACGGCGAGGGCGAGACGGACCCGGAGAAGGCGAAGAAGCTGCTCAAGTACGAGAAGGGCGGCTTCCCCGGCCAGCGTCTGAACCCCCCGCAGGCCTACCTGGACGCGGGCGGCAAACCGGCGCCGCCGCTGGGGGCCGGATGAGCTGCCCCACGAGCCCCTCGATCAGGGGATCGCGGCCGTTCGCGGAACGATCTCAGGGCCACCGTGCGTTGGAAGCGGCAGGACGACGGGGGTGGCGATGACACGGGCGAGCGACACACAGGGCGGGCCGGTGACGGTGAGCAAGGAGGGCCTGCCCGGCTGGCTGGACCCGGTGGTGCACGCCGTGGAGACGGTCCGGCCGCGGCAGCTCAGCCGCTTCCTGCCGCCGGAGGACGGCGCCGGGCGGCAGTCCGCCGTGCTGGTCCTCTTCGGCGAGGGCGAGCGCGGACCGGAGCTGCTGCTCATGGAGCGCGCGCACTCCCTGCGCTCGCACGCCGGCCAGCCCTCCTTCCCCGGCGGCGCCCTCGACCCGGAGGACGGCGACCCGCGCGGCGACGGCCCGCTGCGGGCGGCACTGCGTGAGGCGGAGGAGGAGACCGGCCTCGATCCCTCCGGCGTCCAGCTCTTCGGAGTCCTGCCCCGGCTGTACATCCCGGTCAGCGGCTTCGTCGTCACCCCGGTGCTGGGCTGGTGGCGTGAGCCCAGCCCGGTCGGGGTCGTCGATCCGAACGAGACCGCCAGGGTCTTCACCGTCCCCGTGGCGGATCTCACGGATCCCGCCAACCGCGCCACCACCGTCCACCCCAGCGGCCACCGAGGACCGGCATTTCTGGTCGAATCGGCACTTGTCTGGGGTTTCACGGCCGGGATCATCGACCGGCTGCTGCACTACTCGGGCTGGGAGCGGCCCTGGGACCGAGAGAAGCAGGTCCCGCTCGACTGGCGCGCATGACAGGGTGGCCTCCGTGAACGTGCTGGACATCTTGTTGCTGGTCGCCGCCGTGTGGTTCGCGGTCGTCGGGTACCGCCAGGGGTTCGTCGTCGGCATCCTGTCGGTGATCGGCTTCCTGGGCGGCGGTCTCGTCGCCGTCTACGCGCTGCCCGTCATCTGGGACGCGATCACGGACAACGCGGAGGTGAGCACGACCGCTGCCGTCGTCGCGGTCGTCGTCGTCATCGTCTGCGCCTCCGTCGGCCAGGCCCTCACCACTCACCTCGGCAACAAGCTGCGCCGGCACATCACCTGGTCCCCGGCCAGGGCCCTGGACGCCACCGGCGGCGCGCTCGTCAACGTCATGGCGATGCTCCTGGTCGCCTGGCTGATCGGCTCGGCCCTCGCGGGCACCACGCTGCCGACACTCGGCAAGGAGGTCCGCAACTCCAAGGTGCTGCAGGGCGTCTCCCAGACGCTGCCGGACCAGGCCGCCACCTGGTTCGCGGACTTCTCCTCGGTCCTCGCGCAGAACGGCTTCCCGCAGGTCTTCAGCCCGTTCGCGAACGAGCCGATCACCGACGTCCAGCCCCCGGACCCGGCGCTGGCGAACAGCCCGGTGGCCACCCGCGCCCAGCGCTCCATCGTCAAGGTCATGGGCACGGCCGCGAGCTGCGGCAAGGTCCTGGAGGGCACCGGCTTCGTCTTCGGCGACCGCCGCGTGATGACCAACGCGCACGTGGTGGGCGGCGTCGACGAGCCGACCGTGCAGATAGGCGGCGAGGGCAAGAAGTACGACGCCACTGTCGTGCTCTACGACTGGCGGCGCGACATCGCCGTACTGGACGTGCCGGACCTGAAGGCGCCCGCGCTGCGGTTCACCACCGAGGACGCGGGCAGCGGCGACGGCGGGATCGTCGCCGGCTTCCCGGAGAACGGGGCGTACGACGTGCGTGCCGCACGCGTGCGTGGCCGCATCACGGCCAACGGCCCGGACATCTACCACCGCGGCACGGTCCGCCGCGACGTCTACTCCCTCTACGCGACCGTCCGCCAGGGCAACTCCGGCGGCCCGCTGCTCACCCCCGACGGCAGGGTCTACGGCGTCGTCTTCGCCAAGTCCCTCGACGACGCCGAGACGGGTTACGCGCTGACCGTGGACGAGATCCAGGAGGACATCACCAAGGGGCGCACCGCCAACCAGCAGGTGGGCAGCGACAGCTGCGCGCTCTAGGAGCGGCCCTGAAGCGGCAGGCGTCGAGGCGTCACTCGCGCGGGTGACGCCTCAGTCGCGTGTGGGGCGCAGACGTACGGAGACCCAGCGGGCCCGGCGGCGGAGGATGCGCGGGATCCCTACCCTGGGGTCCGCGGTCGCCATCTGCGGTGCGCCGCTTCGCTGGTGGGGGTTCGCACCGCCCGCCGAGCGGCGATTGCGGCTTGCGTCACTGTAGTCGTGCGTCCAGCCCATACCCCGACGTGTGCCCCCGCCCCATGGTCGATAACCGCCGCCGGGGCGTCCAATTGGCCTATGCGCCAGGCAATTGGCCGTTCGTAGCACAAGCGTTCACGTGCGGATACCGGCCGCGGTCACCCGGTCACCGATCCGGTTCGGGATCCTGCAGCCAGTTGATGAGCTCCGAGGAGAACGCGACCGGGTCCTCCTCGTGCGGGAAGTGGCCGAGGCCGTCGAACAGGCGCCAGCGGTACGGGGCTTCGACGTACTCGCCGGATCCGGCCGCGCTGCGCGTGCGCATCACGGGGTCGAGCGAGCCGTGCAGATGGAGCGTCGGCACGCGCACGGGCCGCTTCATCCGGCGGTTGAACTGGATGCCGTCCGGACGGGCCAGGGAGCGCACCATCCAGCGGTACGGCTCGACCGCGCAGTGCGCGGCGGAGGGGATGCACATGGCCCGGCGGTAGTTCTCCAGTGCCTCGTCCTCCGGCGGGCGCGGGCCGGACCAGTCCTGGATCAGCCGGGCCACGAGCTCCCCGTCGTCGGCGGTGAGCTGCCGCTCCGGGATCCAGGGCCGCTGGAACCCCCAGATGTGTGAACCGGCGCGGGTCTGCTTGACGTCTCGCAGCATGGCCGAGCGCCAGCGCCGCGGATGTGGCATGGACGCGACGGCCAGCCGCCGCACCAGCTTGGGGCGCATCGCGGCGGCCGTCCACGCGAGGTACCCGCCCAGGTCGTGGCCGACCAGCGCGGCGTCCGGCTCGCCGAGCGAGCGGATGACGCCCGTGACGTCGAGCGCGAGATTGGCGGGGTCGTAACCGCGGGGCGTGCGGTCGCTGCCCCCGACGCCCCGCAGGTCCATGGCGACGGCCCGGAAGCCCGCGTCGGCGAGCGCCACCAGCTGGTGCCGCCAGGTCCACCAGAACTGCGGGAAGCCGTGCAGCAGCAGGACCAGCGGCCCGTCGCCCAGCTCGGCGATGTGGAAGCGGGCGCCGTTGGCGGCGACGTCGCGATGGCTCCAGGGGCCGTCCAGCCGCACGGCCGAAGCCGGTTGTGCCGAAGGTGTGGCGGGATCGGTCATGACGACGAGCGTGCCACAGCCTCGATGGCCTCGGGGACCCGGTCCTTCGCGAGCTCCGGACGCGGGTGCGGCTTGGCCTTCTGCAGAACGCCCGCGGTCTCCTTCATCGAGGCGGCGACCTTCTGCGGGCCCTTGCTCTTCTTGGCCTTCTTCGCGAAGACCACGCCGATCAGCGCGAGCACGACCGCGACCAGCACGTTCGCCGCGAAGGACAGCAGGAAGCAGATCGCGAGGTTCCAGTCGCTCCAGGTGCGGATGCCGTACGCCAGCGCGAAGTTCAGCATCGGCAGGGAGAACAGCAGGACCGCCCCCGCCATCGAGAAGGCGCCGCCGCTGGTCGCGCCGCGCTTCACGTCCTGCTTGAGCTGCGCCTTCGCCAGCGCGATCTCGTCGTGCACCAGCGCAGACATTTCCGCCGTCGCCGAGGCGAACAGCTGGCCGATGGTGCGTTCGGCGCCGACCGGGCTGCCGTCGGGTGCGCTCATCGCGGTCTCCCTCTTCTGCGTACGGTCCGATTTCCGCGTCTTGTGCCTGACCGGCCGCAGTCGTCCGACTGCGTAGGGCCTGACTGCGTACGGTCCCGTCTTTTGTACCGTCCCGTCAGATCATGCCGGACGGTGGTGGTCATCGCGTGCCCCGCCCGGTACTTCGGCAAGCCCGTGCCGCGCGACTGCCTTCTCCTGGGCGATCCGGCGGTGTTCGGCGGCCTTGCGTTCGTAGACGTCGGCCAGCCGCAGGTGGTACGCCGGGTCGTCCTCCTCGTAGATGTCGGGGATGCCGTCGAGGTCCTCGTCGCGCTCCTCGGCCTCCCACAGGCGGCGGTACTTGGCGTTCCGCAGCTTCAGCAGCACGGTCGCGAGCGTCGCGGCGATGAGCGAGCCCACGAGCACGGAGGCCTTGACCGCGCCGGTCATCGTCTGGTCGCCCTCGAAGGCGAGTTCGCCGATGAGCAGCGAGACGGTGAAGCCGATGCCGGCGAGACTCGCCACCGCGAAGACGTCCGCCCAGGCGAGATCGTCGCTGAGCGAGGCCCGGGTGAAACGGGCCGTCAGCCATGTCCCGATGAAGATGCCGAGCGTTTTGCCGACGACGAGTCCGAGGACCACGCCGAGGGTCTCCGGCGTGGTGAACACGTCGACGAGCGCGCCGCCGGACACCGAGACACCCGCGCTGAACAGCGCGAACAGCGGTACGGCCAGCCCCGCCGACAGGGGGCGTACGAGGTGCTCGATGTGTTCGCCGGGGGAGTGGGCCTCGCCCTCGTGGCGGTGGCAGCGCAGCATGAGGCCCATGGCGACGCCGGCGATGGTGGCGTGGATGCCGCTGTTGTACATCAGCGCCCAGACGACCAGCGCGAGCGGCACGTAGACGTACCAGCCGCGCACGCCCTTGCGCAGCAGCAGCCAGAAGAGGACCAGGCCCGCGACGGCGCCGCCGAGCGCGGCGAAGTTCAGGCCGTCGGTGAAGAACACCGCGATGATCAGGATCGCGAACAGGTCGTCGACGACGGCGAGCGTGAGCAGGAAGGCCCGCAGCGCGCTCGGCAGGGACGTGCCGATGACGGCGAGCACGGCGAGCGCGAAGGCGATGTCGGTGGCGGTGGGCACGGCCCAGCCGGTCAGGGAACCGCCGCCGGTGACGTTGGTGAGGACGTAGACGAGCGCCGGTACGGCCATCCCGCACAGCGCGGCGACGACCGGCAGCGCGGCGGCCTTGGGGTCGCGCAGGTCGCCCGCGACGAGTTCGCGTTTGAGTTCGATCCCGGCGACGAAGAAGAAGACCGCGAGCAGCCCGTCGGCGGCCCAGTGCGCGACCGACAGGTCCAGGCCGAGGGCGGCGGGGCCCAGGTGGAAGTGGGAGACGCTCTCGTAGCTGTCGTGCAGCGCGGGGATGTTCGCCCAGAGCAGCGCGGTGACCGCGGCGGCGAGCAGCAGCACCCCGCCGACGGTCTCGGTGCGCAGCGCGTCCGCCACGTATGTCCGCTCGGGGAGGGACAGGGACAG
>NZ_NGFN01000022.1 GCF_002148965.1 Streptomyces swartbergensis | reverse complement strand
CCCGTGCATCGCGCCCGTCCCGCGGGGGATGCCCGCCCTGTCGCTCGTTCCCGCCAGGTCCGGCACGCCGCCGGCCCCGGCCCCCCTCCCGGCCACCCTCCCGGTCGTCCTCTCCGTGGGGCGGCTCCGGTGCCAGGATCTCCGCCATCCGCAGCCCGCGCGCCAGCGCGTGCTCCCCGGCGTACGCCTCGATCTGCTCGGCCGCCGCGCAACCCCCGGCGGGCAGCCGCGCCCACACGGTCTTCCGGCCCGTGCGGTATGTGACGCCCCAGGACTCGGAGAGCGCGCCGACGAGCCGCAGGCCGCGCCCGTACTCGGGGGTGTCGTGCGGCGTCTCCGGCTCGCCGCCGCGCGGGGCGCGCGAGGGGTGGTGGTCGGAGACCTCGACGACCAGCGCGGCCGTGTCCTCGTCGTCGGCTTCCAGCCGGCACTCCAGCTCGACGTCGGTGCCGGCGTGCACGACGGCGTTGGTGACGAGCTCGCTGACGACGAGCAGGGCGTCGTCGGCGAGACGGTCGGTGAGGTGCTCGCCGCCGGGCAGGCCGAGCCCGGTCCACTCGGCGAGCGCCGCGCGCACCAGGGCGCGGGCGGAGCCCGGCGCGAGGGAGCTGCCGGACAGGGTCGCGTACGCCCGCGCACGCTCCTTCTCAGGCGCCTCCGAAGCGACCACGGACACCTCCGATGCGGCCATGGGCTCCTCGGACACGAGCACGGGCGCCTCGGACACGAGCACGGGAGCCCCGGGTGCGAGCACGGGCTCCTCGGACACGAGCACCGGCCCCTCAGTAGTCAGCACGGGCGCCTCGGATACGAGCCCCGGCGCCTCGGAAGACAGTGCGCACTCCTCGGACACGGCCCCCTCGTGCACGGGCACCGGCGTCTCCGAGGCGTGGGCAGGCGCCTCTGAGGCACGGGAAGCGGTCTCCCGTTGCGTCGGAATGGCCCCCATGGACAGCTCCCCGGGCAGTTCGTACGAATACGCCACAGTCGATGCCGACAGGGTGACAGACTGGCCACGCCCATAAGCGCCGAGTTACTGAAGTGGGCCGCCATGAGTGAGAACAGTGCTACTCCTGTGGTCGAAGACGGGCACGAAGACGGTCAGATTCGTGCATCCGATCTCCGTCCCCTGCTCGCAGCCATGACAGCCGCACGCGACGGCGACTTCACCAAGGTGCCGGAAGCCGGCCACGGGATGGTGGCCGAACTCACCGCGGTCTACAACCAGATCATGGACCGCAGCGTTCACTTCACGACCGAGGTGCAGCGCGTGAAAAGGGAGCTGGTGCGGCACGGCCGGCTCGACGAGCGGCTCTCGGCCAGTCCGGGTCAGGGCCTGTGGACGTCCCGCGTCAACGACGTGAACCAGTTGCTCGACGCCCTGGTCGCCCCGGCGGCGAACGCCACGCGCGTGCTGGACGCGGTGGCCGGCGGCGATCTGACCCAGCGGGTCGATCTGCACGACGGCACGCGGGAGTTACGCGGCGACCTGCGGCGGCTCGGCCGGGCCGTGAACAAGATGGTGGACCAGCTCTCCCTGTTCACCGGCGAGGTGACGCGGGTCGCGCGCGAGGTCGGCACCGAGGGGCGGCTCGGCGGCCGGGCCAAGGTGCAGGGGCTTTCGGGCAGTTGGCGGGACGTGACCGAGGCCGTCAACACCATGGCGGCCCGGCTGACGGCCCAGGTGCGGGACATCGCGGCGGTCACGACGGCGGTGGCGCGCGGCGACCTCACCCGCACGGTCACGGTCGAGGCGACCGGCGAGCTGCTGGAACTGAAGCTGACCGTCAACACGATGGTCGACCAGCTCTCCGCCTTCGCCGACGAAGTGACCAGAGTCGCCCGCGAGGTCGGCACGGAGGGGCAGTTGGGTGGCCGGGCGCAGGTCCGGGGCGTGTCCGGGGTCTGGAAGGACCTCACCGACAACGTCAACTTCATGGCGTCGAACCTGACCTCGCAGGTTCGCAACATCGCCCAGGTGACGACGGCCGTGGCCAACGGCGACCTGTCCCAGAAGATCACGGTCGACGCGCAGGGCGAGATCCTGGAGCTCAAGTCGACCATCAACACGATGGTCGACCAGCTCTCCGCCTTCGCCGACGAGGTCACCCGAGTCGCCCGCGAGGTCGGCACCGAGGGCAACCTCGGCGGCCGGGCCCAGGTCCGGGGCGTCTCCGGGGTCTGGAAGGACCTCACCGACAACGTCAACTTCATGGCCGACAACCTCACCTCCCAGGTGCGCAACATCGCCCTCGTCTCCACCGCCGTCGCTCAGGGCGACCTCGGCAAGAAGATCACGGTGGAGGCCAAGGGCGAGATCCTGGAGCTGAAGTCCACGATCAACACGATGGTCGACCAGCTCTCCGCCTTCGCCGACGAGGTCACCCGAGTCGCCCGCGAGGTCGGCACCGAGGGCAACCTCGGCGGTCAGGCCCAGGTCCGGGGCGTCTCCGGCGTCTGGAAGGACCTCACCGACAACGTCAACTTCATGGCGCTGAACCTGACCTCGCAGGTCCGCAACATCGCCCAGGTCACGACGGCCGTGGCCAACGGCGACCTGTCGAAGAAGATCACGGTCGACGCCCGCGGCGAGATCCTCGAACTGAAGGACACCGTCAACACGATGGTGGAGCAGCTGCGCGCCTTCGCCGACGAGGTCACGCGCGTCGCCCGCGAGGTCGGCACCGACGGCCGGCTGGGCGGCCGGGCCCAGGTGCTGGGTGTCTCCGGCGTCTGGCGGGACCTGACGGACAACGTCAACTCCATGGCCGACAACCTCACCTCCCAGGTGCGCAACATCGCCCAGGTCGCGACGGCCGTGGCGCAGGGCGACCTGTCCCGGAAGATCGACGTGGACGCCCGCGGCGAGATCCTGGAGCTGAAGACCACGATCAACACGATGGTCGACACGCTGTCCTCCTTCTCCTCGGAGGTCACGCGCGTGGCCCGCGAGGTCGGCTCCGAGGGCCAACTCGGCGGCCAGGCCCGGGTCGAGGGCGTCTACGGCACCTGGAAGCGCCTGACGACGAACGTCAACGAGCTGGCCTCGAACCTCACCACCCAGGTCCGCGCGATCGCCGAGGTCGCCTCCGCCGTGGCCCAGGGCGACATGTCCCGCTCGATCACGGTCGAGACCCGCGGCGAGGTCACCGAGCTGAAGGACAACATCAACCTGATGGTGGCCAACCTGCGCGAGACGACCCGCGCGAAGGACTGGCTGGAGTCCAACCTGGCCCGGCTCGCCGCCCTGATGCAGGGCCACCGCGACCTGATGGAGGTCGCCGACCTGATACTCCGCGAGCTGACCCCGCTGGTGAACGCCCAGTACGGCGCGTTCTACCTGGCCGACCCGGAAGAGGCCGGAGCAGCGGTTCCCACCAAGGGGCTCGCCTTCATCGCCGGCTACGGCGCCGCCCAGGACGCGACCGTCGAGACCGGCGCCCTCCCCGTGCACGGCCTGGTGGCGCAGGCGGCCCGGGAGAAGAAGCGGATCCTGGTCGAGGGCGCCCCGCCCGACTACATCAAGATCAACAGCGGCCTCGGCGAGGCGGCTCCCACGACGATCGTCATCATCCCGATCCTCTTCGAGGACAAGCTCCTCGGCGTCATCGAACTCGCCTCCTTCTCCCGCTTCTCCGACGTGCACCTGGCCTTCTTCGACCAGTTCGTCAACACCATCGGCGTCGCCATCAACACGATCATCGCCAACTCCCGCACGGAGTCCCTGCTCGGCGAGTCCCAGCGCCTGGCCATGCAGCTCCAGGAACGCTCGGACGAACTCCAGAAGCAGCAGGGCGAACTCCAGCGCTCCAACGCCGAACTGGAGGAGAAGGCCGCCCTGCTGGCCACGTCCTCGCAGTACAAGTCGGAGTTCTTGGCGAACATGTCGCACGAACTGCGCACACCGCTCAACTCCCTGCTGATCCTGGCCCGGCTGCTCTCCGACAACCCGGACGGTCATCTCTCGGACCAGGAGGTGCAGTTCGCGACGACGATCCACCGCTCGGGCTCGGACCTGCTCCAGCTGATCAACGACATCCTGGACCTGTCGAAGATCGAGGCCGGCCGGATGGACGTACGCCCCAAGCGGCTCCCCCTGATCAAGCTGCTCGACTACGTCCACGCCACCTTCCGCCCCCTCACCATCGACAGGGGGCTCGCCTTCGAACTGGCGGTCGGCGAGGACGTACCGCGCGAGATGTACTCGGACGAACAGCGGCTCCAGCAGATCCTGCGCAACCTCCTGTCCAACGCGATCAAGTTCACCGCGGCGGGCAAGGTCGAGCTGCGGGTCGACCGGATTCAGGACACCGAGCATCGCTACGTCCGGGACACCGACGACGTCATCGCCTTCGCCGTGTCCGACACCGGCATCGGCATCGCGCCGGAGAAACTCCCCGTGATCTTCGAGGCGTTCCAGCAGGCCGACGGCACCACCAACCGCAAGTACGGCGGCACCGGGCTCGGCCTGTCCATCAGCCGGGAGATCGCGGGCCTGCTCGGCGGCCGGATCGTCGCGGAGAGCGAACCCGGCAAGGGCTCGACGTTCACCCTGTACGTGCCTGTCGTGAGCCCCGGTGACACGGCCCCGGGACCGGCCCTGGGCGACCACCCCGAACTGCCCTTGCCCCTGCCCCTCCAGCCGTCCACCGCCGGACCGTTCCCGGCCGCGTACGACACGGACGAAGCCTGGCCCCTGCCGACCAAGCTGGAGGCGTGGACGTCCGGCAGGCCGGGCCGGATCCTGGCCGGGCGGCGGGTGCTGATCGTCGACGACGACATCCGCAACGTCTTCGCCCTCACCCATGTCCTGGGCCGCGTCGGCATGATCGTGCTGTACGCGGAGAACGGCCGGGAGGGCATCGAGACGCTGGAGCGCAGCCCGGACGTCGAGCTGGTCCTGATGGACATCATGATGCCGGAGATGGACGGCTACGAGACCATCGCCGCCATCCGCAGCACCCCGCGCTGGGCGGAGCTGCCCATCGTCGCCCTGACCGCGAAGGCGATGCCCGGCGACCGCGAGAAGTCCATCGCGCGCGGCGCCAACGACTACGTGCCCAAGCCGGTGGACATCGACCGGCTGCTGACGGTCGTCTGCGAACTGCTGAACCCCGAGGACGGGGAAGAGGAAGCATGAGCAGCTCGGCCGGTCACCCCGAACGCGCCGGGATCCTCCTGGTCGACGACATGGAGGACAACCTGACCGCCCTGGAGGCGGTCCTCGCCTCCCTCAACGAACCGATGGTGCGCGCCCGTTCCGGCGAGGAGGCGCTGAAGGCCCTGCTGCGGCAGCCCATCGCCCTGGTCCTGCTCGACATCCGCATGCCCGGCATGGACGGCCGCCGCCGACTACGTGACCAAGCCCTTCGACCCGTGGGTGCTGAGGGCGAAGGTCAGCGTCTTCCTGGACCTCTATCGCAAGGGCAGGGAGGTGGAACGCCTGCGCGCAGAGATCCAGGACCTGAAACGCCGGGTAGAAAAAGGCACCTGAGGGGCGCGGGGAACTGCGCGACAAGCCACGACGAACCCGCAGCCGCCACACAGCCCCCCGACCACCCCCCTACGCCTCGCGAGACCCTTCGTACATCTCCTCGATCAGATGCTTGTACTCCCGCTCCACAACCGGCCGCTTCAGCTTCAGACTCGGCGTGATCTCACCGTGCTCGACATCGAGATCCCGCGGCAGCAACCGGAACTTCTTGATCGTCTGCCACCGCTGAAGCCCCTCGTTGAGCTGCTTCACATACCCGTCGACCATCTCGACCGTGACCGGCGAGGAAACGATCTCCGCGTACGACTTCCCCTCCAGCCCGTTCTCCTTCGCCCACTCCCTGATCGCGACCTCGTCGAGCGCGATGAGCGCCGTGCAGAAGTTCCGGTCGGCGCCGTGGACGAGGATGTTGGACACGTACGGGCACACCGCCTTGAACTGCCCCTCGACCTCCGCGGGCGCGATGTACTTGCCGCCGGACGTCTTGATGAGGTCCTTCTTGCGGTCGGTGATCCGCAGGTACCCGTCGGGCGACAGCTCCCCGATGTCCCCGGTGTGGAACCAGCCGTCCGGCTCCAGGACCTCGGCGGTCTTCTCGGGCAGCTTGTGGTAGCCCTCCATGATGCCCGGGCCGCGCAGCAGGATCTCCCCGTCGTCGGCGATCCGCACCTCCGTGCCGGGCAGCGGCTTGCCGACCGTACCGGTGCGGTAGGCCTCGCCCGGGTTGACGAACGACGCGGCCGAGGACTCGGTCAGGCCGTAGCCCTCCAGGATGTGGATGCCGGCGCCGGAGAAGAAGTACCCGATCTCGGGTGCCAGGGCCGCCGAACCCGAGACGCAGGCCCGCAGGTTGCCCCCGAAGGCCTCCCGGATCTTGGCGTACACCAGCGCGTCGGCGACCTTGTGCTTCGCGCCCAGCCCGAACGGCACGGACGCGGTTCCGGTACGCCGGAAGTTGTCCTGGGAGACCTTGGCGTACTCGCGGGCGACCTCGACGGCCCACTGGAAGATCTTGTACTTGGCCCCGCCGCCCGCGCGGGCCTTCGCGGCGACGCCGTTGTAGACCTTCTCGAAGATGCGCGGCACGGCCGCCATGTACGTCGGCTGCACCACCGGCAGGTTCTCGATGATCTTGTCGACGCGGCCGTCGACGGCGGTGACGTGCCCGACCTCGATCTGGCCGGAGGTGAGCACCTTGCCGAAGACGTGCGCGAGGGGCAGCCACAGGTACTGCACGTCCTCGCTGCTGACCAGCCCGGTCGCGGCGATCGCCTTGGCCATGTACGACCAGTTGTCGTGCGGCAGGCGCACGCCCTTGGGGCGGCCGGTGGTGCCGGAGGTGTAGATGAGGGTGGCCAGCTGGTCCCTGGTGAGGGCGCCGACCCGTTCCTTGATCAGGTCGGGGTCCTTCTCCAGCCGGGCCGCCCCGCGCTTCTCCAGCTCGTCGAGGGTGAGGATCCAGTCGGCGGTCTCGACCCCGGCCGGGTCGATGACCACGACGTGCGTGAGATCGGGCAGCTCGGCGCGCTTCTCCTGCGCCTTGGCGAGCTGCTCGACGTTCTCCGCGATGAGCACCCGGCTCTCGGAGTCCGACAGGATGTACGCCGACTCCTCGGCGTTGGTCTGCGGGTAGACCGTCGTCGTGGCGGCGCCGGCGCACATGATGCCCAGGTCGGCGAGGATCCACTCGATGCGGGTGCTGGACGCGAGGGCGACGCGCTGCTGGGGCTGCACGCCCAGCTCGATGAGCCCGGCGGCGATGGCGTAGACCCGCTCGGCGGCCTGCGCCCAGCTCAGCGACTTCCATTCGTCCGGCCCTTGCCCGGACGCGGGCACCGGATAGCGGTAGGCCTCGGCGTCCGGCGTGGCCGCCACGCGCTCCAGGAAGAGGCCCGCCACGGACGGCGGACGGTTCTCGATCAGTGTCTGTGTGTCGCTCACGACATCCTCCGGGGGCCCGCGACAGTGCGGCTGGCTCAAGTGCGGCTGGTTTTCACTCACGAGCTGCTGTTCGCGAGCGTTGTTTAACTCGCGAGTAACTATCGAGCAGGGATCAGAGTAAAGGTCGACCGGCCGCTTCGTAAGGGTCCGCGGCCTGTCACTTCATACAGAGAGCTACCCCGCATACGCACAGGGCCCGCCGCACTTTCGCACGACGGGCCCCTGTTCTACCCGGTTTGCGGCGTAACCCACGGTAACCCGTGATTACTTCTTGCCCTTGCCCGACCCCGCGTTCTCATCGCTCGACAGGACGGCGATGAACGCATCCTGCGGAACTTCCACGGAACCCACCATCTTCATCCGCTTCTTGCCCTCCTTCTGCTTCTCCAGCAGCTTCCGCTTACGGGAGATGTCACCGCCGTAGCACTTGGCGAGGACGTCCTTGCGGATGGCGCGGATGGTCTCGCGGGCGATGACCCGGGAGCCGATGGCGGCCTGGACCGGCACCTCGAAGGCCTGCCGCGGGATGAGCTCCTTGAGCTTCGCCACGAGCCGCACGCCGTAGGCGTACGCCTGGTCCTTGTGGGTGATCGCCGAGAAGGCGTCGACCTTGTCGCCGTGCAGCAGGATGTCGACCTTGACCAGGCTGGAGGTCTGCTCGCCGGTGGGCTCGTAGTCGAGCGAGGCGTAGCCGCGGGTCTTGGACTTCAGCTGGTCGAAGAAGTCGAAGACGATCTCCGCGAGCGGGAGGGTGTAGCGGATCTCGACCCGCTCCTCGGAGAGGTAGTCCATGCCGAGCAGGGCACCGCGCCGGGTCTGGCACAGCTCCATGATCGAGCCGGTGAACTCGCTGGGCGCCAGGATGGTGGCCCGCACGACCGGCTCGTAGACCTCCGAGATCTTGCCCTCGGGGAACTCGCTCGGGTTGGTGACCGTGTGCTCGCTGCCGTCCTCCATGAGGACGCGGTAGACCACGTTCGGGGCGGTCGCGATCAGGTCGAGCCCGAACTCGCGCTCCAGCCGCTCCCGGATCACGTCCAGGTGCAGCAGGCCGAGGAAACCGACGCGGAAGCCGAAGCCGAGGGCGGCGGAGGTCTCCGGCTCGTAGACCAGCGCGGCGTCGTTGAGCTGGAGCTTGTCGAGGGCCTCGCGCAGCTCCGGGTAGTCCGAGCCGTCCAGCGGGTAGAGGCCGGAGAACACCATCGGCTTGGGGTCCTTGTAGCCGCCGAGCGCCTCCTGGGCCCCCTTGTGCTGGCTGGTGACGGTGTCACCGACCTTGGACTGGCGTACGTCCTTCACACCGGTGATGAGGTAGCCGACCTCGCCGACGCCGAGACCGTCGGACGCCAGCATCTCCGGCGAGTTGGTGCCGATCTCCAGCAGCTCGTGCGTGGCACCGGTGGACATCATCTTGATGCGCTCACGCTTGTTGAGCTGCCCGTCGATGACACGGACGTACGTCACCACGCCCCGGTAGGAGTCGTAGACCGAGTCGAAGATCATGGCACGCGCGGGCGCGTCCTTCACGCCGACCGGGGCCGGGACCTGTTCGACGACCTTGTCCAGCAGCGCCTCGACACCGAGCCCCGTCTTGGCGGAGACCTTGAGCACGTCGTCGGGCTCGCACCCGATGAGGTGGGCGAGCTCCTCGGCGAACTTCTCGGGCTGCGCGGCCGGCAGGTCGATCTTGTTCAGCACGGGGATGATCGTGAGGTCGTTCTCCATCGCCAGGTAGAGGTTGGCGAGGGTCTGCGCCTCGATGCCCTGGGCGGCGTCGACCAGGAGGATGGTGCCCTCACAGGCGGCGAGCGATCGCGAGACCTCGTAGGTGAAGTCGACGTGCCCCGGGGTGTCGATCATGTTCAGGATGTGCGTCTTGCTCTTGTCGTGGGTCGGGGCCCACGGGAGTCGCACCGCCTGGGACTTGATCGTGATGCCGCGCTCACGCTCGATGTCCATGCGGTCGAGGTACTGAGCACGCATCTGCCGCTGCTCGACCACTCCGGTCAGCTGGAGCATCCGGTCGGCGAGCGTGGACTTGCCGTGGTCGATGTGCGCGATGATGCAGAAGTTGCGGATCAGAGCCGGGTCGGTACGGCTCGGCTCGGGCACATGGCTAGGGATCGCGGGCACGCAGGGTCCTGATTCTTGAGGCGTCCGCAGTGTCTGCGGTCTCGGGTCGGATCGATACGTAGCCTCCATGGTCCCACGGGTGGGGACCATGGACGGGTTTGGGCCATGAATGAGCCCGCTGGTACCGTGGGGGGCTGTGCCTCATGCCCTCTCGCAGGAGGCACGCCTGAAGAAATCACCCGGTACAGACCGTGCGGCATCCGTGCGGCCCCGTGCCAGAACCTGAGAAGGCTCATTCGTGGCGAACATCAAGTCCCAGATCAAGCGGATCAAGACCAACGAGAAGGCGCGGCTGCGCAACAAGGCCGTCAAGTCCTCCCTCAAGACCGCGATCCGCAAGGCCCGTGAGGCTGCTGCCGCGGGTGACGTCGAGAAGGCCGCCGAGTACCAGCGCGCTGCCGCGCGTCAGCTCGACAAGGCCGTCTCGAAGGGCGTCATCCACAAGAACCAGGCTGCCAACAAGAAGTCGGCGCTGGCTCAGAAGGTCACCGCGCTCAAGGGCTGACATCTGATGTGACGCCGGAGGGAATCGAGCGGGCCCTCTCTCATCCGCTCCCGTCCGGCACCCCTCGGGTCCGCGCGCGGCCTGCGTTCGCCACGCGGGCGCGGATCCAACAGCTTGAAGCGAAGGCCGGGTGCTCTCCTGTTCCCCATGGGAGGGCACCCGGCCTTCGGCCTGTTCAGGACCAGAATTCATTGTTCTTGTCGATGTCCTCGACACACTCGTCGAGGTCGGTGACCTTGTCTCCGACGATCCGGAAGATGAGGCATCCGGTGTCGTCCAGGCGCTTGCCGTTGCGCTCGGCCGTGAAGCGGGTCATGCCGACCGCGTGACCGCGGCCGTCGACAGCGATGCCGATCAGTTCGGCGCGCATCGTCCCGTTGGTCTCCGCGCCGAGCCGTTCGTACATCTCGATGATCGAGTTCACCCCTTTGAAGTCGCCCGACAGCGGGTGCTCCCCGGGTACGTGGTGTGTGGCGTCCGCTGCTATCAGCCCGCGCAGGGTGTCCATGTCACCGCGCGAGAAGGCCTCGAATCCCTTGCGGACCAGCGCTGCGTGCGGGTGCTCAGCCATGTCCTTCGCCACCTCTCCGTCTCTTGGCGAGTACGGCCGACACTCCCGATTCTCCCTCCGGACGGTTCTGGCGGCACAGTGGAGACATGGACGGACACAGGGACGCAGAAGACGGGAACGCGCTGGCCGTGGCCCGTGTGGCGACCAGGCTTCCCGCCCAGGACCTGGACCGGGCACGGCGCTTCTACTCCGAGAAACTGGGCCTGGAACCGGCCGACGAACGGCCCGGCGGGCTGCTGTACCGGTGCGGCGGCGCGGAGTTCGTGCTGTTCCGGTCGACGGGAGCCTCGCCCGGCACCTTCACCCAGATGGCGTTGGAGGTCGGCGACATCGATGCCGCCGTGGCGGAGCTCAAGCGGCGCGGCGTGGTCTTCGAGGAGGTCGACGTGCCCGGCTTCCGCACGGAGGGCGGGATCGCCGAGATCGAGGGGAACTACCCGAGCAAGGGCGCCCGGGGTGAACGCGGTGCCTGGTTCCGGGACAGCGAGGGGAACCTGCTGGGGATCGGGGAGCCGGTCGTCTGAGCGGAGGCTCGGTGACCCAGGTGATGGGGGCGAGGCGTCCCGCTGGGATTACCCCCGGCCCCTGGACCGCGCCGCCCGTGCGATGGTGACCACCGCCTTCTCCAGGGCGTACCCGGGATCGTCCCCGCCGCCCTTCACCCCCGCGTCCGCCTCGGCCACGGCCCGCAGCGCCACGGCCACCCCGTCCGGAGTCCAGCCCCGCATCTGCTGCCGCACCCGGTCGATCTTCCACGGCGGCATGCCCAGCTCCCGGGCGAGATCGGCCGGCCTCCCGCCACGCGCGGACGACAGCTTCCCGATCGCCCGGACGCCCTGCGCCAGCGCACTCGTGATCAACACCGGCGCCACTCCGGTCGACAGCGACCAGCGCAACGCCTCCAGCGCCTCCGCCGCCCGCCCCTCGACCGCCCGGTCGGCGACCGTGAAGCTCGACGCCTCGGCCCGGCCCGTGTAGTACCGCCCGACGACCGCCTCGTCGATCGTCCCCTCGACATCCGCGACCAGCTGCGACACCGCCGACGCCAGCTCCCGCAGATCGCTCCCGATCGCGTCGACGAGCGCCTGGCACGCCTCCGGCGTGGCGGACCTGCCCACCGCCCGGAACTCCTGCCGCACGAACGCCAGCCGGTCCGCCGGCTTCGTCATCTTCGGGCAGGCCACCTCGCGCGCCCCCGCCTTGCGCGCCGCGTCGAGCAGCCCCTTGCCCTTGGCCCCGCCGGCGTGCAGCAGTACCAGGGTGATCTCCTCGGCGGGCGCCCCCAGGTAGGCCTTCACGTCCTTGATCGTGTCGGCCGACAGGTCCTGCGCGTTGCGTACGACGACGACCTTGCGCTCCGCGAAGAGGGACGGACTCGTCAGCTCGGCGAGCGTGCCGGGCTGCAGCTGGTCCGGGTTCAGGTCCCGCACGTCCGTGTCGGCGTCGGAGGCCTTCGCGGCGGCCACCACCTCCTGCACGGCACGGTCGAGCAGCAGCTCCTCCTGGCCCACGGCGAGCGTCAAGGGGGCGAGAGGGTCGTCATTCGCAGTCTTCCTGGCCATCGCGACAAGCATCCCACGCGGCACTGACAACCAGGCCTACGGTTCCTCCCGCCAGCCCTCCCACTCACCGGCGAACCGGTCCAGCTCCCCGGGATCCAGCCGCTCCTCCTCGTCCCTCAGGACGACCAGCCACTGCGCGTCCTCGGCGTCGTCCTCACCGGCCAGCGCGTCCCGCACCAGCCGCGGCTCCTCGACGACCGCGAACCGCTCCCGCAGCGCCTCCACCACCTCGTCCGCGGCATCACGGTCGGGCAGCACCAGCACATGTCGCACATCACTCACGCCGGCCATTGTCCGACACCGGCTCACGACCCGGCCGCTCAGCCCTTGCGGACGACTTGCACGTCGAGGTCGACCCTGATGCTCGGTCCCACCACCGCGATGCCCCGGGCCAGCATCGTCTGCCAGCTCACCGTGAAGTCGTCCCGGTGCAGTTCGGTCGTGGCCCGGCAGGCCGCCCGCACCTCGCCCTCCATGCCGTTGCCCAGCCCCAGGTACTCCGTGTCCAGCGTGACCGTGCGCGTCACGCCGTGCAGCGACAGCGCCCCCGTCACGGCCCACCGGTTCCCGCCCTTGTGCACGAACCGGTCGCTGTAGAACTCGAGGGTCGGGAACTTCGCGACGTCCAGGAAGTCCGCCGACCTGAGATGGTCGTCACGCATCCTCATGTTGGTGTCGATGGACGCCGCGTCGATCACCACGTGCATCGCCGACTGCTCCAGCGGCTCGCTGATCCGTATGACTCCCGCGAAGGACTTGAACTGTCCGTGGATGCGGGCGAGTCCGATGTGCCGCGCGGTGAAGCCGATCGAGGAGTGCGCCGACTCGATCTCCCAGTCGCCGGGCCCCGGCAGCTCCGGCGGCCGGGCCACCTGGAGCATCACGTCACCGAGCGACGCGAGCGCGTTCTCGGCGACCTGCGTGGTCGCCCGGTACGGCGTGTACCCCTCCGCCGACACGGCGAGCCGGTACTCCCCCGCGGGCACCGTCGTCATGAACGACCCGAACGGGTCCGCTCCCCCGCTGACCACCGGACGCCCCATGGCGTCGGTGACCGCGAACTCCGCGTGTCTGACCGGTTCGTTGACCGGGTCGAGTGCCCGGCAGGCCAGCACCCCGGCGCTCGGCGGCATCGGCACCGCCGCCAGAGGGCTCGTCCGTTGCACCCGGTTGGTTCGGTTTCCCAGCAAGCGGCCGATCATCTGGACACCTCGCGCGACTCGTATGCAGCTGTTTGATCACGGTTGATCGAGGAGGCATTCGACCACCGATGAGGCTTTCGAGGCAACACGAGACCACATCACGGGAATCCAGCACTTGTGCTGGGACTACGCACGAGTAGCACCATGTGGCCCAAGTGGGCTTTCTGGCCCATCTGCCCCTTATATCCTCGCTACTTCATCGCCCTTTCCTGCCCTCCTGTTCCTGCCCTCCTGCCCCTCGCGTCCGGATCAGCTGTCCCGGCCGGTGCCCCGAACCGTCGGCACGGAGCCGAGTTCGATACCGAACCGCTCCCGGTACACCCGGAGCACCTCCTCGTCCGTCCCCAGCTCCCGCTCCTGACGCGTGCCGTCGGCCCCGGTCACCGTGAACCTGCGGCCGCTGAGCGTGATCCGCCCTCCGTCCTCCGTGACCCGCGAACAGACCAGCGACCGCGTGAAGTGCGACACCGGCGAGGTGCTGTGCCACCACGCCCCGGCCACGAAGTCCCCCAGCACCCGCGGCCGTACCTCCAGGCGGTACTGCGGTCTGCCGTCGCGGATCACGTCCAGGTCCGCCGCCTCCATCGAGTCGTGCCCACCGCGCACCCCCGCCGCGTCCGGCCGCGCCTCGACGATCCGGAACGTGCCCCCGGGATCCTCCTGTTCTCCCCTCTCCCCGAACGCCAGCGGCAGGTGGCTGTGCGCCCCGAACCCGACGTCGGCCAGCCAGTCGCCCCCGTCCACCGTCCGCACCCGCAGCGCGAGATGGTCGTACGGGATGCCGAGCCGCTCCTCGTCCCCGTAGACCCGCGCCGCCAGCAGCGCCACGTCGTACCCCAACGCGGCCAGCAAGGCCCCGAAGGCTCCGTTGAGTTCGTAACAGAACCCGCCCCGCCGGGCGCCCACCACCTTGTCCAGCAGCCGCTTCTCCTCCAGCACGATCTCCTCGCCGAGATGGATCGACAGATTCTCGAACGGCACCGTCTGGAGGTGGCGCAGGTGCAGTTCGCGGAGCACGTCGACGGTGGGCCACGCCGGGTGCTCGACTCCCAGGCGGCGGAGATAGGCATCAATCTGTGCTGAGTGCATGCCCTCAGTCTCTCGCCACCCTCAGCTCGCCGCCCCCTCCTACGACCGCCAGTGCGCCGTCCCGGTCCGTCCGCAGCACCGCCGCACCCCCGGCGCGCAGCGCCGCCACCGTGCCGGGCGCCGGATGCCCGTACCTGTTGTCCGCACCGCAACTGATCAGGGCCAGCCGCGGAGCCGCCCGGCGTATCAGGCCGGGGTCCTGGTAGGCCGAACCGTGGTGGGCGACCTTCAGCACGTCCACGCTCCCCAGCGCCTCGGCCGCCGGTGATCTCGCCAGTGCCCGCTGGGCCGGGGGTTCGAGGTCGCCGAGGAGCAGCAGGCGCAGCCCGGCCGACCGGACCAGCATGGCGACACTGGCGTCGTTCGGCCCCTCCGGCGCCGGGTGGRCCGGGAGGAGGTGCGGATGCGAGCCCGGTGGTGTCGGGGGCGGGCTCGGGGGCGGCCACACCACCTGCCAGGACAACTCCCCCGCGCGGCGCTGCTCCCCGGCGGCGGCCCGCGTCACGGGAACCCGCCGGGCCGCCGCCTGTCTCCGTACGAACGCGGCCTGGTCCGCGGGCTCTTCGAAGCCGGTCGTCTCGATCGCGCCCACCGCCCGTCCGCGCAGCACCCCGGGCAGGCCCGCCACGTGATCGGCGTGGACGTGTTCTTTACGTTCACCATGTCTCATGAGACATCGACTAGTAGGAGGCGTCCCTGCTCCAGCTCCTGCGGTGCTCAATTGTCCTCGGCTAGCGGCAGCGGTGCCGAGACAATGGCACGCCACGGCGCTGGAGGCAGAGCCTGGACACGGTCAGCTTCCGTGATGCGGTTGGTCCTGCAACGGGGCTTGCGTCGGAGGCGCCAGGAGTTGATGGTGGCCATGGCCTGTTCGCCGAGGGCTCGGATTTTGGCCGTTGACGACGCCCTTGGCCTTGATACGGCGAGCGCCGCCGCGGGGGCCGGCATCGCGCGCGTCTCGGACCAGTTCTCCCGCGGCACGGGTGCACTTTACAGATGATCGACTAGCCATTGCACCAGGGAGACCGCACCAGTGATCGCGGCCAGTACGAACACGGCCACGGCCGCCACGACGAAGGTTATGAGCAATGCCGTCCGCAGATTGGCCCACCATCCCAACCGTCGACGGCACCGCCATCTCACATACACCAAATATCCCCAGACGAACGGTTGGATCAGGATCCGCAACCCTCCAAGCGGGCGCAGCAGATTCCGCCGTGACTTGGCAGGCAGGTCTTGCACCAGGACGTCGTCGTCCGTCATTTCCCTGAGCTGTTTCAGGCGAGCTCTCATCCGCTCGGTCGGGTCCTCGCCCTCCCCGGGCAGGTCCTCCGCCCGGAGGATGGCCTTGTGGAGTCTCCGTTCTGTGTCCTCGCCGTCCAGTTGCCCTGACAGGAGGAAGGCCAGCAGGTGGTGGGCGGCATCGAGCCGTCCCCACGCGAAGTCGTGCCCCCGCCATTCCTTGCTCAGAAATGCGGCGAAGTGGTAGCAGCGCAGCCCATACAGCTTCTTGGCTCCCAGGTCCACCGACCAGTCCTCTTTGAACAGCGGCCCCATGTGATCCGGGCCGAGCCGCAAGAATCGGAACTCGGGGGCAAGCTTTTCCATGGCTCGTGCGGGTGGGGCGAAGCTTTGCGTGAGGACCTCCACCCAAAGCATGGCCGCAACGACGTCCTCCGGTCTCCGCCAATGCCTCAGCCGGGCACTTCCGTGGGCCGTTTGCAGGAAGCAGAGCGCGGCGGCATGCACCAAGCTGCCGACCGTCGAAGGGATTGAGAGGTTGGTGAAGACGTCATTTACTTTGATCGCTTCCTCGCAGGGACCGGGAGGACACTCGTCCCATTGCGTCTGCTTGCGCACAACCTTGTTGATAGCGAGGACCTTGAGGAGACTGTCGTTGACGGCCCGGATTGCATCGGACACCAGTCGCACGTTCTCCCTGTCGTCGGTCTCCCGCGCTCTACGGAGAAGCAGATGAAGCAGGAACAGAAGGTTCTGCAGCAGACGTTCCGCAGGGGTGAGACCCCAACGCCACTTTTCCAGCCCGGGCTCGATGAGGCTCCGCTCGGTGGCAGGCGGGAGCCACACCAGATTCTTCTGCGCAAGGATCTGCCGAAGGAGCGCTTCTGGAGGCTCGTCGGCGGTTTTCAGTGAGGTCACGCGCGCGTTCGAAAGGGCGAGCCGTTTCCGCACGGCCAGGACCCGACTCCTTCGGTATTCGGCGTACAGCGCCTGTGCCGCCACCCGCATGCCGCACTCCTCCTCGCTTCCGCGGTTCAGGAGCCGTTCGAGCAGCTCGTCCCGGGATCTCGGGCCGCTGATCTCCAGGCGAAACTGCACATCCTCAATGCCAGAACGGAAGTCGATCTCCTGTGGGTAGTTAAGCGCGCTCCAAGCGGCCGTCTTCATGCTGATCTCGTCGCACCGACGGTTTTTGACCGCCTCGTCGGCCAGCACTCCCCCGGATGGGACAACGAACATGACGACACGCTCGGCCGGGCCGCCACGGCGTTTGGTGATTTCGTCGAGGACGGGGGCGAAGGGAGCGTTGTTGAGAACTCCGCCGTCCATCACACAACTCGCCGGGGCGTCAAGTTCCTTGTCCGGGTGGACCCGGTAGTCTAGGAGTGGATGTTCACTGACCGGCTGGAACGCCACCGGATAGCTGGCCGTGGCGCGCGCCGCTGTGACCAGAACCTCGGTATGGGCGTCGGTGAAGTCCCTGATGGCCCACGGCTTGAGCTCCCACCCGGTCCCCTCGTCCCTGTAGCGGAAGGTTTCCGGCTCGTTGCGGAACCGGTACATGCGGCGGTGGTCCCGCGCGCTGAAATCGCTGCCGGCGCTGTCCTCATAGGCCCTGTGACGGCCGTCCAGGGCGGTGGCGGTGACGAAGAGTGTGACGCGCTCCGACTCCGCCCCCCGGAGCATGTCGGAGAGAACGCCCCTCACCTGCTGCTTGAACCAGTCTCCGTCGAGCAGCGCCTTCCGTGAGGGGCCCTTGCGGCTCAGTTCGTCTAGCGAGGCGACCGTGCGCCACAATTCGCGAAGGGGGAGGAACTGCGATCCCCGGGCAATGCCGGTGGCCATGAGTAGGCCGTTGAGACCGCCGGCGGAGGTGCCTGAGATGATGTCGATTTTCACCTCAACCCGGGCCTTCTTCGCCACTTCCTGCCAGAGCCGGAAGACTTCGCGCTCCTCCTCCGGGACAGTGTCGGGGTGATCTCCGCGTGACGCCCGCCGAAGCAGGTCGAGTTCGTGGGTGACGCCACCCATCCACACGGCGAGACTGACGCCGCCGTTCATCACGAGTGCAATCCGGTGCTCGCTCTTCGGCAGGGAGCTCGGTTCGTCCCGGGCGCAGGCCGAGGCTGAGGCGTCTGTGCCGGGCGGGCTGGAGGGATCGTGCCGACGCAGCTTGGCGTGGGCGCGGCGCAAGCTCGCAGGAAACGCCGTGCGCTTCTGTTCGGGCATGCGATCTCCTCCAACGGCGCCGGGCCGTCCGGCGAGCCGATCCTGCTCGGGGCGATGACGTCCTCAGCCTCGCGTCGTCCCAGGGCGGGCGCCACCGGGCGGTGCCGTCCGGACGAAAGGTCCCCACCCTGCTGCGGGAACCCGCCCCGCAGCCCGCCCGTCGAACGGATCGGGTTGCCGGACAAGGCTCCGCGCCGTGGTGTCGGCTCCTCACCACTGGCCGGGAGAGGCCAGCCGTGTCTGGCTCGCGCGCCGGCGCCTAATACTGCAACGGGCGGACCCCGCGCTCACCGCTCTCGCCCAGAGCTGGTGCTTGGCGTGACTGCTGGCCAGCTCAGTCGCTGATGTGGTTATGGGTGGGGACCTTGCTGGTATTAGGTTGTGGGCGGGTGAACTGTGCGTGCTGCACGAGCGGTTCGTGCACTGGTTCAGCCGAGAGGAGCCGCTTTAGTCGACGCTGGCTATATGCGGGGACTGGTTGCTGCGGCTGGAGCGGAAGAACGGCTGGACGCTGGCAGAGGAGGCCGGACGCGCGGGACAGGACCACATCCAGCGGCCACTGAACCGATCGGCTGGGACATGGCCGAGGTCCTGGCTGGACGACGTCCGTGACTCCGTCGTCGACCACCTCGGAGACCGGGACGCCGTCCTGATCGTGGACGACACCGGCTCGGAAACCATAACGACACCACCCAGCGGATCCCACTGAAACATAACCCGTTTACTCCAGGGCGAAGCCACCGTTGATGTACCAGGAACTGCTAGCTAGAGCTTGGAACATGGCTGTCTTCCATGCGTTGGGGTCTTCATCGGCCCCACCATCGGCCTCGTCTTTTAGGTAGGTCGGGATAGTGGAGGGCGCCTTACGTTTCAAGACGTAGCGAAGGCTAGTCATCGCCCGGCCGGCCTGGTTTCCGTAGAGCTCCGCAAGGCCGAACATCTGAAAGTGCCAGTGCACCCGGGCCGTCAGGACCTCATCCCAGCTTTCTGGTGGTTTTACGTAGAATGAGACACATGCCGGGGCTACTTCATGGACTCGCGCAAAGAGCCATTGCTCTTTGCTGATGTCATCGAAATAGGGATGCAGCGTCTGATCAAAAGACCCCTTAGGGTCTGCATCACTCTTCAACGTGTTGCAGCTCCGGCAAGCGGGGACCAGGTTAGAGGGCACCACAGCCAGCAAGGGATACAGCGACTTCGGCAACTGGTGGTCGAGAGTTTCCACATCACGGTGAGCACAGAGAGGGCATAGCCTACCTGCGATCTTCAGCTCGTCATAGATTTCTCTCGCTGGGTGATCCTTGTTTGCCAGGCGTTGCGTGTAATTCTTCGTGAGCTGCACCCTGTCCGCTTCATCGGAAGGGTTGGTCTTGAGTTCAGCCAGTGCATGGAGGGCGACCGTGGAGGCGGCAGCTTCGAACTTGTCGGCGGCCTTGACTACGTCCTCCTCCAGGGCTTTCAGTCGCGCCTTGACCTTCGGCAAAGTCTTGCTGATGCAGAGGGCGTAGACCTCGCGTGCCGATAGGTCCGGGGCCTGCACGGGGCGCATTAGAACTGGCCCTCCATTTCGCCGGTATCACGGACCGCGATGAGAGATCGGACGATGGACTTGGCCTCGCCCCCCAACTGTCCGCTGAATCGCCTAAGCACGCTTTCGTATGACAGCCCTTGGCGAACCGCTGCCTTCAGATCACGGTGGAATCCGGAGTCCGTAACCTCCAGTCCGAATACCTCGTGGGTAAGGACGCCGACATTCTCGCCGAAAGTTTCGAGGGTTGGGCGGTCCGCAGCCATATGGTTACCGAAACGACGTAGCTTCCAGACGCAGGAGGCGGGTACCTCTTGAAGTACCACCGGCGAGTGAGTGGCAACCACAGCCAGTCCGTTACGCTCGGTCAACAGATCAGACAGGGTGCGAATGAATGCGGCCAACAATGGCGGATGGAGGTGGGACTCGGGTTCGTCTATGACCACGAGGGATCGTTCCGTCACGTGCTCTACAAGGCGAGTCATCGTCAGTAGGACCACCTTGTGGCCCGAGCTCAGGCCGGCAAACAACTGCTTCGCTTTGCGTCTACGGGCAGTTGCGTTCTGCGTGTCCTGGAAGTTCTCCACCCAGTCTTCTTCAATAAAGCCAGCACTGGCGTATTGCAAAGTTCGCAGTGTTTTGGCCCACCTGTCTGACCGTTCCCCGGTCAGACACGCTTCCACGCTATCTGCGAAGTCGTCTTTCAGCTGAGATGGTGTCTTTACCCGTGGCGTCCGATTGCTTGTGGAGGGGACTCGAAGACCTACATAGGCGTAGGAGATGGCTACATCGTCATCGCTGATGAGCGGAAACTCGTCAAACGCACTGAAGGTGACACTGACCAAGTTCGCGAAGGAGCTGCGCCCACCCCGGTCGCTTTCAATGATGCGACCGACCTCGCGTGGGTCAGCCTGATAGACGCCGACCGCGCGAGTCAGTCTGTTGAGAAGGAATGACTTTCCAACACTGTTGCGGCCAATCAGCACGTGAATGTTCGTTGACGGCCGCGAGTTCGGTGACACGCTGAAATGCAAAACCACAGGCTTCCCCCTGCCCCCAGCGGGGGCCGGGGCCTCGTAGGCCACTTTGAAGCTCGACACTCGAGCACCGCCCTGGGCAATGCGGCGGTACTGCTCCGTGACGGCGGCCGGCTTCACGAATCGCATGAGTGACTCGACGGTCACCTTCTCGTGTTGGGCACGATCAAAGATTCTGTCGTTGAACGCTATGTCCTTCAGCGCGGACAGCACAGAACGACGCACATCGTCTCCGAGCTGGCGTAGGCGCTCGTAGTACGAATCATCCTGCCCCAGAGAAAAGTGACGTGGTCCGAGCTCTTCAAAAGACTCGGGTACTCGGACCACACGGCCTGGGTGCTTGGCACTCGGCTCGACCCCGGACTGCATCCCGAACTCGCCGATCTTCACTTCGCCGATGCCATGCCGGCGGCCGCTCTCGTCGTAGACCACCAAGTGGAACATGGTCACGAAACCGAAGTCATTCCAGGCGTCCCGTACGAGCAGCGCATGGGACCGCAGGTCTTTCGGCTGCCGACCGCCTCGTTCCACGACTGTGAACTGCACGATTTCTCCGCCCCCGCCCCCATACGGTCAAACAACTTCCTGCCACCAATGCAACGCACGAGCAGGCCAGTAGCCTGCCCTACCTGACCATCCCAGCGGCCCAGTCCATCTGGGGCACTGGAAGTGGCCCAAAGCGCAGCCACTTCTTGGCCGTTGGGATGGTGGGGCACCGCAAAGTATGTCGATGCTATTGCGTATTGATGTCGAGATCTTCGGCTGCTTCTTCGATGGGTTCCAAGAATCCGTTCAAGAAGGAAGCGCGGTCGAACTCGCCTTCGGCACGGATGTTGATCTCGATGCGCACAGAACCCTGCTCATCCCGTAGCCAGGAGAGAGACCGACCAAGGTTGAAAAGGCCAGATCGTTCCACGACGGCTTTGACGTTGGCCACTCGTACAACGTCGCTTGGTCCTCCCCTGCCCGAGCCCGGCTTACCTCCTCGTGGGGTTGCGGATGGTGCGGGAGGAGCGGGCTGAGGTTTGGCCCCACCTGTCGAGTCGGGTTCAGGGACCTCTGGGGTCGGCTCGACGACCGTTAGAAGGAACTCACGAGCGTAGTCGTGCCAGAGGATCGCTGCGTCGTTTGACAGGTCGACTTCATCAGCTGTGAGGCGTTCTCCAAAACGCACTTGACGGGCGTCCCGAGGAACGATGCTCTCCCCTTCCCGTACTACGCCCACCACATAGCCCAGCTCTGACTCCGAGACCGCCTTAGCGATAGCAGAGGCAACGGCATGTTTGTCCCAAAGCTTCGTGAAGTCGTAGTAGCTGTAGAACCAGTCCACGAGGTCGGCGCATGTGACGGCCTTACGATCCGGCCCCAGGCCGGCCAGCGCAACCAGCTTCGCTGCGGTGATGGAGCTGAACACGCGTTGGCTGAGGGCTTCTACAACCCGTTCGTGAAGGGCTCGCCCCGCCGCGAGCATCGTGCGGAGGTCGGAGGTTTCCAGTACGTACGGTGCATCGCCCGTCCGGGACCGGATAGGGATAGTTACGGTGCTGTACGCGGCGCCGATGGCCGCGGAGCCGTCCCGTCGTGCGTTGCCGGACTTCTCTCTTAGCTCTTCGATCTGCTCGGCGCTGAAGTTGTACTGCCTAGCCTTCGACAGGAGCGAATCAGCAGCCAAGCGCAGCCTTACGGCATGACGGGCAAGGTCAAACTGCCCCTTGTCCGGAAGCACCAAAGCAAGCCCGTTGCGGTATCGCCGAGGCGCGCCCTTGCCTGCCTGCTCGATGAACTTCGATTGTGGATCGCGATCCTCTGACCAGTCTGGATGCAGGTAGGCGACCGTGAAAACAGGGCGCTCGTCAGCGATACCGCTCGGTGCTTCTGGCCACAGGGCCACCCCCTTGGTTCCGCGCAGCTGATTCTCAAGCTCGCCCCGAACCTCAGTGAGTACCTCGTTGGAGCTGAGCTTGGTGGCCTCGTCCCGCACAAGCTTTGTCAGGTTGGGTGTCGGTTCGAACCGGTAGCGGCGCCCCGTGTAGTGGAGGTACAGCTCCTCCTCGCGCAGGTCGTGCAGTGCGGACACGACGACATTCCGCGTCAAGCCGGGAACGAGGACGCTTTTGACGAGGTCCGTCTCAAGGACACCACGGTCCTCGCCCTCGCGGGCCCCGAAGCTGTAGAGCATGATGGCGGAAGCAACGCGAGTGCCTACTCGGAGTTGCGCGAGCATAGGGCTGTCGGCTCCGAGTGTGCGGTCGACGGTCGCGCATCCGGCACCGTCCGACGTGACATCGCTCGACAGCACGGACACGTACCTCTCCCGCTCACCGACCTGCGAGAAGAACGCGCCTCGGGTTGCCTCGTCGGTGAAGTCGATGTCCCCGGGCCCGATGAGCGGGCTCTTCGCACCGGACTTCCACAAGGCGTGCACAACGGCGGCCAAGAACTGCAAGGCACCACGAGTTCGCTGGTAGGAGATCAACGATCCCCAGCGGTGGTACATCAGATCCAGTAGTTCTGGGTGGAAGGGGTAAGCAGCCAGAATCCGCTCTTCAAGAGAATCGGCAGCCGCATCAGCTTCCCTGCGTGCGTCACCCGTTTCCGCTGCAGCAAGCAGTTGTTTCCGAAGGAGGTCGGAGTAGGAGCGGGCAACCTCCTGGTGAGTGGCGTCGTCCCCAAGCTCGGCGAAAAGCCGCCGTTGGACGACGCGCAGCACCTCGTCGCCTGCGACCGGTTCACGCTTGGAGTCCACTCGGGCAACAAGCTTGTCCAGGTCGCTCAGCAACCCTTCAGCCCCGACAGCCTCGCCAACACTCGCCTGGAGGCTGTAGACCATGACCACGTTCGGCTGGGCGCTGACGACCTCAGTGAGGGCTTGGAGGAACAGCATGGCCTGCCGGCCTGCGTTTGATTCTCCCCTAGCAACCACCATGGCCTTCTCGACGTAGATCAAGACCTCATCGAGAAGGATCAGTGTCGGGCTCTCCCCGATGATCTGGCGCAGCACCTCGCCGCCCGGCGCAGCGCCCGTTCGATCGTGCTCTTCTACGAGTTCGTAGCGTCCGAGCTGGGCGGCAAGCTCCCCCCACAGAGTGTGCGTCTCGATTCCAGTCGCCGTTGCCGGAGTAAGGGCATCGAGCTCCTCACCGGACAGTACGGCAACCTGAACATTGCCGGGGTCAGCAATGTCCTTCAGCTCCGGGCACGCAGCAACCGAAGCGGCACGGTTACGAACCAGGTGGAGCAGCGCCACGAGGCTGTGCGTCTTACCGCCGCCAAAAGGGGTGCGAAGCTGGAGAACGTGAGAACCGGCCCCGCCCGCGAGCACGTCCATGACGTCCGTCAGCAGCTCGCCCATCTTCCCGGTGAGGTACGTCGCCTGGAAGAATCGGCCAGCATCTGAATAGACGGGAGAGACGCCCCTGCGGCCGCGGAAAACCGCAGACAGGTTGGCCGCGTAGGTGCCCATATCGAGGACACCTGCTGCCACATCCTCATGTGGGCGTGCGACCTCTGTCCAAGGCGACAAACGATAGCTCGAACTCACAGCCTCATAACCCCCTGTGCCTCAACGTTACGGACGATCCGCACCTCAGACCAGTCCTCGATCACCAATCATCGTCTTCCACGACGCCAGCAGCCGCTCCGCTGCGGCCGCCTCTCGACTCTTCGACTCACTGGAGCTGGCGCGGAGGGCCCGGCCGGCCAAGGTCTGGATGACCTGACGGACCGCGTCGACGTCGACGTTTACGGACATGAGGTAGGCGGGAATCTGCCTCGGCTGGTACTCGGCACGCCAAAGGACTCCATGCGCGACGTCGATGAGCGGCGGTGCGACAGACGACTCAACCTCGTAGAGAGGCATGGTTCCGCTTGCTTCTGTGTTTGGCTGTCCCAAGCGCGGATCGTCCCCGCGGTCCTCGAAGTCCCTGAGGACGACCGTGGACTTGACCTTGGCCACGAGTGGGTTAGGGCCGTTCGTCAACCCACCAGGGCCGTCGAGGTCGGCGCCGGCCATGCGGGCAAGGTTGTTGGCTTCGTCGAAGGGGACGGCCGCGTACCCGTAGGAAAACTGAGCTGCTAGGTAGTAACGGGTCACGGGGTCCGTGCCAGCCAGCCCCTCAACGATCGCGTCGAGAACCCGGTTCTGGACCATCTCCAGGAATGTCTCAGCCGGCAGCACTTCACCGTTGTCCTGCTCGACGCGCTCGTAGCGGGTCAGGGCACGAAGGCCAGCCCCGACTGTCGCGATGACCAAATCCGCACCCGTGATACCAAGTTCCTCAAGTCTTGCTCGGCGTTCCATGATGATCTGCCCCAGCTCGACCATCACGTCGGCCTCACTGCCGACCCCGGCGTCGGGCTGGCGTTTGCGAGCGACGAGGAAGATGGACGAGGCCAGGCTGGCAGTTCCTCGGCCAACAGCCCTTTCGGGCATCTCTGTGTCCAGGGGCCAAGCCTCAGTGATGGTGAAACCCGCGGTCCTGAGCGACTCGACCAGGCTGGACCATCCCGAGGTGGTCTTGTGCGCATAGACGCAGATGAGCGGAGCGCCCGGCTTGAGTACCCGATGGGCCTCGGTGAAGGCCTGCTCCATAAGATCTTCGTAGTGCTGGCGGGCCTCGCCCTTGTTCCCGGAGTGGCGGTAGGCCGCTACCACCGCCTCCTTCTTCTTCGGCGTCAACTCTCCGCCCAGGTGTGTGGGGTAGAGGAAGCCGATCGACCGCTTCAGCCACACGTAGAAGAAGTCGGACAAGTCCGCGTACGAGATGTTGTCGTAGTACGGCGGGTCGGTAATCACCGCGTCCTGCGAGTCACTGGCCAGGGGGAGGGAAGCTGCCGACCCCCGCACGCAAGTGGCGGCGTTCGGCAGCGTAGAAAGCCGCTCAATGAGATCGGCGGTCTCCTTGAGGTACTTACGGATGTCCCCTGATGCGCCCGCGAAGGGGTTGGCCTCGTAGAAGTCCCACACCATGGGCAGCGCCTGGCGGGCGAACGTGTTCGTTCCGCCCTCGTTCTTTGTGTCGAGACGGCATAGGTTCGAGAGACGGTCGGCGACCCTGTTCAGCGCCATGGCGAATGCGGTGGCCATGGCAGCCGCGCGTCCAGTGTCCATGCCTTCGGCGCAAGCCTTGTCATAGGCGGTGCGGATGCCAGCAGCCATCGTGCTCAGAGCGAGAGCCTGGCGCGGCGTGAACAGGTCACGGTAGTGAGAGAAGCCGTAGACCATGCACGTGCCGCCGGTGATGCGCATGGTGCCAGGAAGCGGTTCGTCCAGCGGGGCGACAGGGAGCTCTTCGAGACGCTTCAGACACTCTGCATCGTCGGGCAGTTCGTACTCGCCGACCGCCAGGTAGTCCCGTCCCTTCCGATTCGGCTTGGCCGCGAGGGCTGCGAGCGGCGCTGTCCCCATGCGTCCCGCGCGTGCCTCCTTCTTCACGTACTCACTTTTGACCGGCGCGCCGCAGATTCGGCAAGCCACTTCACCTCCCCGGGAGCCCTCGGCGGGGTCGAACCCAAGGTCGGCCTCGTTCGCCGCTGTAACGACCTCGTAGCGAAGCGTAAAAGTGCTGTGGTCGACCACTGGCCTGAGAGCAACCAGTCGGTTCTTCTTCCGGCCGAGCCAGGTTTGACGTACGAGGTGGGCATCGTGCTCAGGGGTCCCGGGAGAGGGGTTGGGGCACCGCACGGTCCTCGTCCACAGGTACGCCAGGGGGAGGCGTCGTTCACTCCCGCCATCGTCGAGGAAGGCCTGCTGGCCTGTACCGCCGTCAACAGACGGGTAGAAGGGTGCCAGGTCCTGCCATGCTTGGTCGACCCAGATCTTGCCCCACTTGCGGACGTCGTCAGCAAGGCCTGGGTAGCTCTGTGGGAACTCCATGAGCATCCGCTCGATGAGATGAGCCACAGGGTTCAGTTCGTTGGCGGTGACCTCACACCCTAGGCGCAGGGCCTCGAGGGGAATGGCGCCTCCTCCGGAGAAGAGGTCGACGACCTTGGGGGGACCGTCCTCGCTCGTCGCAAGTACCTCACTGCGCGCAGTCCGTATGGCGTGCTCGTCGCCTCCCCAGGTGCACAGGGCCTCGAAGAAGTCCGATTCCTCCGCAAGTGAGCGCGTGCGGCCTTCCGCAGGAGTGAGGGCTGCGTAAACAGCGGCGCGGGAAGCCGCCAGCGGCCGGCGAGCCCACCAGAGGTGCATCGAAGCGGGATGGCCGACTCGGCCACCAACCTTCTCGCTGGCGCTGGTACGGCTGATGACATCGATAGGGATGACGTCCTCGATGAGCCGCTTGTCACTGCTGTCGCGCACTCTATTCCTCTCGCTCCGCAGCTCTTCCCTCTACAACCGCGTGAGCTCGGATGCTAGCTCCCGGTACGCGATAGCCGGTAACCTGCCGGATCTCGGACACATTGGGCAGCGTATGGTACGGATCTTGGACCCTCAGCAGGACAGGGTTTGTTGTGGCGCTGTAGACCACATACAGCCAATAGCCAGCGGCCCATCGCTGTGCGGCATACCACTCCGTCCGGTACAAGCCCACATCGCCCGAGGCGTCGGCACGCCCCTTCACCTCAATCCGGCGCACCTGCGCGTTGCCATCGGGAAGCGTCCGCGTCGAGCGGATGTCGAAGCCGGTGCCGTCCATCAGATGGCCAAGATACTCAGGCTCCCACCCCTGCTGTCGTTCGAAGGCCATAGCCACCTCAACCGCCGCGTCCTCCACTTCCTTGCTGCTGGCTCGCATGACGTCGACATCAGGGTGCTCTGGCGCACTGGGCGGTACGACTGAGGCTGACCCGAGGTGCGTCACCTTGCCTGAACGCACTACGCCGAGGCGGTTGAGGGACTCCAGCTTGGCGGCTCGCCGGTGCTTCAACTCCTGGAGCTGTCGTGCGGTGTTGTCCCTCTGAAGGCGATACGAGTCGTCCCCGGAAGCGACCTTGGTGTCGTAGACGTCCCAGCGGCCTTCCAGGCGGCGCTTCTGCGCCTCCATGGCTTCCTCAAGGTAGGAAGCCCGAAGTTTGGCTTGATCCAGGCGGTTGATTCGCTCCGCGTTACTGCGGGGGAGCTGGATCTGGACGCGCAGCCAGTCCGTCGCCGCCTTGATCTTCTCTGGCGAGACTGCGGCAGCTTTGCGTGCCTCCGTGGGGGTAGCCGGCGTAAGGGTGTGCAGGACGTCAGCTGGCCCCCGGTGAAGGCCGTCATGATCCTCTATCACCGCCACCACTTCCGCGAAAGCAAGTTCCGCGGCCCCGTGCAGGTCCTCACCGACTACCTCGTAGGCGAAGAGGTGAACGAAATAAGGTGCCCGCGCACCAGGGTCGACGAACGCTGCAGCGCCCTGAGGGATGCCGTCCGCAGTTAGGTCTCGCTCCAGGGATTCAGCGAGCGCCGAGAACAGCGGGTGACCTGGTGAACACAGCACTGAGTCCTCATGCTCGACTCGGTCTCGTTCTTCCTTCTTGAAGGTGAGTTTGCGGTACTCCGAATCCGGACGACCGCGATACTTGACCGCCGCGAGGTCCTCGCTTCGCAGGGCGACGGGAACGTGTTCGATCCGGAGAAGCTGGTCTGCGCGGCGTTCCACACGGAGGCGTTGACGGCTGGCGGCTCGCAGGAAGAACGCCTCCGCATACTCCGGCATGAGGCGCCGCTCCTCAGACAAGAAGTTCTGGCCGCGTACCCAGTCGATGTCGACGTACTTCTTCGCCAGGGCGATGCCTGTGTCCTTCTCGTACTCAGCCAGCTTGTCCGGGTTGAGGCGGTTGATCGCGGCGACGGCAGCGTCTCGGTTGGCCCGAGTAGGGCTGGCGAGGGTCTCCTTGACGAGCCGCTCGAAGTCGATGCCGTTGATGGTGAGAAGTTCGCCGATCACGTCGTACACACGGCCGTCGAGGTCATCTCTCATCGCTTCGAGCCGCGCGTGCAGACCAGCCAACAACTGGCCTTCAATCGTATTGGTCGCGCAGAAGTTGAAGATCCAACAGTCCGCACTCTGCCCAATCCGATGCACCCGGCCCATGCGCTGCTCCAGACGGACCGGGTTCCACGGAAGGTCGTAGTTGATCATCAGGTGGCAGAACTGAAGGTTGATGCCCTCCCCAGCAGCTTCGGTAGCGATGCAGATCTGCTTGTTCTGACGGAAGTCGTGCTGCGCTCGCTTTCGCTCCGCGGGGGACTGCCCACCGTGGATCGTGCACACGGTGTAGCCCTGCTTGCGGAGGTCCTCTTCCAGGTAGTCAAGGGTGTCCCGGTGCTCCGTGAAGATGAGGAGCTTGCCCCGACCATCCTTGAGCTCATCGAACTCTGCCCTCTTGAGGCACTCACGCAGCGCCACTAGCTTTCGTTCATCACCCAGGTCCCTGACCCTGTCCGCGTGAACCACAAGCTTTCGGAGCTCGCTTACTTCGGCGCGCAGCTGCGAGAGCTGTTCGGCACTGGTGACCTCGGTGACCAACGCGTCATCGGCGGTTTCGTCAAGGTCGTCTGAAGCCGCTTCACCGTCGTCTTCAAAGTCTGAATCCGCCGGCATGCGCCCGAGGGAGGCAAGGCGCTGGTTCCGATCGGCGGACGGCATCATGTTCAGCTGATCAATGAGGTCGCTCAGGCGCTCGGCGCGCTTCACCAGCGAAGACCGGATGGCCCCGAGGCTGGATGCGAGCCGACGCTGAAGAACGGTGCGGGCGAGGGCCACAGCGTTGCCGCGGGACCCTGCACTCGGCCCCAGGTACCGGTTCACATACTCGGTTACATCCTGGTACAGCGCGTATTCAGCAGTCGAAAGTTGGAACGGCTGGGTGCGAACGTGCCTCTCAACGAAGAGTGCGTGATTGTGTTCGTCTACGAGGTCTTCCTTCTGGCGCCTCAGGAAATACGGGTTCCCCTCGTTGGCGATCTGCTTCTTCACAAGGTCTGGCGTTGAGAACTGATCCGGGTCCAGTAGCCCAAGGAAACGAGTGAACCTGTCCTCGTCACCGGAGTGCGGTGTTGCGGTGAGTAGAAGTAGCCGGTCTGCCTGCTGAGCAACGCCTTCCACTAGGGCGTACCTCTTGGTCTTCACGACTCGCTCGTCTCGGCCCCGCTTCGTGAAAGCCGATGCCTTGTGAGCCTCGTCAACGACAACTAGATCCCACTGCGTGCGCAGAAGGTCATCCCGCACATCGTCGCGCTTGGCGAAATCGATGCTGCTGATGGCGAGGGGGAAGCGTTCCCAGGGGCTCTGGCCAAGCTGGTAGCGGACTTGCTCACCTGACACGATCTCGAACTGTTCGTCAAACTTCTCTAGCATCTCGTCCTGCCACTGCGTGGTGAGCGGGGCAGGGCTAAGGATCAGGATGCGCTCCACTGCGCCTCGAAGCTTCAGCTCCTTCAGGAGCAGTCCTGCCATGATCGTCTTGCCGGCACCGGGGTCATCTGCAAGAACGAAGCGCAGGCGTGGTTGTGGCAGCATGTGCCGATAAACAGCTTCGATCTGATGCGGCAGACCCCGAACACCACTCATCGAAACAGCGAAGAGTGGATCATGGGCGAAGGCATGTTTGATGCGCTGAGATTCCACCCATAGGAACAGATCTTGCGCCTCAACCAACTCCGGTTTTGGAGCGGCCTTCGCCAGGGCGGCCTCGAGTTCAGATTCCAGGATTTGCGTTTCGTCGGGCGCCCCATTGGCGTGACGAACCCGGACGAGGAATACGCCAGAGCCGATCGGCTCGACGTGCTCCACTCTCACGGGGTGCGCGAAATGACCATCGAGCATGACCAAACGATTCTTGGCGCGCTCACTCACGTCCTTCACGGGCCGTCCCTCCGTAACTTCCGCGTCAACAGCGCCAAACCTAGCCCAAGTGGCGAAGGTCAAGGAGTGGCGAAAATTGTGAGACAGGTGATCCCACCGCGTCCACCCGGGCCGCCGTCGCGCGGGCATGGGCGCAGGACCTGGCCGATCGGCACAGTGTCACTGTGTGGGCCTGGCGCTCCTCGTACACGGGCGGCTGGGAGGTGGACTGGGAGCGCCTCGACGGCGCCCGACGAAGGAGCAGGTCCGCCGACCCAACGGCTGGCGCATACGTCGGCGGGATCACCCTGCGCCCAGCCTGGGCTGTTGGCGGTGGGGGCCACCGGCTGTTGCGGCAGTCGGGGCGGTGTCGGCGAGCGTGATGGCCCAGCGGTGTGGGCCCATTGTTGACGAGCCGATTGAGTACGGCCACGTACAGGGGCATGCAGCGCATGCGACGGCCCGAGGTAGTCGATCATGCCGTCGGAAGACGGAGCGAAGGGCTGAGTGGCATCACGGTTTGTCGTACAGGTCGGTGCCACCTGAGCCAGCTTCGGGTTCAGGGAGCACCGACGCTGCCGACTTGGTGCCCGGTGTCAGAGCTGGATGGACTCCGCAGGAGAGGGCAGGCGGCTCTGGATCAACAGGCTGAGCCGCCTCCTGCCGGCGTCGCCACTGAATCCAGAGGCAACCGAACCGACCTTCCAGAAGTCGGCGCCCGAGCGGATCGACAGATGGCCGGCATTGTCGACGGACTCACCTTCCAAGGTGGGAAGGTCCTTCATAACCTCCGCGTACGCTTGGAGCTGGCCGAGCCGCCCGCCATTGCTTCGGACGACTTCCACCACCTGGGGCAGTACTCGGTGCAGTGCGACGGCCCCGCTACCCTTCTGAAGAACGTAGTCTGACGCCTCCTCGAAGGGCTCGGGCATGACCTGCTTGATTCCGGACCAGTAAGCATTGAGGACGACCGCGACGGTAGCGGCATCCGCTCGCTTGAACGACGGCATGTCCAGCACTGGCTTGAGAGAGCGAGCGAACTGCGGCTTGGGGATGGTTACCCCGTCGCCCCTCGTCTTGCGACGGTTGGCCTCCTGGAACCGGCCTTTCCATGGGCCGTCGAGCTTTTCCAGCTCATCCACGACAGCGTAGGCACGGGTGATCCAGTCCCTGTCCTCAGCCGCAAGCATTTCTCGGAGCTCGGGATCGTCCTCGGCCATTTTGGTCAGTAGCTGCCATGCGAGATCGGTCTTGACGCTGGCAGCATTCGTGTTGACCTCATAGAACTCGCGCATCTCTTCACCCGGGTCAAGTCCCAAGGTGAGGCTGATAGGGACGGGAAAGTCTTCGAAGTCCTCCTGCTCACCGAGCAGCTGGTTCAGCCCGCCCGCCCGGTGCTGTCCGTCGTAGATCCACAGCGACAGCTCTTCGGTGAACTCGATACGCCCAGTGCCGATCCAATTGCCGTCTTCAAGGACGGCGTTCTCGTATCCCGCGTGGTCATCATCGACCACGATGACCACCCGCTCCTCGTCCATGTCGATCTTGCGGACGTTGACGAGCAGAGGATTGGGCATCCGGCCCTTCTTCTCGTCGTAGTACCGGGCTGCCTTGCGCACCCGGGCGGTGACTGGTGCCCGCTGGTACCCCTCGCCGGTATCCGGGTCGAAAATGTCGACCTTCTGGTGATCGGACACGGTGATGGCATCGGCGAACGCCTGCAACATACGCGTACCCCTCTGCACACATAGTGCCCCTGCGATCTGGATGGTCGCCACGCTCTGCTTACCCATGTGTCCCTCTCATTCCCAGGATGACGCCACGGGCTGCGGCGTCCAGGTATGAGGTTGGACCTGCGCACCCAGATCTAGCAATCAGATCTGAAGGATAGATCTATTTTTGCGTACAAGAGGGCGGACCCATTTCGTTCCCATCTCACAAATGACCAGATTTGATAGTTCTCCTCTGCTCGCTTCCGCTGAGCTTGGCCCCGGCCGTGAGCGCGTCGGAACTCCTGTCGGAAAGCGATGCCGGACTCGGGGTGACGTGGTGCCTTGCAGCTCGGCACAGACCCCGGTGGCTTCGAGCCCTCCGGCCCGCACGGCGTCGACCCAGCAGGCAACGACTGAGCCAACCTCACGGCGAGACGGGCGCATTCGCGACTAGGCGCCGATACGCGCGCCAAGCCTTACGCTTCCTCTATCTGCGCGCCTTCGGACCGCACGGAAGATTTCAGCGGGCGTGGCTGCGGCCTCGACGCTGAAACCTTCCGTGCAGCGACACGGGACGACGCGAAACCACCCGTCACTTCAGCGCCCGGTGGTTGTGGCGTGTGGGATTCCTGTGCGGTCCGGGGGGTCAACGTTTGACACGGCTGCGGACGGCCAGAACCGCGAGGCCGAGGAGAACAGGTTCGGTGAGGCGGGAGAGCATCTCGGTGTACGTGCCGAAGGTGGTCAGGTCTTGGCCAGAGGAGCGGAAAACCACCGAGTTGATCACCACCCGTACCGCCTTGTCGAACCGCTCGGTGGTAACGCGTTCGCACAACGGGCCGGTGGGGTTGCGGGGATCGGGTGTGTCGGTGGTGAGCTTGAGGTTCTGCCCGACACTCACCTGCTTGCCGGTGGTCTGCGGATTCGGGTCGTCGACAGGCAGGCCCCACAGCACCATCATCGTGATCGTGGCGACCATGGCAGCCACCAGCCAGGCCAGGGCACGCACAGCACGCAGTCCGTAGCCAGACAGGGCCCAGTAGGCGGTTAGCAGCACCCGCTCACCAAATGGACGAGTGCTGTCGTGGCGGCGCATCTCGCATTCGCCGTAGTAGAAGTCGGCGGCGTCCGGCTCGTTTTTGCCGTCCTCGAGGGACTTGCGCAGCTGCCGATACAGGGCGGCCACCGCCACTGGCTTCAGCTCGAGGGCGCCAGGTGGCGGGGACGTCCAGCCAGGGGCGGTGCCCCGGCCGGAACCGCGGGCGGTGAGTACCCGCCAGTGATGCTCTTCGACCAGCGTGTTGCGTCGACTCCACCGCCAGGGGAATCGCCGGTTCCAGCCGGTAGGGGTTGTGGCGAAGGTGCACCAGCCGTCCACCTTCATCTGGTCGAGATGGACAGCGCCAGCTAGACGGCACGTCTTCAGGTCGATGTCGTGAAGCGCCAAGTGCGCGGCATCCACCCCACCCACCGACGCCAGGCGCACACCGGGCTTTTCGCCGGACAGCTGTGCTTCCGATAGCGGGTCGCCAAGTCTAGGACGGAGAAACGGATCGGGGCGGGCGGCGACAAGCACCGGGTACTCGAAGACCGCATCCCGCAGGTCCAGTTCGGCGTAGCGCAGGTGCAGTGTGGCGGTCGACACCCACCGTGTCCGCGCACAACTCACATGACGGGCAGCGATCTCCACCGTCACCGGTCGCTGGAACACCGCACCGTCCAACACCACCCGCTTACCGCCCACCAGCGGCCCCAAGTGGGGCGCCAGTTCGAACCGAGCCTCGCTGAAGTTGACGTCGCCGGAGAACGTAGCCTCGGCGAACCCCGCGATGCCTTCGAACGCCGCCTCATTGAACCCGGCGTCGCCTTCGAAGGTCGCCCTGCCGAAGTCGGCGTCGCGGATGAAAGTGGCCGCGCCGAACAGGGCGGTGCTAGAGAACGTCGCCCCGTCGAACTCGGCGGCCCAGGAGAACGTCGCTGAACTGAACCGGGCGGTCCCGGAGAACGTCGCCGAACTGAACCGCGCGGGCCCGGAGAACGTCGCCCCACCGAAGCGGGCAACCCTGGAGAACGTCGCGCCCTTGAATTGGGCAGTCCCGGAGAACGCCGTCTCGCTGAACCGGGCCTCCCTGGAGAAGGCCGCATCGCGGAATCCAGCACCACTGGAGAACATCGCCTGGCTGAACCGAGTTTCGCCAGAGAACGTCGCCTGGCCGAATCGGGCGGGCCCGGAGAACGTCGCCGCCTCGAACCGGGCCTCGCCGGAGAACGTCGCCTCACCGAACCGGGCAACACCAGCGAACGTCGCCCCCTCGAACCGGGCGGGCCCGGAGAACGTCGCCCCACCGAACCGGGCAACCCCGGAGAACGCCACCCCCTCGAACCGGGCCTCGCCGGAGAAAGATGCCCTATAGAACCGGGCGTCGCCCGAGAAGGTCGCCTTCTCGAACCGGGCGTCGCCTATGTGAGGGCTGTCGGTGGTGGGGTCGGCTGTCAGGGCATCGAGTAGCCGGCTCAGCAGTTCAGGGGTGAAGGAGGTACCGCGGTGGTCTATGTCGGCGCCGGGTGACAGAGCCGCAAGGTAGGCGGTGCGGTCGGCCTCGGGCAAGTGGGACAGGCACGCGGTGTATCCACTGACGTGGATGCCCTGGCAGCCGACCGGGTCGGTTGCCGCGTTGCTGCCGTGGCCGCAGTGCCGCCAGTGCTGCGGAGGTGAGGGCCGGGCGGGGCTTGCAGACATCATGCTTTGAGGACGATCGGCAGTGGCCGAGCGGTTGCCCAACGAAGGCCGAACGGTGCCAGCGCTGGCCGGTGCCACTTCTTGGGGTGAAGCATGGGGTTATGGACTTCTTCGATGTCGAAGGTACGTGGTGGCTACCGGGCCGGCAGGCAGAAGCTGTCGCTGGCAAGCTGACCTTTGATTCGGACGGGCTGAAACTCACCGCCTACGGATCACTTCACGCTGTCGAACGGCTGGAGCCGGGTGGAGAGACACCGCTGGAGCTCGTCTGGGTAACCGAACCCTTGGTTTACGGAACCGCGCGGGACCAGCGCGACATCAGTCTGATCAACGCTCGTGGTGGTTACCTGCCGGACGTCCCTGCCGCGGAAGAAACCTACCGCCCAGAGCTGGTCTTGATCGGAGGCCACGTGCCGGGTGCCGAGTTCTCGGAGGCTCGGGTGGAAATTGATCACCTGGCCGACTGGATCGATGCTCCATCTCTTACAAGGCGGCAAGGAAGAGACATCTCCTTGTCCACGCAGTCCGTAGAGCTGATGCAGACCAAGGCTGGCGACTCCACCGTGAAGGTCATTTCCGGGGCGTACGGGAGGGTCAACGACGACAGTGTGCATCTCGACCAGTACTGCATGTTCACCGTCACCACCAAGACGCCGATGGACTGGCAGGGCATGCTGGCCGAGCAGGTGAGGCCATTGCACGACCTCATGATCCTAGCCCTGGGGCGACCGCTAGCGATGAATTCCTTCTACCTTCGCCCTGCCGTTGGCGACAAGCGTCCACTGTGCGAGGCGTACTTTGACACGCTCCGGCCGAAGAAGACGACCGGCTCTATCCGCAACGACGCTGCCCCGACGTTGCTCCTGGCCAGCGACAGTGCTATCGACCTCGCCGAACTCGTAACCTCGTGGTTCCAGTTTCACCGACGGTTTAAGAAAGTGCTACTACCGCTGTTGAACCCATTTTTTGCTCCCTTCACTTACTCGGAGCATAGGTTCATCTCCATCTTTCAAGCGCTGGAAGCCCTTCACCAGGATAAGAAGTTGTATGCCAGCACGGATGTGACCAAAGAGCAGCACAAGCAGCGAGTAGCTGCGGTGATTGATAAGTTTGACGACGCCGGCCTCGAACAGGAAACCCTAGACTGGGCCAAGTCGGTACTCCTGGGGCGCAATGATAAGCCGCTGAAGCAGCGGGTCCAAGAGGTTGTTGACTCCACTGGCAAAATGGGTGAAGTCATCCTGAAGAAGGCTCCCAAGTTCGCTCAATCGGTCGCTTCGGCACGGTCAGGACTTTCTCACGGTGGCGGCAAAAACCCCTTCACGCCAGCCGCTCTACACTGGCACGGCGAGGTCCTGATGTGGGTTACGCGAGCCAGACTTCTTGCCGAACTTGGCGTACCTGATGTTTATGCGCGAGCCGTCAGCAAGGCACCCTTCACCTTCGCCGTGGAGCAAATCCGGTGCTGACCTCACTCCCCGACCCTGACTTCCCCCTGTGGCTACAAGCTGGACGGCGAGCTGCCTGACTTCCGCCCTGGGCCCACGCACCATCGCCACGGCCACCGAGGGCATTCTGGGTACGGCCCCATACGTGCGCCAGGAGTGCTGGGCAGCCACCACCAGATGGCTTTCCCGGTCACCCCGGCCGCCGACGACCTCTGTCAGTCACCATGCTCATCTGCGCGACAACTCGTTTTTAGGCACTAGCCCTCGTCATCGCGGAGGTCTCGGCTATCACCGAAAGGACTACCACTCGGCAGGTCGCCGAAGCCGGTCGGAACCTGGAGCCAACGGGCCCCTGGGAACCACAGAGGAGTACAAGAACCTCACATGTGGGGCTGCCGACGCAAGGAGGCTTTTCACGGGAAAAGGATATATTCATTTTGAGGGGAAAGTCACAGATACCGATGAAGGGACCGGTCTTACTAGCGGCCTCGAACGCGGATCCATGAAATCGCACGTGCCTGCCTGCGCGACTACGGTCACCGGAAGAAGCAGCCTGGAACAAGCTTGAAGCCAATGTTGGGACGTTGTGCCGCCCAGGGGGCAGCCGGCGCCCGAACAGTGACGAGTAACTTCCGGAAGGCAGCGGCCCATGTGAGCCTGAAGCACTACAGAGAGTCGCGGCCCCTCCCCTCAACTTGCGCCGGGCTGCTGGCCTCCGGAAACGCCTCCTGCTCGGCATCGAAGACAGCCAGCAGGCGGGAAGGTTGGACGTGCAGGCCGCGAGCAAGGTTGATCAAGGTTGTCAAGCTTGGATTTCGCTGGCCGTGTTCGATATAGACCACTCCGCGGAAGCTCAAGCCGCTATGGGCCGCCAGATCCTCCAAGGTCATGCCGCGATCCTCGCGAATGCGCCGGAGGTGCATTCCGAACGCGTGAAGCACAGGGTCGGGCGGAGACGGAGACACGCCACTGACTTGAACAGTCGCACCTCTTTGACCACCATGAACAGCTGTGCATAATCCTTCCAGGAAGGCAGGAAGGCCGCTCAGAGGCTGCTGTCCGTGGCACTTGTCCGGTTGTGCCGAACAGCTTGGAGGTGACCACTCGTGCCCGCTCAGCGCAGGTATCCGCCCGACGTCATGGAACGCGCCGTGCGCATGGTTCTCGACATCCGCGCTCAGGACCCAGACCGCGCTGGCGTGGTCGGTACTGTCGGCGAACTCATGAAGATTCACCCTGAGGTACTGCGGCATTGGGTCAAGAAGGCCGAGGCGATCCGTCGCGAGCCCACCCCCGAGGCTCCAGGGGGCGATCAGGTGCGCGAACTGGAGCGCGAAGTCCGGGACCTGCGCCGTGCCAATGCAGTTCTTAGGGCTGCCACACTGATGTTCGCCTCGGAGCTCGAACTTGCCCAGACCCGTTAACTGTTCCAGTCTTCCCCGCGCATGCCGGTCCGGCCCGGCTGTCCTACCGCCAGGCCAAGGGATCTTCGAGGGGAGCACACCGTAGAGCTCCTTCGCCACGGTTAGATTGTGGTTGATCGCCCTCCGGTGCGTATCCCGTGCCCGCACGACCTTCTCGGTGGTGGTGTCCACTGACCCAGGTCACAGGGCACCCTGCCGTCGACGCCAATCGGGCTTACGGGTCTCCTGGAGCCAGAGCGCCAAGTCTCGGCCCCAGTGATCTATCAGCTGGGTCCTTACGTCACGACGGTAGCCATGACGCACGCGGATCGATTCCGGCAGGGCTACCTCGGTGGGTGACCAGCACAGGTAGACAGCGAGATCTCGGGTGGATCGGTTGCGCCGGATGAGCAGGTGGAGGTAGCTGTCGCTACCGATGTGGGCCCAGGCCCAGGTAGCAGCGCGGGCCTTTGGCAGCAGGGCCGGCGCTCTGCCGGTGGCGGGGTAGGCGGCATGCGAGGTGTCCGCGCGGGCGGGGCGCGTCCGTGGTTGATTCGTACCCTTGCCAAGCCAGGTGACGGCCACACGTAACCGATGTCAGGTCTCTCAGTTGCGTTGGCTGCGGCCGCGGGGCCGGATGGGCGTGACGGTGGTTGAGACGTCGCTATGAAGTTGCTGCCGGAGGGCTTCGTTGTCGTGGAAGAGGGCGGCGATCGCGGTGTGGGCGGCCCTGAGTTTGTTCTCCAAGAGCGTGCATTCCTGGGTCTTCTTGGTCAGTCGCTTCTTGAGGTCCGCGATGGCCGCGTCGCGTTTGGCCTCGCCGCGAGTAGCCTTGCCGTGGGCAGCGATGTACGCGTCCCACTCGGCGAGAACGGCATGAGCGCGGTTCATGGTCGCGCGGCTGACCTGGGCCTCTTTGTAGAGGTTCTCCTTGGTGAGGCGGCCGTCAGTCCGCTGGGGGCGGCCTTCGAAGAGGCGGGCCATCGCTGCCCGCAGGGCCGCGGCGGTCTTGGGGCTGACCTGGTCTTCGGGGGCGTCGGCGGAGTCGGTCACTGCACCTGTCCTGCCATCTTGAGCACGTTGCGGGTGATATCGAGTTCGCGTTCGGCGAGGTCGCGGCGGCACCTAGGGACGGCGGGACTGTTAATGATTTCGAGCTGTTTGCGATTGTGAGAGTCGTAGATCGGCAGGTGCTCGGGGCCGATCATGCTGTTGGCGCATCGGTCGGGCCGGCAGCGTTCGTCGAGGGGGCCCGTGTGTCCTTCGGGGACGACCGCGTTTTCGAGGCAGACAGCGCCGACGGGGTTGGTGTGGTCAGCGGTGCAGTTGTTGAGCATGCCGAAGCGGATGTGGATCCGCGTGGTGCGCAAGAGGGTGTCGGCGGTGCGGGCATCGCCGTTGCGGGCCTTGACGGTGGCGGTGATCTGGTCGAAGGCGTCCTTGACGCGTTCGGCGCCGGGCCCGAACCCGATCTCCTCGCCCGAGGTGTGGCGCTCGTAGAGGTCCTTGATCTTGCGGAACTTGACGTTGTCGAGGGCGTCTTCGAGGTATTTGGCCCACTCAGCGTCAGAAGCCGCATAGCTGCGGGTGGTGACGTTGGCCAGGGCCCGCGTGGCGAGGTGCTTGAGCTGGATGCCAGTGGCGATTTCGGAGCCGGGGAACTGATCGGTAAGCATCGCCATCGTCCTGCGGAACATGTGAGGGCGGATGTAGGTGGCAGGGATCGCGTCGAGTCCGGTCCAGGCCCGGTTGGCGTTCACGAACCTTACGAACGACTTCAGCATTCTGACGCCAAGGACGGCGCCGTCCTGCTTGGTGGTGTGGACGGGTGCGAAGATGCGTTCGGGGTGAATGGAGACGGCCTCGGCAACAGCGAGGGCTTCGGCGAGGGGTTCGGCGATCCACCAGTGCTTGCCAGGACGGTTGGTGGTGCCTTTGATCTTCGTGGAAGCGATGGCGGGGGTGCTGTAGTGCTCGACGACGGGGTCCCGCAGGATCTCGTGAACCTCCGAGTCGCGCATCATCGACAAGCCGACGACCAGGGTGAATGCCGCGTCACGAATTGCCGTCTTCGCGTCGAACAGAGCCCGCTGGTCGAGGCCTGGGTGCCAGGGCCCTGTAATGCCGTCCGGCCGGGCAACCTGTACCAGTTCTCCGCTCAGCGCGTGGGTTGTGGTCCGGCCATCGGCAACCGCGTCCAGGATCAAGGTGCGGCGGCGTCTCCGCGCCGGGCAGCGGCCGTTGAGCGCCTTGCTGCAACTCTCGTAGCCGAGGAGGAGCATCAGCAGGTTCCACTGCACCTCGGGAGTTTGCCCGTCCATCGACTCGGCGTGGACGGGGATCTTGTTCCGGGGGTCGGCGAGCCACTCCTCAAGGCGCTCATCGATGCCGACAACCGACGTCCGGGCGGCTGCTCTGAGCTCACGGAGCCGGCCGTCGGTGCGCAGGACATCGGACGCGAAGTCATGGATGTAGGCCCAGGCCGCACGGATCAGCGGAAACCAGGTCTTCGGAGGAACAGTGGGGGTGGCGATGGCCCTCCTGCCCGCGAGCTCGACAACCTGACGGGCACTCTGGCCCGGCCATGGATCACCTTCCGGCCATGGCAGGCTCAAGGCGGGCGTAGCCGCCGCCAAGCTCTTCAGAGTGCCCACGTGACTTCTGATCGTTTCCGGAGAGGAGCCTTCGGTCGCCATGTCGGTGATGCGTTGCCGCAGGTCCTCCACCCTCCATCCGTCCGGATAAGGCGGGAGCCCGTTCTCACGGGCCCAGCGGGCCGCGGTCCGCAGACGCGAGGCGATGTGGTTCAGCGTGCGGGGGTCAGTTGAGCCGTCGAGGACGATGCCGCGCTTGAGAACCTCGGGGTGACGCTGGTTGCAGGTGAGCATCATCAGCTCTCGCGCCAGCAGATTCCAGTACGGGTCCTCGAGCTCCAGGCTGAAGGTGACCTTCCAGTTGCAGGCCTTGACGTTGGCGGGCCGCTTGAGCACTCCGTTGAAGTCCCAAAAGCCGGCGTCGCCGAACCGGGGGAGGTAGGCGCCTGGTTCGCGAGCCGCGGGCAGGAGCGATCGGCCTTGGACGACGGGCTCGTCGTCGGGGAACAGCGATGGGCATCGCTGCTGGAGCAAAAGAACGTTCATCCGTCGAACTCCGTGTGGGCAGCCAGTGGCAAGTCCAGGCATGCCCCGCCGGCCTCGATGTGCTTGCGGGCCTGAGCGAGTTCCTCGGGGGTGCGATCGCCTAGAACGGTGTTCAGGTTCACCCAACTTTGCCCCCAAAGCCGACCGAAGGCCTGGGGGGTCAGAAGCGTACGAAGCCTTTCCAAGTGGGCTTGGAAAAGCAGGAGTTGAGGCAGGTTGGCGGGCAGGATCCAGGCGTTGCGGCACTCCAGGCAGCGCAGCGGTGCGACGGCGCAGAGTTCACCCGGGCGGCTGTAGGGGCCCTGGTAGGGGTTCTTGCAGTGGGAGACGCCCATGTCGAGCTGGCCGGCCATGATGCCCTCGGCTTCCTCCGAGGTCAGTCCGGTCTCTTCGAGCAGGCCCTGGTCGATGTCCCCGGAGCCGGTGACGACGGTGGGGCCGTCGACGCGGTCGAGTGCCTGGTCGAACCAGTGCTGCTGAGCCGTGGCGATCGTCCGGCCGGACATGATCCGCAGTGTGGTGCCCTGAGCATAGTGGCCGGCGAAGGTCTCTTCGGTGTGGTCATCCGCAGCGGCGTCGATGCGGCCCTCTGTGACGATGGCCTTCTCGACCTTGGTCGATTTGCGCAGGCGCCCGATGTGCCGGTCGCCCTTGACCTTGACGTCAATAGCGTCCAGCCAGTGGCGGAACTGTGCTCTGCCCTGGCTAGGGGTCCACCGGTCGAACACGACGGTGTGGTCGGGGCGCACGGCGACGTTGACGAAGAGTGTGTCGGTGACGTGCGGGGCCTTGGCGCGGACCCGGGCCGTGAGATCCATGAGCTGCCGAACCACCTCGCTGGCCTCGCGCCGGGGCCAGTTCACGGTGAGCCGCCCGCTGCCGTCCTCGTCATCGGGGGCTGTCGTCTCGGGCCGGTTCTGGTCGCGAAAGGCCCGGTGCCGCAGCCGCTCGGCGCGGTTCTTGAGCAGGGTCAGCCGGACTCCCTTGGGTAAGAACTCCACGCCCGCCTCGCCGAAGCTCGTGACCTCTTCGGAGGTGTAGCCGGTGGCGTCCATCAGCAGGACGCGGAACGCGTGCAGGTCGAGGGCGGTGGGATACAAGCGTGCAACCAGCCTGCGCACCAGCTGCATGCGTGCGGTCGCCGGATTGAGCACCTGCCCCGGCCCGGCAGTGAACTCCAGCAGATCCAGCGGCCACTCGCGTGACGGAGGAACGCGGCGACGGATGTCCTCGACCGTGATCTCTTCGTGGGCCAGGCCCCAGAGCAAGTCGGCGATACGGGTCCAGCTGCCCTGATCAGGATGGCGTCCCTGTCCGGCCAGGGCCCAGCTGTCCTCGATGCGCTTGCGGGTGGCATGCGCGCTCGTCCAGGCGGCCCGGACGATAGCCAGCTTCTCCTTGCGGGTGAACTCGTCCCGTTCCGTGCTCTCCCCGCTGCCGAGGAGCGCAGGGCCACGGGCGAGCCTGGCCAGATCCGCAGCGACCATCCGCTCGTCATGGTCGTCCCGGCGGATCACCAGCACACGCAGGGAAGCGGCCAGCAGACCAGGCCTGGCCGAGCTCTCGGCGTATTCCTCGGGCAGGGACAACTCCCACTTCACCAGCGTGTCGAAGAGGTCCGGATCGGCCAGGCTCGCTTCCTCGGCCTCAGCGCCGAGCACCTTGTCCACGTAGAGGCAAAAGTGGTCGATCGCATACTGGTAGTTCTTCGCTTGGAGTCCGATCTGGGTAGCCGCAACATACTCGACCCACTCGTCCGCTAGCTGCATGGCCAGCAGCGAGCACCGGTAGTCCGCCGGATCCAACGCCACGAGGTGCCCGGGCAGCTGCACCACCCTGGGGCCGATCCCCCCTGGCGGGGCCGGATTCGCCAGCGCGGCGAGGAGTCGCGCACGTTCCTCGCCTTTCCGGCTCTTCGCCTTCCTGCGTGGCCCGGTCATCGGCGGCCCCCGTTCATTTCGGACAGGGCGCGCGAGGCGATCTCGGCGTAGGTCGCCTTATCGTCGCCCACCCAGCCGTTGAACGCGGCCTCGAACTCGTTGATCAAGTCGTCCGTGTACTGGAGGTACTCGTAGGTGGTTTCTGGGCTCGAGTGACCGAGCCTGCGGCTGACGATCAGCAGCGGGTTGTGCCGGATGTGACCGCTCAAGTACGACCGGTGCCGGCGACGGCGGGCGTGCAGGTCCGGCTCCTCGCCATCCATGAGGTTTTCCAGGTAGGTCAAGAGCCGCAGAGCGTAGGTGTGCCTTAGGTCGTGCCATCTCCACCGCCGGGCGGGAAGGTGCGGGGTGGTCTCGTCGGCGAGCGCGTTCATGCGCGCCCAGGCCCGGTGGCGGTAGCCCTTCCAAGCGTCCGCCCCCGGCATCAGACCGCCGCGGCAGACGAACAGGGACAGTGCCTCCAGGCCGAATTCGCCCTCGTAGACGGTGATCCGCCGCAGTTTGGCGGGCATGGCGGACATCTGGAACTCGCGCACGACACCGTCCAACACGCCCCTCACCCAGCCGCCAGCGACGTCGACCTCGCCCACCACGAACAGGTCACGGGCCTTGCGCTCCAGGGTCCGGGCCGCTCGGCGAACGATGTCCGGTCTCTCCAGCAGGCAGAACAGGTCGGCGGAGGCGACGGCGTCCTCGGGGACGTAGACAGGTCGCGCTTTGCCGTACTTCGCGCACGCCTGGACCGTGTACTCGGCTGCCCCGCCCGGTATCCCGGGCCAGAGGCCGATCTCAGGAAGCAGCACCGTCGACCACTCTCCCCAGCGTGTCCCCGATCCCAGGGCTATATCCGAGCCTGCCCGATTGCGTAACGGTGCCCACCCGCGGAAGGTCTGGTCCACCTGGGCGTTAGGGAGCTGGCCGCCCAGTCCCACGTCACGGAAGTGCCGGTACTGCTCGAAGGTCAGGTGCCGAATGTGCATGCCGACCCGGAGGCGCGGCGCCAGCGGGTTGCGTCCCCGCGCCGCCACTCGGACCGGCCTGTGCGACAGGATCTTGCGGTCGACCAGGAAGCCGTAGAGGTCGTCCAGGACGAAGGATTCCTTGCTCCACGCATTCCAGCCGATCGGCTTCTTCTGCCTCTGAGTCCGATAATTACGGTAGGCAACGAGCTCGGACTCACTCGCCGACAGGACATCGCTTTCCAGCTTGACCAGGTAGTTGTCCGTCCTGAAGACCGCCCGCCCGTAATCCTTCAGCGTGCCTTCATCCAACAACGACGTCGACAGATACCGGCCGTACTCACACAGCGCCGGCACCGGCATCTGCGTCTCCTCGTCGAGGAACACCGGCATCCCGTCGAGCACACCGCGCCGCTTGAGCAGAGCAGCCACCTCTGCCGCAGAGATGACGTCACTGTCCAGGAACCTCTCCAGTCTCCCGGACTGCACGAAAGCAAGATCCACCCTCGCTCCTCCCAAGTCGCCCGAGACGAACTCCCTGGCTCACATGTCTCTGTCACCACAACGGAACAGGACTGAACCACACCTCTCGTGAGACAGACTGGAACAGCGGAAAGAAGAAGTGGGTGAGCACGACCAGCGGAATCCTGGTGATGCCGAGTGAGCGCAGGCAGTGGTCGACGAGCTGTGGATCGGGTCCCGCGTCCACCACCACGCCGCTGCCCTCGCCGGCCGCGAGCACCATGGCGTCGCCCTGCCCCACGTCGCACATCACCAGCCGCCAGCCGGGCGGCGGCCAGCCCGTGACCACCCGGGTCAGCGGCGGCGGCTGCACGACCACCAGCACCAGCGCCAGGCCGCAGACCCCGCACCACCAGGGATGCCCGAGCAGCCGCCGCCCCACGAGCAGCACCACGACCGTCACGGCCGCGAGCAGCGCCGCACCCGCCCAGCTGCCCGGCCAGTCCACTCCCGCTCCCGGCAGCGCCGCCCCGGTACGGGCGACCTCCGCGATCCACTCGGCGGGCCAGTGCGCGCACCATGCCAGGGCCTCGGCCACCGGCATCGCCGCCGGCGCCGTGGCCAGTGCCGCGAAGCCCAGCACGGTGGCGGGCGCGATCGCGAACTCCGCGATCAGATTGCACGGCACCGCCACCAGGCTCACCCGCGCCGACAGCACGGCGACGACGGGCGCGCACAGGGCCTGCGCGGCGGCAGCGGCGGCCAGCGCCTCGGCGAGCCGCGGCGGCACCCCGCGCCGCCGCAGCCCGGCGCTCCAGCGCGGTGCGAGCGTGAGCAGGGCGCCGGTGGCCACGACGGACAGCAGGAACCCGTAACTCCGGGCCAGCCACGGGTCGTACAGCACCAGCAGCAGAACCGCCGTCGCCAGCGCCGGGATGAGTGACCTGCGGCGGCCGGTCGCGAGGGCGAGCAGCGCGACGGCTCCGCAGGCCGCGGCCCGCAGCACGCTCGGATCCGGTCTGCACACGACGACGAACCCGAGTGAGAGCACGCCCCCGAGCACCGCGGTCGCCCGCAGGGAGACACCGAGGCGAGGCGCGAGTCCCCGCCGCTCGACGTGCTGCGCCAGGCCCGGCGGCCCGAGCAGCAGGGCGAGCAGAATCGTGAAGTTGGCACCGGATACGGCCAAAGTATGAGTGAGATCGGTTTCCTTGAAGGCCTCCTCCAGCTCCGGGGTGATCCGCGAGGTGTCCCCCACGACCAGCCCCGGCAACAGGGCCCGGGCATCCGCCGGCAACCCGTCGGTCGCCTCCCGCAGCCCGGCGCGCAACCGCCCGGCGAGCCGCTGAGCAGCCGAGGGTTCCCCCACCACCTCCGGTTCCGCCTGGCCCCGCACCCGCAGCACGGCCGCGAACCGGTCTCCGCCCGTCATCGCGGGCGCCAGCCGCGCGCTGACCCGCAGCCGCGTCGACGGCAGCAGCCCCAGCCACGGCGACCGCACCGGCCCGTCGGCGGTCTGCCTCCCACTCCCGGCGGACCCGGTCCCGGGTACGGGCTGCCCATCCCCGACGGCCCCGGTCGCCCCGTCCGCAGGTGCCGATCGCCCATCCCCGATGACCCCGGACGCACCACCCACGGGCACCGATCGCCCATCGCCAACGGTCCCGGTGGCACCACCCACGGGTGCCGACCCCTCATCCCC
>NZ_NGFN01000219.1 GCF_002148965.1 Streptomyces swartbergensis | reverse complement strand
CTCCGCGTCCGCGTAGCCGCCCGGCCCGACGCGGTCGCCCGCGTCCGAGAGGTCTACGAGCCCTGCTACGGCCGCTTCACGGAACTCTTCGCGGACTACTCCCCCGACGAGATCGCGGTTCTGCACGACTGGTTCACCCGCGCGAGCGCGCCGGCGGCGAACTACTTGGAGGAGCACTGCCGGCCCGACTGCCCCTTCGGGAACAAGGGATTCGATTTACCCCATTCCTGCACACCACACCTAACGCATCACCCACACGGGTCATTCATTCGATCACGCGTCCGGTGGCATCACTCTCATGTTTCATTTCTCCCCCCTATCCCGTGAATCCCTTCAGGACTTCGCTGCGTACCGAAGCGCCGGGATGCATAGTGACACCTGTCAAAAATCCGCGTAGCCTTGCGGCACTGGTCGTCTTGAACACGGTCAGAGTGCTTGGCCTCGGTACGACCTGTGGCACTAAGAGGAGCCCTTCATGCCCGATGCCGACCCCATGTTCTATCGCCAGCTTCTGAGCACACAGCTTCAAGAAGCGCGCAAAAAGGCGGGGCATTCGCAGCCTGATGTGGCTCGCGAGACAGGATGGTCCCTGTCCAAAGTCATGCGCCTTGAGTCAGGCCGTGTGAAAATCTCCATCACCGACCTCAAGGCATTGATCAGTTTCTACGGGCTCCCGCCCGAGAGCGCGGCGGAGTTGCGTCGCGCGGCAGAGGAAGCACGCCGACAGCCCTGGTGGTACGACTACCGGCTTCTGCTGTCGGAAGGATTCCAGTCCTACCTCGGTTACGAGGCATCCGCCTCCGTCATCCGAAACTTCGAGGCGCTCTTCGTCCCCGGACTCCTGCAGACGGAACCGTATGCGCGCGCCATTCTCCAGCAATCCGTGGTCCCGGAGAAAGAAGAACTGCTGGACCTGCGCATGAAGCGTCAGGAACGCATGCTGGGGGAGTCCTCGAAGACAGAACTCCGTTTCCTGATCGACGAGGCCGCTCTCCGGCGGATCGTAGGCAGCCCCGAACTGATGGAGGCGCAGATCCGCCACCTGGAGAAGGTCAGCACGTTGGATCACGTGACCATCGGAGTGGTGCCTTTTACGAGCGGACTGTACCCGCTCCTGCGTTCACCTTACGTCATCTTCGAGTTCGCGAAGGCCGGTCAGGAACGGGTGGTGTATCTCGAGAACCCAGACGGAAGCGTCATCCTCAACAACAAAGCGATCGTCGGCGTTCAGCGCAGCGTGGAGGACTATCTGGAAGCATTCTGGGAGGTGGAGAACAACTACGCTCAGCCCATCAAGGACTGGCGCGAGAATAATTCTCAGCTAGCGGCGTAGTGGCGAGACAGGGACGCCAGAAACGAGGTCCAGACTGAAGGGCTGACAGTCATCCAAGGCCCGTCGGACACTTTCGAGTCCCTGACCAGAACGCGACGCCCTAATGAGACCTCGACGCAGTTCTCAACCCCACTGGCGGAACTTTTCCGCCACACCGATGTCGGGTCCGGAAAGGTCACAACTCCCCCAATCCTGTACTGCAGCAACACGGCACAGTCAGGCCCCTGGCGCCAGTATGACGGCAGGAGCCATGACTGCCAAGGCTGCTGAATGCTGCAGCACCAGGCATTGAAGACCGGGGAGGACCATGGACGGATGACTGCATGGCGCCCAGGAAAACAACAAGGCTCATTTCGGCCAAGAATACGGAGAGCCTTTCACAGCGGTAAGGGGAGCCCTCGGCCAGCCGGCAAGCAATGCCCGAGTACTCCCCCACCGTGAAGCGTCCTCGTCCATCAACTCAAACCAGGAAGCCTCATGGCAAATAGTAACGCGCGTCGTGTCGCCAACCAGCCCCTCGGCGGGACAATCCTGGTCGGCTCGCGCCTCCTCGACGAGGCCGACCAGTGCGGCAACCGTCGGGAGTGTGCACGGATAACCCGCGCTGGAGGCACACGATGACTCAGCCTCCGCCGCTTCCCAGTGACGGCCACTGGCAGCGAGCCCTCCTCATCGTCATCGCCTTGCTGGTCGGCCTCCTCACCGGCCTCGCAGCCGGAGTGCTGGCCGTCCTCCTCCACGCGACGATCCGTGACGCGGCGAAATGGGCAGGAGCGACCTTCATGGCCGTCACCATGCTGCTGCTGAAAATCCGCGAACTCATGCGGTGATCACCGCCGCCTGCCCGAGGCGCGGAACAGCGGCGTTCGATCGCCCTCCAGCGCTTCGGTGCCGGGCCCGCACTGCTGCACCAGGCGGCGGGCCCGGGTGCAGTGGTCGGACCGCTACGCGTCCGTGCCTGATCGATGACCTTGAGACGGCCTTCTCCCGGGCGGAGCACGCTGCCTGCATCCCTCGCGTCAGATTCGGGGCCGCCGGATAACGGGTGTCGCGCAATGCTGCACGGGTGGGACACTGCCTGGCGTGCCTCGACCCGAACTCTCAGAGCCTGATTACCTGCGGGAGATCGAGCGGCTTGCCAAGGCCGTGACCACTGCGGCGTCCGCCGAGGGCCACCTGACTTACGGGTCGGATCCGGACGATGCCACGCCACTAGAGCGAGCCGTCAACGCGCTTGCCCGTGAGGTCCGGCACTATCACTTTCCCGGCGACGGTTGCTTGCCAGAGGAAGAGGACCGGCCCACGGTGCGGTTGGCGGGCGTGGTGGTACTCCGGCCGGCTTCCATGCCTTCAGGTATGCAGGAGACCTATGAGGAGGCGTGTGTCCGCCTCGGTGTTGAGGCCCGTGCTGAGGGATGGGCGCTGTGGAATACCTGGGGCAAGGGCGGTGCGCGAGTCACCATGGTCGTCTCGTCGGTCGACACGACAGTCGGGCTGCTGGCGAACTGGGCACGGGGCAGGACTGTGTACCCGGTGACCCCGGTGCCGTCCCAGATAGCCCAAATCCACCAGGGCTGGGCCGGCCCGATGACGTTCTCACCTCTGGGAGCCGAACAACTGGGCCTCACAGGGCAATGACCTGTGAGGCGTGGCCCAACCCGAACCATCAGCTTGGAAAGCTCAGGTGACGTGGGGGTGCTTGTGCCGCCGACCTGCTGCGAAGCGCGTGGGAGGTCCCCGTACAGGGACTTCTATCTCAGGAAGCGCGGCGAAGGGTTCAAGCACGTTCAAGCCGTGATCGCGCTCGCCCGTCGACGCGCCGGCGTCCTGTGGGCACTCTTGCGCGACAATCGGGCGTTCACCCCCGTTCCGCCGGTCGCTCAGGCAGCTTGACCGGCGGCGTACGTCCCCCCACGACCCGAAGTTCGCCGGGGCCCGGCGGCGCGGCGAGGGGCGAGCGGCGAGCGGCGAGGCGAGTCCCATGTGCCCACCGGCTCCCGAAGACGGGTGTGATCGTCGGACCGGACTGTGGGGGGCCTGTCCTCGGCCGTCCGCTCACGCCTCGCTCACGCGTGGGACTGCCTGGGCCAGTCCTTCATGGCTTGTCTTGTCCCCGGCCCGGGGAGAGGCCGCCCAGTGCCAACCGTGTCACGCGCGGCCAGTCGGCCGCCCCGCCGCTGACCCGCGGTGCGGAGGGGCGACGGCGCGGCACACGCATTCGGAGCGCCCCCGCGAGGTCGTGAACAGGGCGAACGTTGCCTGATGCGGCACTAGCCAGCCAGGGACCTGCAACTCGAGGGGCACCCGGCGAACCAGGGTGCCCCCTCGTCGTGCGCGGCCCGGGCTGCTGTACGCCCCGAAACGCCAGTAGCCCCGGATCTCTCCGGGGCTACTGATCTGTGTGCACTCGGCAGGATTCGAACCTGCAACCTTCTGATCCGTAGGATCGGGCAGGCCGTTGGGCCGGGGCTCCGCCTTCCTCCCGGCTGATCGCTGATCATCGTGATCAACAGCCTCTGTGTGCCGTCGTTGCCGTCAGGGTTGCCGTCAACTCGGAACAGTGGCACCGGCTCGCAGCGTACGCGATCGCCGCGACGCTGAGCCTAGACCGCCAAGGTAGTGGGCCTGGCTGTCCGCTCCAGTTCCTTGAAGATGACATTGAGGACTTCGAGTTCCTCACCGGTGAACAGGTCGTCGGGGCCGCCCGGGGCAAGATCGGCAAACGAGTCCTCGTAGAGGTCGCCCAGCCCCAGGATTCCGCGCCTGGCCACCGTATCGATGATCAACGTCAGAAAGTCGAGCTGGCGGGAGCTGAGCTGCTTGCCCGCGCAGAAGACCTCGAACGCCTTCTGTGCGGCCTGCCGGTCCAGCCCGCACAGCCCGCGCACCAACAGGCCGAGGCCGCCGGAGGACCGCACCTCGTCGAGGTCCTCCGGGGAGGCGATGGCCTCTGTGAGGAAGATCTCCTCCAGGTCCGCGAGATCGAGTTCGGTGATCTGCTCATTGAGACGCAGTTTGCGCACCACCGGCTGGTCCTCGTGGCGCAGGAGGTAGGCCCGGGCCTTCTGCTTGAAGCGCTGCTCGTCCGTGCCCTGGGGCATCCCTTGGATCTCGGCCTCGGTGACGTCGCCGAGCGTGTCGGCGAAGTCGGTGTAGACGACGTTCCGCTTGACCTTGGGATCGGTGAGACGCGCCAGGTGGCGCATACGACGCCGCATGTCCTCCAGCAGCGGGAGCGTGACGCCGTCCCACCACTCGTCGCCCGCCACCGCTTCCAGCAACTCGGCCTGCTCGCAGACCGCCGGGATGTTGGTCTTGGTAAGCAGGTTGGAGGCGATGTCCTGGATCTTCGCGCGCAGCTTCGCGAACTCCTTGCCGCCCTCCAGCGCGGCGAGCTGGAGACCGTACGCCATCAGGTCGAACCGCTTGGCCTCCTCGCCCGTCTCTTCGTCGTCCGGACGGAACTCGCTGGGCAGTCCGAGCAGGTGCTCACGGATCGCGGTGTCCGCGTCGTCGTCCACCCGGTGCCAGCTGCCGAAGTGACTGAAGACTTCGATCTCCCGGCGGTGCGGGCGGACCAGGAAGTTGTCCAGGTTCATACCGGTCACGGTGTGGTGCAGCCGGTGGGCCAGCGACCAGCGGATCTCCGCTTCGGTGCCGATGGCGTCGGGGCCGGCGTCCCGTGCCGGATCGGGCTGCTGCCGCTTGTCCAGGACCCGTACGAGGTCGAGCTGGCGCTGGAGGAGCTTTTCAGTGAGGGTGACGGCCCTACGCCCCTCCGACCGGTCGAGTTGACTGTTGAAAAAGTCGATGTTGCCGCAGAAGTCGAAGACGTAGAAATTCTGCTTGTTGTGGTCAGGGTTGTCGGGGTCGGGGCCGTAGAGGGCAGGACGCAGGCGGGTGCCTCGGCCGATCATCTGCCAGAACTTGGTCTTGGAGAAGACGGGCTTGGCGAAGACCAGGTTCACCACCTCTGGCACGTCGATGCCGGTGTCGAGCATGTCGACGGAGATGGCGATGTCGGGGGCGTTCGGCGGGTTCTTCGGGTTGGAGAAGTCGTCGATGAGGGACTGGGCGTACGTCTCCTTATACGTGATCACGCGCGCCGTGTGGCCAGCACCCTGCGGGTAGTTCGCGTTGTAGCGCTCCTCGATATACCGGGCGTGGTCGTTGTTCTTCGCGAAAATGATCGTCTTGCCGAGCCGGTCACCGCCCTCGACGCGGTGGCCGCGCGTCATCAGCGTCTCCAGCATCTTGTCCACGGTGTCCTCGTTGAAGAGGAACTTGTTCATGTCGTGGCGCCCCACCGCGTCCGGGATGTCACCGTCCTCGGTCCACTCCTTGGCGTCCCACTCCGCTTTCTCCTCCTCCGAAAGGTCGGCGTAGCGAATGCCGTGTTCCATGAACTTCAGCGGCACCTTCACCGCCTTGGGGAGGACGAGATAGCCCTCGGCGGCAGCTTCCTGGAGGTCGTAGGAGTCGGTCGGGACTCCGTCCTCCATGGCGAACAGCTTGTACGTGTTGTGGTCGATCTCGTCCTTGGGCGTGGCGGTCAGGCCAAGCAGCAGCGAGTCGAAATAGCGGAACAGCTCGCCGTACTTCGCGTACACGGAGCGGTGCGCCTCATCGATGACGATCAGGTCGAAGTAGCCGGGACCGAAACGCCGGCGACCCGCACCGTCGGTGACGTCGATCTGCTTCATCATCGTCTGATACGTGGAGAGGTAGACGCGGGCCGAGGCGGCCTTGTCGTCGAGGAGGCTGGCCGCAGGAGTATTCGGCAAGTTCTCCTTGAACGCCTTCATCGCCTGGGTGACCAGCGCCTGCCGGTCGGCGAGGAACAGCACCCGCTGCGCCCAGCCGGCCTTCATCAGCTGGTCCACGAGGGCCACGGTGGTACGGGTCTTGCCGGTGCCGGTCGCCATGACGAGCAGCGCTTGACGGCCCCGGTCCCGCTCGAAGGTCTCTCCTACCCGCTTGATCGCCCGGAGCTGGTAGGGGCGGCCGGCGATCTTCTCGTTCACCGGCGTGGCCGTGAGGGAGAGGCGTCCGGCGCGCTGGCGGATGTGCCAGTGCAGCTCGTCCTTGGTGAAGAAGCCCTGCACCTGACGGGGCGGGTAGCCGAGACCGTCGTCCCAGAGGTAGGTCTCGTACCCGTTGGTGTAGAAGATCACCGGACGGCGGTTGAACTGTTCCTGGAGCGCGTCGGCGTACAGCTTCGCCTGCTGCTGCCCGTCCCGAGCGTCCCGCTGGGTCCGTTTGGCCTCGACGACGGCCAGGGGCTTGCCGTCGTCGCCCCAGAGCACGTAGTCGACGAACCCCTTGCCCGTCTTGGTGGGCATCCCGGTCGCTATCGGGTACTCGGTGTCCTTGCCCCGGATGAGGAGGTCCCAACCGGCTTCCTTGAGGAGCAGGTCGATGAAGGCGTCCCGGGTCGCCTTCTCGTCGTAGTCATGGGTGTCCCGCACGGCCTGGTTGGCGGCCTTGGCAGCGGCGATCTGCGCCTTGAGCTCTTCGAGCTGCCGGGCGAGGTCCGCGTTCTGGGCCCGCTCGGCCGCGAGCTGCTCGGCCTGCTCCTTGAAGCGTGCCTCGTCCTCCGCCTCCTTGGCCTTGAGCTCGGCCTGCTTCAACGCGCGGGCCTGGGGGGAAAGGGGGCGCGGTACGGCGCTGGTGTCGAACTCCAGCCCGGCGGGCGGCAGCGCGGCTGCCTGGCGGGTGTAGGTCCGGGCGAACCAGTACAGGGAGTGGAACAGCTCCTTGACGCTGGCCTCGGCGACGGTCTTCGGAACCGGGGCGGCCTTGTGCACGGCGTTGTTACCGTGACGGCGGATGAGATCCATCTTGGCGTTGACCGTCGGCCCGACGAGCTGCCGAAAGCTCGGCTCGTGGAGCATCGCCGCGAGGTCCTTCTTGTAGGGCTCGCTGAGGCTGGTGTCCTTGTCGTACATCCAGCGCGCTGTGATCTCGATGGCGCGGCGAGCGTAGAAGCAGGCGGCACGGGGGTCGTGGTGGATCAACCGCTCGGCGCGGATCGCCTCGTCGTAGAGGGCGGGCCACTCGGCGCGGAGGAAGGCGAAGTTGCCGCTTGCGGTACGGCCGACATTGTCGGCTGCGGAACGATCGCGGGTGCTTTTGCCGTGGTCGGCCTGACCCTGGCCCTGGCCGTCGCTGTTCTGGCTGCTCAGACCGTTCTGGTCGCTACCCATGGCGGTGCCGTGTCCCTCTCCCCTTGTTGCGGCCCCGCCGTACGGGCCCGGGTCGGCGTCCCGGCCCGCACGAGGCCGACGTGTCCGTCCGTCTCCTACGGCAGAACCACCCTAGGGCCGGGCTCCCCTACCCGGCCGCACGGGCGGCGTGTGGTGCTGGTGGCGCGGTCGGTGCTGGGCACCGGGTACGGCGGAAGTGGCTTACGCGGCTTCGCCGGGGGCTTCATGTTCCCAGAGGGTGCCGGCGAAGGCACGGTGCTGGAGGGAGGTGAAGAGTTCGTCGAGGATGGCGAGATGCCGGACGTTCCTGTCCCGCTCGCTATCCACGCACTTTACTCGGCGCACAAATTCCTGTTGCCTGTCCACGGGTGGCACCAGGAGGGAAATCGACGAGAACTGTGATTTGTTGACCAAGCCCGTCATGGCTCCTGTCGATTTCCGCTGAATCAGAACCTTCCCCACACGGATCTGCTCCAGCATGAATCGCGGCAACGGGCCTTCAGGGATGAAGGCATTGATCTGCTGATTGATAGCAACTCGACGCCCCGCCAATGCGGAGTTCCCGATACTTTCCGGACTTCCCGCGATACATGTCACCAGAATCGCTTCGGCCGGGACGACCCGGCCGACTCTCTCCCCCGCTGCGGTCAGACGCTCAGCCGCCTGGCTTGGATTCAATTTAGGCGGCCTGATGTTGTCAGTCTTGATCCACTCGATACCGTCACCATAGTTTTCGGGCCTGGCCCGTGACGGCGTATTTCCTGTAACTACCGCACCAAGCTCGCCGATCGTTTTTCGATCCCACGAAGAATTGGGTGAAGCAGGGTCGCCGAACATGTCGATAAAAATGGACTGGGCAAGGTCGTCGAGGAGGGCGATGGCCTCGCGGCGCTTGGCGCGGAGGGTGTCCACCTGGTCAAGAACGGCGGCGATGCGCTTCTGCTCCGTGAGACTTGGCAGCAGGACGCTCTTGACATAAGCGTCCTTCCGGTTCAATCCAGGAATTGCTGCCGCACGGTTCATTTCTGTCAAGCCTAGGGTTGACAGCAGATGGCTCAGCCACTTCAAGTCCGCACTTGTGGCCGACTCATCGATGAAATATGTCGTATCGATCGGCCAGCATGCCTCGGGTGAATAATGGACCTCACCGAAGGAGCCCTTGCGGCCGACCACGACTGTCGGTCCGCAAGTGAATGCTTGCGAATGCGATCCGACAGGGCCGTTGGACCCAAAGACATAGAACTCGCCGCCGTCCCTCTGCGCGGCAGGCAAGCTTTTCCCGTACTTGAACTCACAGAACGACCCGAGCGTTACACTCTGCCAGCCGTCAGGGATATGCGTCATGCCAACATCCCCTTCAACTCGTCCATACCCTTGGCGATCTCCTCGTGCAGTTGCTCCAGATCTGCCAGGATTTCCTTCGGCGTCCGCGTCGCGATTTCCTCGTGGACGGTTTCCTTGTAGCGGTTCAGGGAGAGGTCGTAGCCCTGGGCCACGATGTCCGCCTTGGGTACGCAGAAGCTCTGCTCGGTCTTCGCCCGGTCCCTCTCCATGCCGTCTCGTTCCTGCCAGCGGGCCAAAACGTCCGGGAGGTTGTTCTTCAAAAGTTCGTCCGACGTCAGCGGGTCACCCTGTGGGCGGACGCCCAGGCGCTCCTCCGGAAGCAGCGGGTTGCGCTTGTCGTCCAGACTCAGGCCGTCCGCCTGCACGTCGTAGAACCAGACGTGGTCAGTGCCGCCCGAGTCCGTCTTCGTGAAGAACAGGATCGCCGTCGACACACCGGCGTACGGCTTGAAGACCCCGCTCGGGAGCTTGACCACCGCCTGGAGCTGCTGTTCCTCCACCAAGATGCGGCGCAGCTCCTTGTGCGCCTTGGTCGAACCGAACAACACCCCATCGGGGACGATGACGGCCGCCCGGCCACCGGGCTTCAGGAGCCGCAAGAATAGGGCCAGGAACAGCAGTTCCGTCTTCTTCGTCTTGACGATGCGCTGGAGGTCCACCGCCGTGGACTCGTAGTCCAGGTTCCCCGCGAAAGGCGGGTTCGCGAGGATCAGGGAGTAGCGCTCGGCCTCGTCGGCCGCGCTCTCCGCGAGCGAGTCGCGATAACGGATATCCGGGTTCTCGATGCCGTGCAGCAGCATGTTCATCGAGCCGATGCGGAGCATCGTATTGTCGAAGTCGAAGCCGTGGAACATCGACTCGTTGAAGTGCTTGCGCTGCTCCACCCCGAGCAGCGCGTCACGGTGCACCCGCTGCACGTACGCCGCCGCCTGCACCAGAAAGCCGGCCGTGCCGCACGCCGGGTCGCAGATTTCGTCGCGGGGCCCCGGCTGAGTCATCTCGACCATCAGGTCGATGATGTGGCGTGGCGTGCGGAACTGGCCGTTCTGGCCGGCCGTGGCAATCTTCGCGAGCAGGTACTCGTAGATGTCGCCCTTGGTGTCACTGCTGTCCATGGAAATGTCGTCGAGCAGGTCGACGACCTTCGCCAGCAGGTTAGGTCCCGGAATGGTGAACCGGGCGTCCTTCATGTGATGGGAGTACGTCGATTCGTCCCCGCCCATGCGACGCAGGTACGGGAAGACGCCATCGGCGACGAGCCCGTACATGATCTCTGGGTCCTTGACCTTGAAGTTCTGCCAGCGCAGATCCTGCTGATCTTCCGAGAAGAAGGGGTTCGGGTCGGGCTTGCCCGTTGCGGTCGCCTTGCGGTCCTTGCGGGTCTGGATTTCGTCCAGCCGCTTGATGAAGAGCAGGTACGTGATCTGCTCCATCACCTCCAGCGGATTGGAGATGCCACCCGACCAGAACGCGTCCCAGACGCGCCCCACCTTGCTCTTCAGCTCGCCCGTAATCACAGAAGAGGATCCTACGGCCCCCGAACCCCACGCCATCCAGACTTGACAAGCCCAAGACTCCAGGACCTTGCGTCTCAGAGTCGACCTCCGCGGACACCGTCCTGCCCGGCCCGCCACCCCGCAGCGTCGCCGTCGCGCCGGCCGCCTGGGCGGCGTTCCTCGGCTTCGTCCGTTCAAGGTTGACCGAAACCCGTACCACCTAACGTGCTCTCGGCTTGACCGACCGTAGCCGTTCTCGGCAGGATCGGACTCAGCAAGCAAAACATCGCGCATATGGCTGCGCAGACCCTGTGGCCGTCCCTTCGGGGGCGGCCACAGACGTGTTCCAGGGAGGTTCGGTGCATCTGTGCTACATCGACGAGGCGGGTAACGGGCAGACGCTCGATCCCGTGAGGCCTGACGCCCCTCCAGTCCTCGTCGTCGGCGGATTCACCGTGCCCCGGGCCCAGGTCAAGTCCCTCACCTGGGCCTTCCTCGACGTCAAGAAGCACTACCGACCGCAGTTGCGGAACGCTGACCAGCTCTCCGAGGTGATCCAGCACGAAATCAAGGGCTCGGACGTCCGCAAGAACCTCCGTGCCGGCAACCACGGCTGGCGACGTGCGGCCATGGAACTGGTGGCTTCGCTGCTCGACACATTAGAGTCCCACGAAGCTCGCATCCTCGCCCGCGTGTGGATCAAAGAGGAAGGGCTGGCGTTCGACGAGTCCGGGGTGTACCCGGCCTCCGTCGCCGCGCTGAACGAGACCTTCCAGGCTCAGCTCGCCCATGAGCACTCGCGCGGCATGATGGTCCTCGACAGCCGCACGAAGGTGAAGAACGCTCCCAATGTGCACTGCGTGACCACCCGCAAGTACCGCACGGGCGGCGACAGCCTCCGCGGGGTCATCGAGTCACCGGTCTTCGGCCACAGCGACACCCACACGCTTCTCCAGCTCGCCGATCTCGTGGTGTCCTCCCTCCTGTTCCCCATCGCGTGCCACGCCTACCTGGGCGACGTGACGTGGAACGTGCACTGTGACGACGCTTACCGGCCATTGCGGGAGCACTTCGGGCGGCGGCTGAAGAAGCTGCAGTTCCGGTACCAGGACCCCATGGGAAAGTGGCGCGGTGGGATCGTCGTGTCCGACCGGCGGACGCAGCAGCCGTCCAGCCTGATGTTCGGACCGAAGAAGACGATCACCGTGCCGACTACTGCGATCCCGGGACAGCCGGGAGTTCCGGCCCCCGAGCGGCGCGAGGCCGAGCGGGACGGGGATTTGCCGCTTCTCCCGTAACGGACGACATACGAGAGGAGCGGCAGCTTTGGCAGCCCAGTTGTCCAGCTCAACGACCGTAGACACCCAAGTGCTCGCAGCTTCCTAGGCCTACTAGGTCTCAGCGACATCCCCTGCTGTCGCTCGTAAGTTCGTCCGTCTGACGCTCAGTCCTAGCTGGGCGGGGTTCTCGACGACGCATCTCGTCAAAGTGACGCGAAAAGCTGGGAACTCGCATCGGCCTTCAGACCGGTCTGAGATCCTGGAGACCGATCGACAGGGGCCGCAGGTATGGAGTGGAAGACCCACGGTGAGCGACAGGTCTACACCAACAAGTGGGTGAATCTGTGTCTGGTCGACGTCCAGCAGCCTGATGGACGCAGGTGGGAGTACCACGTCGTCCGGCTCCGACACCTGGCCGTTGCCGCCGTGGTCAGTGACCGCCAAGAGGTCCTGATGATGTGGCGGCACCGCTTCATCACGGACTCGTGGGCCTGGGAACTGCCCATGGGCCTGGTCGAGGATGGCGAGACCCCGGAAGAAGCTGTTGCCCGCGAAGTCCTGGAAGAGACCGGCTGGCGCCCCGGCCCCATCAAGCCTCTGATCTATGCCGAGCCGGCGAACGGGATCACCGACTCGCAGCACCACGTCTTCCGCATCGATGGCGCCACCTACGCCGGTCCGCCCACGGAGAAGAACGAGTCCGACCGCATCGAGTGGATCCCTCTCTCAGAGGTGCGCGGGATGATAGACCGCCGCGAGGTCGTGAGCAGTGGATCGCTCGTCGGCCTGCTCTACCTGCTCATGGGTGAAGCGATCCGTTGACGGGCGGGAGGAGTTCCCGTAGCCGTGCCTCGAAGGCAAGAGCTACGGGCTCCTGCCTGTGTGGGGCCAACTGGTCGTAGAACTCTCTGAGATGCCCTGACGCTCGCTCCGAGGTTACCGCCGACGCGGGCTCAAGGGTTGCTACCTGCGCCGCGCCCTGGCCGAACACCTCGGCATGACGCAGAAGGCACTGAACGCCGCTCTCCGCGTCTGCTTCGCCAAGGTCGCCGAGTACCAGAAGCGCGGCCTGGTCCACTTCCACGCCGTGATCCGCTTCGACGGACCCGACGGCCACACCACCCCGCCCCCGCCTTGGGCCACCTTCGACGCCCTCCAGGTCGCCGTGGGCCTGGCGGTCGAGCGGGCCCGGCTCACCGTCGAGTTCGACGCCATCGGCGAGCGCGTGATCAAGTGGGTGCTCCTTCGAGGCTCTGTGTGTCCGCGCCGGCGTCCGCAAGGTCCGTTTCCACGACCTGCGTCACACGTGCGCCTCGCTGCTCCACGAACAGGGCCCGACGCCCGCATGATCATGGAAGTCCTCGGCCACAGCTCCATTCGCGTGACCATGGACATCTACACCTTCGTACGGCTCGACTCACAGCGCTCCGCCTTCGACCGCGTCGGGGAGGCACTGAGGGGTGACGGCAACGAGCCGGACGATGACGACGGCGCGGCCGGTGTCCCGGTAGCCGTCTAAGCGTGATTCGAAAAGCTCTGCGCGTATCTCTAAGGGCGGGCTCTCCGCACGAGCCCTCAGGCTTCGACCACACCGCCCGACGGCCGTCACTCCGCCGCGACGGCCGTTGGGCTTGGGCTTGGGCTTGGGCTTGGGCTTACGAGCAGCAGCCTGAGCTGCCCGTGGCCGTGCTGGGCTGTCCGCTGTGGAGGTCGTCGTCGTGGCCGGCGGCGATCCGTGCCCATTGCGCGGTCGGCCGTCCGTCCTTGCGGAACTGCTGGCCGAGCGTCTCGTACGGCTGCGGCCAGCCGGGCGGGGAGTCCTCCCACGTCTCCTGCCGCCCGTGCACGGTCATGTCGAGGATGCCGTAGGACGGCGCCATGGGTTCGACGCCGCGGCCGGTGGTCCAGTACGTCTCGTAGACGTGGTCCCCGTCGCGGAGGTAGCTCGCCTTCATCCCGAAGTGGCGGCCGGCGACGAGGCGTTCGTGGGACTCGGCGGGTACGGAGTACCAGGGCATGTCCCAGCCCATGAAGCGCCGGTAGCGGTCGGATTCCTCGTAGGGGCCCTGGCAGAAGACGGCGAAGGTGACGTCACGCTGGTGCAGATAGGACAGTTCGCGGACCTGGCCGGTGAAGAAGGTGCAGCCCTCACACTGGTCGGCGGCGGTGTGGCCGTCGTGCCACATGTGATACGACACGAACAGCTGAGTGCGGCCCTCGAAGACATCAATCAGGGGGACGTGTCCCTTGCCTCCGACGAGCGGAGCCGATGGGTCGACCTCGGTCATGGGCAGCCGCCGCCGGGCGGCGGCGATCGCGTCGCCCTCGCGGGTGTGCGCCTTCTCCCGGACGCGCAGGGTGTCGATTGCGGCCAGCCACTCCCGGCGGGAGACGATCGGCGGCTTGTTCACATCAGTCATGGCCGTACTGACCCTGCAGCTCGCAAGAAATCATCGGTGGAGCGCATGGCGGGCGCTACTGACCGCTTTCGCCGGATGGCTCGGGCCCGTACCCGTCCTCCGAGGGCGGTTGCCGTCAGACACTGCCGTCAAGACAAAAGTCAGAGGCCCTGTGGATCACTCCACAGGGCCTCTGACGTGCTGTGCACTCGGCAGGATTCGAACCTGCAACCTTCTGATCCGTAGTCAGATGCTCTATCCGTTAAGCTACGAGTGCTTGTTCTGTTTTTTCGCCGCTCTCGGGCCTTCCGGCTCGCTCGCGGCGACAGGAAGAACATTACATGACCGCCGCCGCCATGTGAAATCCGTTTGCCATACCCCTTGTGACCTGCGGAAATGGCTTCAGAGGGGCACCTGCGGCGAGGGCGATGACGGCGAAGCCCCGGTCGGGTGACCGGGGCTTCGTGATCAGGTGCGGAGGCGGAGGGATTTGAACCCTCGATGGGCTTTAAGGCCCAAACCGCATTAGCAGTGCGGCGCCATAGACCGGACTAGGCGACGCCTCCAGGCACATCCTCCCGCGCGAGCGCGAGTCGGTGCGTGCCGATGATGACACAGTCGAGCGTGCTGTCACCAATCGACCCCCACGGTACTAGGCGGGAAGGGCGCAGGGCAAAGGCCTTGTCCGGCCGGTAGGGCGGGGCCGGGGGG
>NZ_NGFN01000218.1 GCF_002148965.1 Streptomyces swartbergensis | reverse complement strand
TCACACGCCTTCAACACCTCCATTCGCCCCACCCAGGAACATCACCGCCCCCTCGATCGCTATAGCCGGTATGAGCGACGAATACCGCATCGAGCACGACTCCATGGGCGAAGTACGTGTCCCGGCCGACGCCAAGTGGCGGGCTCAGACGCAGCGTGCTGTCGAGAACTTTCCGATTTCCGGGCAGCGGATCGAGCGGGCGCACATCGAGGCACTCGCCCGGATCAAGGGCGCCGCGGCGAAGGTGAACGCGCGGCTCGGGGTGCTCGACGAGGACGTCGCCGGGGCGATCCAGGAGGCCGCCGGCGAGGTCGCCGAGGGGAAGTGGGACGCGCACTTCCCCGTCGACGTGTTCCAGACCGGGTCCGGGACCTCGTCCAACATGAACACCAACGAGGTCATCGCCACCCTCGCGACCGAGCGGCTGGGCAAGAGCGTTCACCCGAACGACCACGTCAACGCCTCCCAGTCGTCCAATGACGTGTTCCCGTCCTCGATCCACATCGCCGCCACCGCCGCCGTCACCCGTGATCTGATTCCCGCCCTGGACCACCTCGCCGCCTCCCTGGAGCGCAAGGCCGAGGAGTTCTCCGATGTCGTGAAGTCGGGGCGGACCCACCTCATGGACGCCACGCCCGTGACGCTGGGGCAGGAGTTCGGCGGGTACGCCGCACAGGTGCGGTACGGGATCGAGCGGCTGGAGGCGTCCCTCCCCCGGCTCGCCGAACTGCCCCTGGGGGGTACGGCCGTCGGCACGGGGATCAACACCCCGCCCGGTTTCTCCGCCGCCGTGATCGAGGAGGTCGCCCGGACGACCGGGCTGCCCCTCACCGAGGCCCGGAACCACTTCGAGGCGCAGGGCGCCCGGGACGGCATCGTCGAGACCAGCGGGCAGCTGCGGACCATCGCGGTCGGGCTGACGAAGATCGCCAACGACCTGCGGTGGATGTCGTCCGGGCCGCGCACCGGCCTCGCCGAGATCGCCCTGCCCGACCTCCAGCCCGGCTCCTCGATCATGCCGGGCAAGGTGAACCCCGTCATTCCGGAGGCCGTGCTCATGGTGTGCGCGCAGGTCGTCGGCAACGACGCCACCGTCGCCACCGCCGGCGCCGCCGGGAACTTCGAGCTCAACGTCATGCTGCCCGTCATCGCGAAGAACGTGCTGGAGTCCGTGCGGCTGCTCGCAGGCGCCACGCGGCTGCTCGCCGACCGGACCGTCGACGGCATCACCGCCGACCGCGAACGGGCGCGGGAGTACGCCGAGTCCTCGCCGTCCGTCGTCACGCCGCTCAACAAGTACATCGGCTACGAGGAGGCCGCCAAGGTCGCCAAGAAAGCGCTGGCCGAGCGGAAGACCATCCGTCAGGTCGTCCTGGACAGCGGGTACGTGGAGCGCGGGGACCTGACCCTGGAGCAGCTCGACGAGGCGCTGGATGTCCTGCGGATGACGCACCCGTGACAGTTCGCCGCGCAAGGCGCCCGGCGCGTGAACCGTGACACGCGCCGCAGCGTCGCATGCCCATGGCACCTAATATCTGTGCATGGCAGACGGTGGAGCGGTGAGACGCGTGGAAACGGGTGGTGCGGCAGGCTTCTGGGAGCCCGGGAGCGAGATCCTGTGGCGGTACCGGGAGAACGGCGGCGCGCGTTTCCACATCGCGCGTCCCGTCACCGTGGTGCGGGACGACGCGGAGCTGCTCGCCGTGTGGCTGGCGCCCGGCACTCAGTGCGTGCGGCCCGTGCTCGCCGACGGCACCCCCGTGCACCTGGAGCCGCTGGAGTCCCGCTACACCAAGCCGCGGGCCGTGCAGCGCGACCGCTGGTTCGGCACGGGCGTGCTGAAGCTCGCCCGGCCCGGCGAGCCCTGGTCGGTGTGGCTGTTCTGGGAGCCGGGCTGGCGGTTCAAGAACTGGTACGTGAACCTGGAGGAGCCGCTGGCCCGTTGGGAGGGCGGGGTGGACTCCGTCGACCACTTCCTGGACATCTCCGTGCACCCGGACCGCACGTGGCACTGGCGCGACGAGGACGAGTTCGCCCAGGCTCTGCGGGACGGCCTGATGGACGACCAGCAGGCCGAAAAGGTACGGGCGGCCGGTCGCGCCGCCGTGGAGGTGATCCGCGCCTGGGGGCCGCCGTTCTCGGAAGGCTGGCAGCACTGGCGCCCGGATCCGTCCTGGACGGTACCGTCACTGCCGGAGGACTGGGATCGTACGCCCGCGCAAGTGTCCTCATGAGACCCTTGCTGCGCCCCCGGGAAGGAAACGTAGGATCGTCCTCCGCAAGGGCGCGCGGCGGCAACTGACGGAGCACGCGCTGGGCTTGACCGATCGTCACCGAGGGGCGGCAGGACGTGAGCGAGGGGTACGAGGGCAACACCGGCAAGGCCTGCGTCACAGGCCCCCAGGGCCGCAGACGGTCCGCCGGTGGCACAGCGACAACCTCTGACCACGCGGGAATTCCGTTCCTGGGGCACGTATTCCGGGTATCGGAGTTTCGGCGGGACCTACTGCACCTCTGGCGTGCAGCCCCGGACGGATGGATTCGACACGCGTGACGGAGCAGCCGATCTCCTTCGAACGCCCGCAGCCGGGCGTCGACCCCGCGGACCCCCGCGGGGCGCTCCTGCACACCTCGACACCGGCGCGTGCGCCCGGCGCGGGCGCCTTACCGGTACAGGGCCGCTGCGGCGGCGACGTCACCGCTCCGCTCACGACGGCGCACACCACGCCGGGCACGTCGGAGCCGGGCACCTCCACGCCGTTCGGCAAGGGCAAGGACACCGTGAGCGACGCCTCCGAGCATTCCCAGCCGGGTACCGAGCAGACCGCCGAGCGCGACACTCCTCGGCCGCGGCCCGTCCCCGAGGGCATTCCGGTCCAGCCGGCCGACGAACAGGACCGGCCGGCGCCCGGCCCCGACGGGCATGAGCGCCGCAGCGGCCAGAGCCTGCCGCCCGGCCGGCCCACGCCGATGCGGCGGGACGGCGACCGGCTGCGCTTCGTGGGTGCCGCCACCCGGCGGATCGCCCGCGGCATCGATCTCGACGAGATCGTGATGGGGCTGTGCCGGGCCACCGTGCCCACGTTCTCCGACGCGATCCTGGTCTATCTGCGCGACCCGCTGCCCGTCGGCGATGAGCGGCCCACGGGCCCGCTGGTGCTGCGGCTGCGCCGCACCGACCGGATACCGGCGGAGCGCGACACGGAGAACGGCTTCCTGCCGGCCACACAGCCCGAGCCGAACGAGCTGGACACGGTCGGCGCCGAGCTGTGCGAGGTACGGCCCGGCAGCGCGCTGGCCGAGGTGCTGCGGGGCGTGCGTCCGGTGTTCACCGACGCCCCCGCGGCCCGTGCCGCGCTGCCCGAACTGCTCGGTGACGGCGGCGAGTTCGCCGTACCGCCCGGTCAGCGCGCGATCCTCGCGCCGCTGCGCGGCCGGCGCCGGGTGATCGGTGCCGCCCTGTTCCTGCGCCGCCCCGAGCGCATGGCCTTCGAGCCGGACGACCTGCTGGTGGCCGCGCAGCTCGCCACGCACAGCGCCCTGGGCATCGACAAGGCCGTGCTGTACGGCCGCGAGGCCTACATCGCGGACGAGCTCCAGCGCACGATGCTGCCCGAGACGCTGCCCCGCCCCACCGGCGTGCGGCTCGCCTCGCGTTACCTGCCGGCCGCGGAGACCGCCCGGGTCGGCGGCGACTGGTACGACGCCATCCCGCTGCCCGGCAGCCGGGTCGCCCTGGTCGTCGGCGACGTCATGGGCCACTCCATGACCTCGGCCGCCATCATGGGCCAGCTGCGCACCACCGCCCAGACCCTCGCCGGTCTCGACCTGCCGCCGCAGGAGGTCCTGCACCACCTCGACGAACAGGCCCAGCGCCTCGGCGTGGACCGCATGGCGACCTGCCTCTACGCGGTCTACGACCCGGTAGCGCACCGCATCACCATCGCCAACGCCGGTCACCCGCCGCCCGTCCTGCTCCACCTGGGCGGCCGTGCCGAGGTGCTGCGCGTGCCGGCCGGTGCCCCCATCGGGGTCGGCGGCGTCGACTTCGAGGCCGTGGAGCTGGACGCGCCCGCAGGCGCGACCCTGCTGCTGTATACCGACGGCCTGGTCGAGTCCCGGCTGCGGGACGTGTGGACCGGCATCGAGCAGCTTCGGGAGAAGCTCGCCGCGACCGCGCAGCTCACCGGGCCGGACCATCCGCCGCCCCTGGAAGCGCTGTGCGACGAGGTGCTCGACATGCTCGGCCCCGGCGACCGGGACGACGACATCGCGCTGCTCGCCGCCCGCTTCGACGGCATCGCGCCCAGCGATGTGGCGTACTGGTTCCTGGAGCCGGAGGACGCCGCCCCCGGCCGGGCCCGCCGCCTGGCCCGGCGCGCGCTGCAGCGCTGGGGCCTGGAGGAACTCAGCGACTCGGTCGAGCTGCTGGTCAGTGAGGTCGTGACGAACGCCGTGCGGTACGCCACCCGGCCGGTCACGCTCCGGCTGCTGCGGACGGACGTCCTGCGGTGCGAAGTGGGCGACGATGTACCGCAATTGCCGCGCCTGCGGCAGGCGCGCGCCACGGACGAGGGCGGCCGCGGGCTGTACCTGGTGAACCGGCTGGCCCGGCGCTGGGGCGCGACCCGGCTCAGCACGGGCAAGGTCGTCTGGTTCGAGCTCAACCGCAGCTGACCGTCCCGGACGCGTGACGGCAACCGGCACAGGACCGCCCCCGGAGCTTCTCCGGGGGCGGTCCTTCTGGCACTCGCTTCGGCTCCCGCCAACGCCGCCGGGAACGACAACACCCGTCCCACCGCCTGACGACAGCACCGCTCAGCGCAGGGGCGCCCGGTGTTCGCCGGGCGCCCCTCGCCGTGCCTCCTACTGTTCGCCCCGTCCGTCGCCCGGCTTGACCGGGTCGAACGGGTCGCCCCCTCCGCCGTCGTTCGGCGGTGTCGTCTCCGGGGCCGTCGGCGGGGTGAAGGTGGGCGATGACGTCGACGGACTCGGCGGCGGCGAGCTGCTCGGCTCCTCCGTCGTCGGCGGCGGCGACGACGTCGACGGTTCCTCGGTCGTCGGTTCCTGCGTGGGCTCCTTGGTCGGTTCCCGCGTCGGTGTCGGCGTCCATGTCGGCTGGACGGCCGCGCCCTGCTGGGTGTCCAGGTCGAACTTGCTGGTGTCGCCCATCACGCCGAAGGTGTACGACGCCCAGATCAGCGCCGGGAAATCGCCGCCGTTGATCCGGGGCTTGCCGGCCGCCTTGTACATCGGGACCTGAGCGTGGGTCTTGGCGTCCTCACCGAACAGGCCGACGGAGGTGACCAGGTTCGGCGTGTAGCCGGTGAACCAGGCCGACTTGTTGTTGTCGGACGTACCGGTCTTGCCCGCGACCTGCTGGCCGTCGCGGTTGGGGTTGTTCCGCACGGACGCCTGCGCCGTACCGTCGTCGACCACGCCGGTCAGCACCGAGGTCACCGTGTCGGCGGCCTCGCGGCTGATGGCCTGGTCGCCGACCGGGTCGGACATGGTGACCGTCTTGTTCAGGTGCTCCGCCGACTTCACGAGGGCCGGGGATACCTGCTTGCCGTGGTTGGCGAGGGTCGCGTAGACACCCGCCATCTCCAGGGGGCTCGCGCCCATGCTGCCCAGGGTCTGGGCGGGCACGGCCTCCATGTTCTTGGTGTCCATGCCGAGTTTGCCGGCGACGTCCACCACGTTGGTCATGCCGACGTCGACGCCCATCTGTGCGAAGACGGAGTTGACGGACTTGTTCATCGCCGTCTGGACGGAGATCGGTCCGTAGTTCCGGTCGTCCTCGTTCTCGGGGGCGAAGCCGACCTTGCTGCCGTCCTCCACGACCTGGCGCTTGCTCGTGCCGTCGTAGACCGTGTTCGCGGTGATCGGCTTGCCGTCCTGCGTCTTCGCCTGCTCCTCCAGGGCCGCGGCCAGGATGACCGGCTTGAAGGTGGAGGCCGGCTGGTAGTCGGAGCGGGTGGCGTTGTTCGTGTAGTGCTTGAAGTAGTCCTCGCCGCCGTACATCGCGACCACCGCGCCGGTCTTCGGGTTCACGGACGCGGCACCGGCCTGGACGTTCGCGTCGACCTTGCGCTTGGCGGGGTCGAGCTTGCTGTTCAGCTGCTGCTGGACGGACTTCTCCAGCGCCGCCTGCTTCTTCTTGTCGATGTTGAGCGTGACGGTCCAGCCGCCGGCGTTGACCATCGCCTCGGCTTCCTTGGTGCTGTCCGCGGTGCCCTCGGCGACGAGCTGCTTCTCCAGTGCCGCGTTGGCCGCGTTGACGAGGTAGCCCTTCTGGCCCTCCATACCGGGGGCGGGCTTGGGGTCCTTCGGCACCGGGAACTTCAAGGCGTCACGCTCGGACCGGCTCAGCCAGCCCTCCTCGACCATGTTGTTCAGGACGTAGTTCCAGCGGGCCTTCACCAACTTCTTACCCGTCGGGGAGGCGACCGCCCAGTCGTACTGGCTCGGGGCCTGGAGCAGCGCGGCGAGGTACGCGCCCTGTTCGACGGTGAGGTTTTCGGCGTCGGTGCCGTAGTAGGCCTGGGCGGCGGCCTGGATGCCGTAGGCGTTGCGGCCGTAGTAGCTGGTGTTGATGTAGCCGGCGAGGATGTAGTCCTTGGACTTCTCCCGGTCCAGCTTCAGCGAGATGACCAGTTCCTTCAGCTTGCGCGAGACGGTCTGTTCCTGCGTCAGGTAGTAGTTCTTGACGTACTGCTGGGTGATCGTCGAACCGCCCTGCGCACCCTTGCCCGAGAGCGTGTTGAGCAGGCCGCGGGCGGTGCCCTTGAGGTCGACGCCGGCGTCCTTGTAGAAGGTCTTGTTCTCGGCTGCGACGAAGGTGAGCCGCACCTTCTTCGGGACCCTGGACAGATCGACGACCTCGCGGTTGACCTTGCCGTCGCGGGCCATGATCGTGCCGTCGCTGTACTTGTAGATGTTGCTCTGCCGTTTGGCGTCGGCGTTCCCCTCGGGGATCCCGATCATCATGTACAGCACGACGAAGGCGCCCATGCCCAGCAGGCACAGGCCGAAGAAGGTGCCGAGGACCTTCTTCCAGGTGAAGAGCCTGCGTATGCCGCTCTTCCCGGGCGCGCCCGACGAGCGGCGGCGCTTGGGTGCCGCCCGGCGCCCACCGCGCTGTCTGGCGCGTCTTTCTTCCGCTCGTCCCATGGGTCCGATCCGCTCCGCTTCGTTCATGTGTGCTCACATGTCACACAGGTTCGCCGCTCAGGTCAGCTCAGAAAGCTAACACCGGGAGATAAGAGATAGGGCTGCCGATCCGGCCCTTTGCGGACGTGACAATCAGCACCCATCCCAACGGAACCGACGTTCGAGACACGCGCAGGGTTGCCAGGGCGCGGAAAAGTGATATCACTTAGATAGATGGAAGCTATGCAGGAGTGGCTTCCCGGGAGGAACGGGGGATCACCCATGTCCACACCCCAACCGCAGGTCACCGCCGACGTGCCCGAGATGCCGGCACCCCGCGTGCGGGAGTTCGCCGCGCACAGCATCGGCGGCGGGCTCGCCCTGCTGCTCGGCCTGCTCGGCCTGCTGGCCGGCGCCGGGCTGATCGCGGCCGCCACATCGGTCGACGGGGGCGGAGCCAAGGCCGTGCTGATCATCGGCGGCATCCTGGTCGGGCTCGCAGCGTTCCTGGCCATGTGCGGACTGAACATGGTGGCGCCCGGCGAGGCCCGGGTCGTCCAGCTGTTCGGCCGCTACCGCGGGACGATCCGGCAGGACGGCCTGCGCTGGGTGAACCCCCTCACCTCGCGCACCAAGATCTCGACGCGCGTCCGCAACCACGAGACCGCCGTCCTGAAGGTCAACGACGCCTACGGCAACCCGATCGAGCTCGCCGCGGTCGTGGTGTGGCGGGTCGAGGACACCGCCCAGGCCATCTTCGAGGTGGACGACTACGTCGAGTTCGTCTCCACGCAGACGGAGGCGGCCGTGCGGCACATCGCCATCGAGTACCCCTACGACGCCCACGAGGAGGACGGCCTCTCGCTGCGCGGCAACGCCGAGGAGATCACCGAGAAGCTCGCCGTCGAACTGCACGCGCGCGTGGAGGCGGCCGGCGTGCAGATCATCGAGTCGCGCTTCACGCACCTCGCCTACGCCCCCGAGATCGCCTCGGCGATGCTCCAGCGGCAGCAGGCCGGAGCGGTCGTCGCGGCCCGGCGGCAGATCGTGGACGGGGCGGTGGGCATGGTCGAGGCCGCCATCGCCCGGATCACCGAGCGGGACATCGTCGAGCTGGACTCCGAGCGGAAGGCGGCGATGGTCTCCAACCTGATGGTGGTGCTGTGCGGCGACCGCGCCGCGCAGCCGGTCCTCAACACCGGGTCGCTGTACCAGTGACGGAGCCGTCCGAGGGTCCGGGTTCCCGGCGCCGGCCGCAGCAGCAGCGCAAGCAGGTGCTGCTGCGGCTGGACCCGGCGGTGTACGAGGCGCTGGCGCGGTGGGCCGGGGACGAACTGCGGTCGGCCAACGCGCAGATCGAGTTCCTGTTGCGGAAGGCGCTGGCCGAAGCGGGGCGGCTGCCGCGGGAGACCGGGCCACTGCCCCGGCGTGGACGACCGCCCGGAGGCTCAGAGCACTAGCCTGTTGCGGAACCGTGACAACAGCCCCCGACCTGCGCACCCGTACCGCCCGCCATGAACTGCACACTCGGCGTATACATGCCACGTATACACCCCGTGTACAGTCCTGGTCATGTCCATCGGTCACACTCTCCTGGGGCTCCTGGAGTCCGGCCCGCGCCACGGTTACGACCTGAAGCGGGCCTTCGACGAGAAGTTCGGTCACGACCGGCCCCTGCACTACGGCCAGGTCTACTCGACGATGTCCCGGCTGCTGAAGCACGGGCTCGTCGAGGTCGACGGCATCGAGGCCGGCGGCGGGCCCGAGCGCAAGCGGTACGCGATCACCGAGGCCGGCATCACCGACGTCGAACGCTGGCTGGCGACGCCGGAGAAGCCGGAGCCGTACCTCCAGTCGACCCTCTACACCAAGGTCGTCCTCGCGCTGCTCACCCACCGCGACGCCGGCGACATCCTCGACACGCAGCGCTCGGAACACCTGCGCAGCATGCGGATCCTCACCGACCGCAAGCGCAAGGGCGACCTGGCCGACCAGCTGATCTGCGACCACGCCCTGTTCCACCTGGAGGCGGACCTGCGCTGGCTGGAACTGACCGCCGCGCGTCTGGACAAGCTCCGTGAGGCGGTGGCCCGGTGACGATTCCCGCCGGTTCGCTGCTCACCGCCCAGGACCTGCGCAAGGCGTACGGGCCGACCACCGCGCTCGACGGTGCCGAGTTCTCCATCCACCCGGGCGAGGTCGTCGCCGTGATGGGCCCGTCCGGGTCGGGCAAGTCGACGCTGCTGCACTGCCTCGCCGGGATCGTGCCGCCCGACTCGGGCTCGATCACGTACAACGGGCGTGAGGTGACGGCGATGAGCGACGCGGAGCGCAGTGCGCTCAGGCGCTCGGAGTTCGGGTTCGTGTTCCAGTTCGGCCAGCTCGTGCCCGAACTCACCTGCGTGGAGAACGTGGCGCTCCCGCTGCGCCTCAACGGGTCGTCCCGCAAGGAGGCCGAGCGGACCGCGCTGGCGTGGATGGAGCGGCTGGAGGTCGACGAGCTGCGCAAGAAGCGGCCCGGCGAGGTGTCCGGCGGCCAGGGCCAGCGGGTCGCCGTCGCCCGCGCGCTGGTCACCAACCCGCGTGTGGTGTTCGCCGACGAGCCGACCGGCGCGCTCGACTCCTTCAACGGCGAGCGCGTGATGGAGCTGCTCACGGACGCCGCCCGGTCCGCCAACACGGCCGTGGTGCTCGTCACCCACGAGGCCCGGGTGGCCGCGTACTCCGACCGCGAGATCGTCGTACGCGACGGCAGGTCCCGGGACATGGAGCGCGTCGTATGAGCGCCTCACAGTGGGCGCGGGATCTCGGCATGGGGGTCCGGTTCGCCTTCGCGGGCGGACGGGAGGGGTGGATCCGGGCGCTGCTGACGGCCGTCGGTGTCGGGCTCGGCGTGGCGCTGCTGCTGCTCACCACCGCCATCCCGAACGCGCTGGCGGAACGGAACCGGCGTGAGGCGGCGCGCAGCGACCACACGTTCACCCAGCAGAAGATACCCAGGGCCGAGGACACTCTGGTCGTCCTGGACACGGACACCATGTTCCGCGACAGGGACGTGCGGGGGCGCATGCTGGAGCCGGAGGGCCCGCGGGCTCCGCTGCCTCCGGGGCTCTCGGAGTTCCCGGCCAAGGGTGAGATGGCCGTCTCCCCGGCGCTGAAGGAGCTGCTCGCCTCCGACAGCGGGAAACTGCTGCGGGAGCGGCTGCCCTACCGGATCACGGGCACCATCGGCGAGCAGGGGCTCGTCGGCTCCCAGGAACTGGCCTATTTCGCGGGCGGCAAGGGGCTCGGGGACCGGCTCGAGTACGCCCGGGGGGCGCGGATCGACAGCTTCGGCAATCCGGACCTGCCGCCCTCCGACCCGTGGGACCCGGTGCTGCTCCTGCTGGTCCTGGTCGTCTTCGTGGTGCTGCTGATGCCGGTCGCCGTGTTCATCGCCGCGGCCGTGCGGTTCGGCGGCGAGCGGCGCGACCGCAGGCTGGCGGCGCTGCGGCTGGTCGGCTCCGACAGCCGGATGACCCGGCGGATCGCCGCCGGCGAGGCCCTCGCCGGATCCGTGCTGGGGCTCGTCCTCGGCACCGGATTCTTCCTGCTCGGACGCCAACTGGCGGCCTCCTTCGAGGTGTACCGCGTCAGCGTGTTCCCGAGCTATCTGAACCCCTCTCCCCTACTGGCCGCCCTGGTCGCGGTGTCGGTCCCGACGGCCGCGGTGCTGGTGACCCTCCTCGCCCTGCGCGGGGTGGTCATCGAGCCGCTCGGCGTGGTGCGTACGGCCAAGCCCGCGCGGCGCCGGCTGTGGTGGCGGCTGCTGCTGCCGCTGGGCGGGCTCGCGATGCTCGTCCCGATGGTCGGGCAGGGCGACGACGGCGGGACCTTCAACCAGTACCTCCTCGTGGGCGGAGTGATGCTCCTGCTCGTCGGCGTCACGGCCCTGTTGCCCTGGATCGTGGAGAGGGTCGTCGCCCGGCTCGGCTCCGGCGGGATCGCCTGGCAACTGGCGGTGCGCAGGCTCCAGTTGAGCAGTGGTGCGGCGGCCCGCATGGTCAACGGCATCGCGGTGGCGGTGGCCGGGGCGATCGCGCTCCAGATGCTGTTCGCCGGAGTGGAGAGCAACTACACCGCCGCGTCGCAGTACGACGTCTCGCGGGCCCAGATGCAGGTGCACGTGCCGGAACACCTCGAACTCGCCTCCACCGCCGAGAAGTTCCGCGACACCCGGGGCGTCCACAAGGTCACCGCCCTGGCCGAGACCTACCTCGCCGACGGGCACACCGACGCGAGCTCCCTCGTCCAGGTCACCCTCGGCGACTGCGCCGCACTGCGCGAGGTGGCCACGCTGCCCTCCTGCCGCGACGGCGACGTCTTCGCCGTGCACGGGGCGAAGTACGACACCGACACGGCCAAGCTGGCCAAACCGGGCAAGAAGCTGTGGTTCGACGGCGCCGACGAGGACCGGCCCGGGGAGCACTTCTCCTGGACCGTGCCGCAGGACATCCGGCGGGCCGAGTCCCGCGAGGACCCCACCGGGACGGAGCGCGGCGGCATCCTGGTCACGCCAGGTGCGCCGTTCACGACGCTCGCCTCGTTCGCCGAGAAGGAGCTCTACCTGAGCCTGGCCCCCGCCGAGCCGAACGCGTACGAGTACGCGCGCAACACGGCGGCGCGCATGGAGCCCACGGCCGATCCCATGGTCTGGCACGCCGTCGAGCGCAACGACCGCTTCGCGACCATCCGCACCGGCCTGCTCGTCGGCGCCGCGTGCGTGCTGGCGCTGATCGGCGCGAGCCTGCTGGTCTCACAGCTGGAACAGTTGCGCGAACGCCGCAAGCTGCTGTCGTCCCTGGTCGCCTTCGGCACCCGGCGCCGCACCCTCAGCCTGTCCGTGCTGTGGCAGACGGCGATCCCGATCGGACTGGGCCTGCTGCTCGCCGCGACGGTGGGCATGGCCCTGGGCGCGGTCCTGCTGCGGATGGTGAACCAGTCCGTCCGGGTGGACTGGCCGAGCGTGCTGTCGATGACCGGCATCGGCGCGGGCGTCGTCCTGGTGGTGACGCTGCTGAGCCTGCCGCCGCTGCTGAGGATGATGCGGCCGGACGGGCTGCGGACCGAGTAGGAGCCTCAGGCTCTTCCGCGCCGGACCGTCAGGCGTCCTGGTCCAGCACCCGTACGGGCAACGGCCGCAGTGCCTCCCGCAGGGCGGCCGCCAGTTCCTCGTACTCGGCGCCGCGCGCGGCCCCTGCCCGCATCGCGAGAGCGACCCTGCGGGTGGGGGCCGGGTCGGTGAAGTACCCGGTGAGGAGCTGGCTGCTGCGGGAGATCTCGACCTTGAGGGCGGTGCGCGGCAGCAGCGTGACGCCGAGCCCGCCCGCGACGAGCTGCACCAGGGTGGACAGCCCGGCGGCGGTCGTGGTGACCGGCGCGTCCTCACGGCCTGCCTCCCGGCAGATGTCGAGGGCCTGGTCGCGCAGGCAGTGCCCCTCGTCCAGCAGCAGCAGGTTCAGCTCCCGCAGCGCCTCGCGCGGAATGCCCTCGCGTCCGCCGAGCCAGTGGTCGAGCGGCGTGACGAGCACGAAGTCCTCGTCGAACAGCGGCAGTTCGGCCACACCCGGCACGCCCAGCGGCACGGCGAGCAGCAGCAGGTCCAGCCGGCCGTTGGCGAGGCCCTCGACGAGAGAGGCGGTCTGCTCCTCGTGCACCTGGAGGTCGAGGTGCGGATACCGTTCGTGGACCAGCCTCAGGACGGTCGGCAGCAGATACGGCGCCACGGTCGGGATGACCCCCAGCCGCAGCACCCCCGTGAACGGGGCCCGGACCGCCTCGGCCTCCTCCATGAGGGCGCCCACCTCGGCCAGCACCGCCTTGGCCCGCACGGCGATCCGCTCGCCCTCGGGCGAGAGCAGCACCTTGCGCGTCGTACGCTCGAGGAGCGTCACTCCGAGTGTCTCCTCCAGCGCCGAGACGGCACCCGAGAGAGCGGGCTGGCTCATGCCGATCGCCCCGGCCGCGTCCCGGAAGTGCAGGTGCTCGGCGACGGCCGCGAAGGCCCGCAGCTGGGCGAGGCTGGGCTGCCTGCGCTTATTACCCACAGTCACTGATAACTACCTCCGATCAACCCGACCGAGTGTAGCTATTTCCGTAATCAATCGCCCCTGTGCCAACATCAATAACGTCCAACCCATGGGAAACTCCCGCAATCCGGGTGTTTCTTCGCTGCAAGGAGAGCGTGTGCTCACTGTCGGTGACAAGTTCCCCGAGTTCGATCTGACCGCCTGCGTCTCGCTGGAGAAGGGCAAGGAGTTCCAGCAGATCAACCACAAGACCTACGAGGGTCAGTGGAAGGTCGTCTTCGCGTGGCCCAAGGACTTCACCTTCGTGTGCCCGACCGAGATCGCCGCCTTCGGCAAGCTGAACGACGAGTTCGCCGACCGCGACGCCCAGGTCCTCGGCTTCTCCGGCGACTCCGAGTTCGTCCACCACGCCTGGCGCAAGGACCACGACGACCTGCGTGACCTGCCGTTCCCGATGATGGCCGACCCCAAGCACGAGCTCATGCGCGAGCTCGGCATCGAGGACGAGGACGGCTTCGCCAAGCGCGCGGTGTTCATCGTGGACCAGAACAACGAGATCCAGTTCTCGATGGTGACCGCGGGTTCGGTCGGCCGTAACCCCAAGGAGGTCCTGCGGGTCCTGGACGCGCTCCAGACGGACGAGCTGTGCCCCTGCAACTGGTCGAAGGGCGACGAGACCCTCGACCCCGTCAAGCTGCTGGCTGGTGAGTGAGGCATGTCCCTCGACTCCCTGAAGTCCCGCATCCCGGACTACGCCAAGGACCTGAAGCTCAACCTGGGCTCGGTCATCGGCAACTCCGACCTGCCGGCCCAGCAGCTGTGGGGCACGGTCCTCGCGACCGCGATCGCCTCGCGCTCCCCGATCGTGCTGCGCGAGCTGGAGCCGGAGGCGAAGGCGAACCTGTCGCCCGAGGCGTACACGGCCGCCAAGTCCGCCGCCGCGGTGATGGCGATGAACAACGTCTTCTACCGCACGCGGCACCTCCTCTCGGACCACGAGTACGGCAACCTGCGCGCGGGCCTGCGGATGAACGTCATCGGCAACCCCGGCGTCGACAAGGTCGACTTCGAGCTGTGGTCCTTCGCGGTCTCCGCCATCAACGGCTGCGGCATGTGCCTCGACTCCCACGAGCAGGTGCTCCGCAAGGCCGGGCTCGACCGCGAGGTCGTCCAGGAGGCGTTCAAGATCGCGTCCGTGATCCAGGCGGTCGGCGTGACGCTGGACGCCGAGGCGGTGCTGTCCGAGTAACCCTCGGTTGCCTGCCGCACGCAGCGGGGCCCTCGCCCACCTGACCGGTGGGCGAGGGCCCTGCTTCTGCTTTTCGAGTGCGGCCTCTTGTCCGACCGCTTCGGGCGGCGGGTGGGCATAGGCCCGGGGGTCCAGGGGGCGGATCCCCCTGGGAGGTCGGGGCTACTCCGACGGCGCCTCGGAAGGGCCGGGCTGCTCCACCGGCCCCATCGCTGTCGCCCCGCGAGGCCGCACGGAATGCCGCAACGCCGACTGCCGCGAATACGCCCGCAGATACCCCGCCACCGTGTTCGTCACGGCCACCAACGGCACGGCCACCACCGCACCCC
>NZ_NGFN01000217.1 GCF_002148965.1 Streptomyces swartbergensis | reverse complement strand
GGTGTGGATCTCCCAGTGGTCGCCGTGCACGTCGTCGTCGGTCTCCACGTGGAAGGTCATCACCTGCCAGCTGTCCTGCTCGGGGTCGAACGCGGGTTCCTCGACGCGCACCTCGCCGCCTTCATCGAGGCGGATGAACGAGGTGAAGAGGCCGAACGGGGCGAGGGTCATGGCCGGAGTGTCCTTTCCGGGCTGAGTCGTCGGGCAGGTCGGCCGGTTCACTCGGCCAGGGCGCGGCGCAGCACCGCGCCGAGTTCGGCGATCTGCCGCTGGGAGACGTCGGCGGAGAGGATCGCCTGCGAGCCGTGGAAGGTGCCGGGCCACTGGTGCAGTTCGACCGGCACACGGGCCTGGAGCAGGCGCAGGGCGTAGGTGATGTCCTCGTCGCGGTTGGGGCACAGCTCCGCGGTGGCGACATAGGCCGGCGGCAGGCCGGCGAGATCGGTGGCCCGGGCCGGGGCCGCGTACGGCGTGGCGGGTGCCGCGCCCAGGTAGTGGCGCCACGACGCGGCGACCTTGTCGCGGTTCATCCAGGGCGTGTCGGTGAAGTTCCGCTGCGACCACGTCTCCTGCCGGTCGTCGAGCTCGGGCTGGTTGAGCAGCTGGAAGCGGATCGGCGGCCCCTGCTGGTCGCGCGCCCGCAGGGCCAGCGCGGCCGCCAGGCCTCCGCCGGCGCTGTGCCCGCCGACCGAGATGCGCCGCGGATCGATTCCGAGGGCGGCCGCGTGCTCGGCGGTCCAGGTCAGCACGGCGTACGCGTCGTCGAGAGCGGCCGGGAACGGGTGCTCGGGAGCCAGGCGATAGCCCACCGAGATCACCACCGCGCCGGAGGTGGCCGCGAGCCGGGCGGCCCACGGGTGCTCGGTGTCCACGTCGCCCATCACGAAGCCGCCGCCGTGCAGCCAGACGACGGCGCCCTGCGCCTGATGCGGGCGGTAGACGCGGACCGGCACATCCGGATCGGCGGGAACGGTGTGGTCCTCGACCTCCATACCGGAGGTGTCCGGTGCCGGCACGGCGGTGGCAAGTTCGGCGAAGTTCTTGCGCTGGGCGACCGGGTCGGTCAGGTCGGCGCGGGGGAACAGCGGTACGAATGCCTCGAGTTCAGGGTCCATGCCGACCATCCTCACCGTCGCCCCGGCCCCCAAGCATCCGCCAACTGTCGGGCATCGGGGCCCCGTTGTGCGTCGATCGGCGCTTATCCTCTCGCCATGGAGGCACTGGCCGTACGACTGTCGCAGTTGGACGCGCAGGTCGAGGGCGCGATACGCGTCGTCATGTTCTACGACACCCTCATGCGCCGCCGGGTGGACCTCCCGGCCCTGGCCCGGGCCTCGGCGGGCCTGGCCGAGTGCGTGGCCGGGATCCGGCTCCACGGCACGGGGCGATCGATCCGCTTCTCACCGGACGGCGGGGAAGCGCCCGCCCCGCCCGCACCCGGGTCCACCACCGTGCCGGTCACCCTCGACGAGGAGGAGATCGGCACGGTGTGGCTGGAGCGGGCGGGTACGCCCCTGCCGCTCGACGACGTGCTGCTGGACCGGCTCGCCCTCGCCGTCGCCGGGGTCGTCGAGCGCTACGGGCCGGCCCGCACCACCATGGCCGACCCCGCCCTCGTCGAACTGGTGGTCAGCCGCGACACCGAGGAAGCGGCCAGGGCCCGGGCGTTACGGCTTCTGGGCTTCGCAGCCGATCTGCCGGTGCACGTCGTCGCCGTACGGTCGCGGCTGCCGCTCGACCGGATCGGCGGCCTGCTCTGTCCGTCCCGTCCGGTGAAGGCGGCACCGCTCGCGGGCGTGGGCGTCATCCTGGCCACGACCGTGGACCGGGCGCGGTTCCCGTCCGGGGTGCGCGCGGGCATCGGCGCCGCCGACAGTCCCGACCGGTCCTGGCAGCAGGCCCGTACGGCCCTGCGTTTCACCACCGCGCGCCGACCGGTGGTCTCGCACGCCGACCTGGGAGCGCTGACCCTCCTCGCCGAGGTGCCGCCGGACGCCGTACGGGCCAACGCCGACGTGGCCGCGATCGCCCGGCTCGCCGACTCCCCGGAGGACCTGGAGACCCTGGACGCCTACTGCTCCACGGGCTCCTTGCGCCGGGCCGCCGAACTGCTCCATCTGCACCACAGCAGCGTGGCCCGCCGGCTCGAACAGATCGGCAACGCCCTGGGCTTCGAACTCACCGAGCCGGCCGGTCTGTTGCGTGCCGGTCTCGCGCTCACGGCCTGGCGACTGCTCGACGACTGACGACCCCGCCCGGGTGCCGCGTCAAGGCGCCCCGCCGGAGCTCCGGCGCGCGCCTTTGCCCCGGCTGTGTCACAAACGCCCTCTTCCTGTCACACGTGTCGCATGTACGCGGGTCTTCCGTCACACACCGCGCACAGGCCCTGCCCTGTGTCACCGAAGCGTCGTTGTCCGGACACAGGCTTGTTGATCGCCAGCGCAGCGCCCGGCTCCCCCGGACGGCCGTCCCCGGTCGCCGCCGTGGTGCGCGCGGGGAGGTGCACGTCATGACCGACCGAAGGCTCTGGTCCTACAAGGAGATCGCGGCACACATCCGGGTGCAGCCGGACACCGTGCGGTCCTACCGCAAGCACGGCCTGCTGCCCCCGCCCGACCACGTCGAGAGCGGCAAGCCCTACTGGTACGCCGACACGGTCCGGGCCTGGGTGGCCTCCAGGCCCGGCAACCGCGCCCGAAGAGCCGACTGACCTTCCCGGCCCGACCTGGTGCCCCACCGTCGCGTGGGGCACGGCTGTCTTCGAGGGAGGGTCAGCGCCACGGCTCGATGACCGTCGCGCCCGCCGGTGGCGCCGTCCCCATCGCCGCCAGCGCGGGCGGGGCCTCGTCCAGCGGGATCGTGGACGTCACCAGCAGGTCGGGGCGCAGGACTCCGCTGCGGACCAGCTCCAGCATCGGCGGATAGCCGTGCGCGGCCATGCCGTGGCTGCCGAGGAGTTCGAGCTCCAGGGCTGTCGCGCGCGCCATCGGCACGGGTGTCGTGCCGGTCGGGGAGGGCAGCAGGCCGACCTGGACGTGCCGGCCGCGGCGGCGCAGGCCGTTCACGGAGGCGACGCAGGTGGCGGGTGAGCCGAGGGCGTCGAGGGAGAGATGGGCACCGCCGCCGGTGAGATCACGGACCGCCGCCGCCGGATCCGGCACGGCCGACGCGTCCAGGCACTGCGCCGCCCCGAACTTCCGCGCCAGGTCGAGCGCTCCGGCCGACACGTCGACGGCCACGACCCGCGCGCCCGAGGCCACCGCGATCATCACCGCCGACAGCCCGACCCCGCCGCAGCCGTGCACCACCACCCACTCCCCCGCCGCGACCCTGCCCTGCCGCACCACCGCCCGGTACGCCGTGGCGAACCGGCAGCCGAGGGAGGCCGCCGTCGCGAACGACAGCTCCCCGGGGAGCGCCACGAGGTTGACGTCGGCGTGGTCCAGGGCCACGTACTGGGCGAAGGAGCCCCAGTGCGAGAAGCCGGGCTGGGTCTGCCGCTCGCAGACCTGGTGGTCACCCGCCGCGCAGGACGGGCAGGTGCCGCAGGAGCAGATGAACGGCACGGTGACCCGGTCGCCGGGCCGCCAGCGGGCCACCCGGTCGCCCACCGCCTCGACGACCCCGGCGAGTTCATGCCCCGGCACGTGCGGCAGCACGATGTCCGGGTCGTGGCCCTGCCAGCCGTGCCAGTCGCTGCGGCACAGCCCCGTGGCCTCGACCCGCACGACGACCCCGTGCTCCGCGGGCTCCGGATCAGCGACGTCCCGCACCTCGGCCGGCTCCCCGTACCGCTCGAACACCACGGCCCGCATGTTCTCCCCGCCTTCCGTTCGTGCCCGGGGTCGCTGGGTGTCCTGGCGCCCGGGCACCCAGCGCCTCGGGGCACGCTAGTCCGTACCCATGGGCAGGCCGAAGGTGAGGTCCTGGCCCACGAGGGCGCCGAACGCGAGGCCTACGTCCAGGAGCTGAAGGACGCCCTCCTGTGCTACCTGCGACCGCTGGTCGGGGACGTCGTGAAGTGATACCCCCTAGGGGTACAGTTGGGGTATGCGGACCCCACAGGTCCCCATTGCCCCACATGCCTCGACGAGGAGTAACGACATGACCGCCCAGACCGACACCACGGGCCCCGTCACCACCGTCTACAAGGTGAGCGGCATGAGCTGCGGACACTGCGAGGGCGCCGTCTCCGGCGAGATCTCCCAGATCTCCGGCGTCAGTTCGGTGACGGCCGTCGCCTCGACCGGCGAGGTCACCGTCGTCTCCGCCAGCCCGCTCGACGACGAGGCCGTACGGGCCGCCGTCGACGAGGCCGGTTTCGAGCTGGCCGGCCGAGCCTGACACACACGAACCTCGGACGACCGACCAGGCCTGAGACACCCCGGTCCTGGCACTCGTACCGACGTACGGGCCGTACGCCGCCGCCCCGGCCCGTACGGCCCGTTCCGCTTCCCGGGCGCCCCGCCCCGCCTGGAGTCCCGCACCACCTGGAGTACGGACATGACCAGCACCACCGCCAAGGCGCCGACCGACCGCGAGCCGGCGCTCGCCGAGGTCGAGCTGCTCATCGGCGGGATGACCTGCGCCTCCTGCGCGGCCCGCGTGGAGAAGAAGCTCAACCGCATGGACGGCGTCACCGCCACGGTGAACTACGCGACGGAGAAGGCCCGGGTCACCTACCCCGCGGACATCGAGGTCGCCGACCTGATCGCGACCGTGGTGAAGACCGGGTACACCGCCGAGGAGCCCGCGCCCGCGCGCCAGGAGGAGCCCGCCGCCGAGGGGGCCCAAGCCTCAGAGGAGGACCCCGAGCTGTCGGCCCTGCGCCGCCGCCTCGTCGTCTCCGCCGCCCTCGCCGTCCCGGTCGTCCTGCTGGCGATGGTCCCGGCGCTCCAGTTCGACAACTGGCAGTGGCTCTCGCTCACCCTCGCCGCCCCGGTCGTCGTCTGGGGCGGGCTGCCGTTCCACCGGGCGGCCTGGACGAACGCCCGGCACGGTGCCGCCACCATGGACACGCTGGTCTCCCTCGGCACGCTGGCCGCGTTCGGCTGGTCCCTGTGGGCCCTGTTCCTCGGCGACGCGGGCATGCCCGGCATGCGGCACCCCTTCGAGTTCACGGTCTCGCGCGGCGACGGCGCCTCCTCGATCTACCTGGAGGTCGCCTCCGGCGTCACCGCCTTCATCCTGCTGGGCCGCTATCTGGAGGCCCGCTCCAAGCGCCGTGCGGGGGCCGCCCTGCGCGCGCTCATGGAGCTGGGCGCCAAGGACGTCGCCGTGCTGCGGGACGGGCGCGAGGTGCGGATCCCGGCGCAGCGGCTGGCCGTCGGCGACCGGTTCGTCGTGCGGCCCGGCGAGAAGATCGCCACCGACGGCACGGTCGTCGAGGGCGCCTCCGCGGTGGACGCCTCGATGCTGACCGGCGAGTCGGTGCCGGTGGACGTGACGGCCGGGGACGCGGTCACCGGCGCGACGGTCAACGCGGGCGGGCGGCTCGTCGTCGAGGCCACCCGGGTCGGCGCCGACACCCGGCTCGCGCGGATGGCGAAGCTGGTGGAGGACGCGCAGAACGGCAAGGCCGAGGTGCAGCGGCTCGCCGACCGGATCTCCGGCATCTTCGTGCCGGTGGTCTTGCTGATCGCCGCCGCCACGGCCGGGGCGTGGCTCGGGCTGACCGGTGACGGCGTCGCCTCGTTCACGGCGGCCGTCGCTGTGCTGATCATCGCCTGCCCGTGCGCGCTGGGCCTGGCCACCCCGACCGCGCTGATGGTCGGCACGGGCCGCGGCGCCCAGCTCGGCATCCTCATCAAGGGCCCGGAGGTCCTGGAGTCCACGCGCCGGATCGACACGGTCGTCCTGGACAAGACCGGAACGGTCACCACGGGCCGGATGACCCTCCAGGAGGTCCACGTCGCCGAGGGCGCCGACGAGAAGGAGGTGCTGCGGCTGGCGGGCGCCGTCGAGCACGCCTCCGAGCACCCCGTGGCCCGTGCGATCGCGCTGGGCGCCGAGGAGAGGGCCGGACGGCTCCCGGACGTCGAGGACTTCGAGAACGTCCCCGGGCGGGGCGTACGGGGGCGTGTGGAGGGCCGCGAGGTCGCCGTGGGGCGGCTCTTCGACGACGTACCGCCCGAGCTGGCCCGCGCGCGGGACGAGGCCGAACGGGCGGGCCGTACGGCCGTCCTGGCCGGCTGGGACGGGACGGCGCGGGCCGTCCTGGCCGTGGCGGACGCGGTCAAGGAGACCAGTGCCGAAGCGGTGCGCGAGCTGCGCGCCCTGGGGCTCACGCCGGTGCTGCTGACCGGGGACAACCGGGCGGTGGCCGAAGCGGTGGCCGAGGCCGTCGGGATCGACCAGGTCATCGCGGAGGTCCTGCCCGAGGACAAGGTCGACGCCGTACGGCAATTGCAGGCCGAGGGGCGGGTCGTCGCCATGGTGGGCGACGGCGTCAACGACGCGGCCGCGCTCGCCACCGCCGACCTGGGCCTGGCCATGGGCACCGGCACGGACGCGGCGATCGAGGCGGGCGATCTGACGCTGGTCCGCGGCGACCTGCGCGTGGCCGCGGACGCGATCCGGCTGTCGCGCCGGACGCTGGCCACGATCAAGGGCAACCTCGTCTGGGCCTTCGGCTACAACGTGGCCGCGCTGCCGCTGGCCGCCGCGGGACTGCTGAACCCGATGATCGCCGGGGCCGCGATGGCCTTCTCGTCGGTCTTCGTCGTCACGAACAGTCTCCGACTGCGGACATTCCGGTGAAGTCGCCCGAATTCGCCCTAAGTTCACGGCGAACGTGATATGAGCCCCTCTGGAGTCCCGAGCCCGGCTCACATAAGCTCTTCACAAGGCTCGCGCATCATCCTTACGCTTGAGCCCCAAGCGGCATACCCAGTCTCTTGCGTACCTTACGGACATACGCAAGAGACGCAGATCACAGTGATGTGAACGTAACCATCGAAGGGGTTCGAAGGTCTAAGTTGACGATGTCGGGGAGCGTCTTGGGGGGCGTCACCCGGCATCTGGAGATGTCTTGGGGGACTTCTCCAGAGATGCGTTGCCGGGGCACGTACACCGGGAAGCTTTGAGCGGCCCTCCCGGTCGTGCGCTGTCCCGGCAGACCGCACACCGCAGTACGGCGAGTTTTGCTCGTTGTGCTCAACAGCGATTCAGGCGCTGTCCTCACAGACGCCCGGCCGGATCCCGTGGGGGGAATCCGTACCGGGACTGGGAAGGCGCCCTGGTCGTCGGCCCGTGGGGGGACCGGCGACAGGGCGCCTTCTTTTCTTTGCCGCCACTCGAGCCTTCTCGCTCGCACGTAGGCAGCCTTCCCGCTCCGGCGCGTACGCAGCCGTCCCGCTCCGTACGTACGCAAGAGCCCCCGCACCCGCACGAGCGCGGATACGGGGGCCGAGCGGTACTGCGCCTCAGCGCTCCTCGACGGAGACTCAGCGCTCCTCGACGGGCACGAAGTCGCGCTCGACGACGCCTGTGTAGATCTGGCGCGGGCGGCCGATGCGGGAGCCCGGCTCCTTGATCATCTCGTGCCACTGGGCGATCCAGCCCGGCAGCCGGCCGAGGGCGAACAGGACCGTGAACATCTCGGTCGGGAAGCCCATGGCCCGGTAGATCAGGCCGGTGTAGAAGTCGACGTTCGGGTAGAGGCTGCGCGAGACGAAGTAGTCGTCGGAGAGCGCGTGCTCCTCCAGCTTGAGCGCGATGTCCAGCAGCTCGTCGGACTTGCCGAGGGCGGACAGCACGTCGTGCGCGGCGGCCTTGATGATCTTGGCGCGCGGGTCGAAGGACTTGTACACCCGGTGGCCGAAGCCCATCAGGCGGACGCCGTCCTCCTTGTTCTTCACCTTGCGGATGAAGGAGTCGACGTCGCCGCCCGCGTCGCGGATGCCCTCCAGCATCTCCAGCACGGACTGGTTGGCGCCGCCGTGCAGCGGGCCCCACAGCGCGTTGATGCCGGCGGAGATCGAGGCGAACATGTTCGCCTGCGAGGAACCGACCAGGCGGACCGTGGAGGTCGAACAGTTCTGCTCGTGGTCCGCGTGCAGGATCAGCAGCTTGTCGAGCGCGGAGACCACGGTCGGGTCCAGCTCGTACTCCTGCGCCGGGACCGAGAAGGTCATGCGGAGGAAGTTCTCGACGTAGCCGAGGTCGTTGCGCGGGTAGACGAACGGGTGGCCGATCGACTTCTTGTACGCGTACGCCGCGATCGTCGGGAGCTTGGCGAGCAGGCGGATCGTGGAGAGGTTGCGCTGGCGCTCGTCGAACGGGTTGTGGCTGTCCTGGTAGAACGTGGACAGGGCCGAGACGACCGAGGACAGCATGGCCATCGGGTGGGCGTCGCGCGGGAAGCCCTTGTAGAAGTTCTTGACGTCCTCGTGCAGCAGGGTGTGCTGCGTGATGTCGTTCTTGAACGTCGAGAGCTCGTCGACGGTCGGCAGCTCGCCGTTGATCAGCAGGTAGGCGACCTCCAGGAAGGTGGAGCGCTCGGCCAGCTGCTCGATCGGGTAGCCGCGGTACCGCAGGATGCCCGCTTCGCCGTCCAGGTAGGTAATGGCGGATTTGTAGGCGGCGGTATTGCCGTAACCGCTGTCCAGCGTCACCAGACCGGTCTGGGCGCGGAGCTTGCCGATGTCGAAGCCCTTGTCACCGACGGTGCTGTCGATCACCGGGTAGGTGTACTCGTCGTCGCCGTACCGCAGTACTACAGAGTTGTCGCTCACGTCATCCCTCACCGACGTTGTGCCTCTTCTTCGAGGTGCCCTGACTGTCTCTACCATCCCCCACTCGGCTCAGGAGAGTGCACTCGGGGTCGACCATCGGGCCTATTGACGGCACTGAGTGCCGTCAACTTCCTCATCCTGCCCCCTGTGTTCCCCTTCTGGAAGTGCTCTGTGACCTTCACGACTCATTTGATCGATCATTTTTCGTTGAACCGAGCCGGAAGTCGAGTGCCGTGCACCGGCGGCCCGCGGACACGGAGCGCACCGCCTGGCCGATCGCCCTGCGCGAACCGACGAGGACGACAAGCTGTTTGGCCCGGGTGACCGCCGTGTAGAGCAGGTTGCGCTGGAGCATCATCCAGGCGCCCGTGGTGACCGGGATGACGACCGCCGGATACTCGCTGCCCTGGGAGCGGTGGATGGTCACGGCGTAGGCGTGAGCCAGCTCGTCGAGCTCGTCGAACTCGTACGGAACCTCCTCGTCCTCGTCCGTCAGCACCGTCAGACGCTGGTCGACCGGGTCGAGCGAGGTGACCACGCCGACGGTGCCGTTGAAGACACCGTTCTTGCCCTTCTCGTAATTGTTGCGAATCTGGGTGACCTTGTCGCCGACGCGGAACACCCGTCCGCCGAATCTCTTCTCGGGCAGATCGGGGCGGCCCGGGGTGATGGCCTGCTGAAGCAGGCCGTTGAGGGTGCCCGCGCCCGCGGGGCCCCGGTGCATGGGGGCGAGGACCTGCACGTCCCGCCGCGGGTCGAGCCCGAACTTGGCCGGGATGCGACGCGCCGCCACATCGACCGTGAGCCGCCCGGCGGCCTCCGTGTCGTCCTCGACGAAGAGGAAGAAGTCCTTCATGCCGTCGGTGAGAGGGTGTTGGCCGGCGTTGATCCGGTGCGCGTTCGTCACCACGCCCGACTGCTGGGCCTGGCGGAAGACCCGGGTGAGGCGGACGGCGGGGATCGGGCCCCCGTCGGCCAGGAGGTCGCGCAGCACCTCCCCCGCGCCGACGCTGGGCAGCTGGTCCACATCCCCGACGAACAGGAGATGGGCTCCCGGCGGCACGGCCTTGACGAGCTTGTTGGCGAGGAGCAGGTCCAGCATGGACGCCTCGTCGACCACCACCAGGTCGGCGTCCAGCGGGCGGTCCCGGTCGTAGGCCGCGTCGCCGCCGGGCTTCAGCTCCAGCAGGCGGTGGACGGTGGAGGCCTCGGCGCCGGTGAGCTCGGACAGGCGCTTGGCGGCCCGGCCGGTCGGGGCGGCGAGCACGACCTTCGCCTTCTTGGCGCGGGCCAGCTCCACGATGGAGCGGACCGTGAAGGACTTTCCGCAGCCGGGGCCGCCGGTGAGGACGGCGACCTTCTCGGTCAGCGCGAGCCTGACGGCGGCCTCCTGCTCGGGGGCGAGGTCGACGCCGGTGCGGGTTTTCAGCCAGCCGAGAGCCTTGTCCCAGGCCACCGCCCGGAAGCCCGGCATCCGGTCCTCCTCCGTGCGCAGGAGGCGCAGCAGCTGGGCGGAGAGGGAGAGTTCGGCGCGGTGGAAGGGGACGAGGTAGACGGCGGTGACCGGCTCCGAGCCGCCGTCGGGGCCAGGGACCTTCTCCCGTACGACCCCCGGGTCGCCGCCGTCCTCGGGGACCTCTGCCAGCTCCGCGAGGCACTCGATGACGAGCCCGGTGTCGACCTGGAGCAGCTTCACCGCGTCCGCGATCAGCCGCTCCTCGGGGAGGTAGCAGTTGCCCTGGTCGGTGGCCTGCGACAGCGCGTACTGCAGGCCCGCTTTCACGCGCTCCGGGCTGTCGTGCGGGATGCCGACGGACTGGGCGATCTTGTCGGCGGTGAGGAAGCCGATGCCCCAGACGTCGGAGGCGAGGCGGTAGGGCTGGTTCTTCACGACGGAGATGGACGCGTCGCCGTACTTCTTGTAGATGCGCACCGCGATGGACGTGGACACCTCGACGGTCTGGAGGAAGAGCATGACCTCCTTGATGGCCTTCTGTTCCTCCCAGGCGTCGGCGATCTTCTTCGTCCGCTTGGGCCCGAGACCCGGGACCTCGATGAGCCGCTTGGGCTCCTCCTCGATGATCTGGAGGGTGTCCAGCCCGAAGTGCTGCGTGATCCGGTCGGCGAAGACGGGCCCGATGCCCTTGACCAGGCCGGAGCCGAGATAACGGCGGATGCCCTGGACGGTGGCCGGCAGGACCGTCGTGTAGTTCTCCACGTGGAACTGCTTGCCGTACTGGGGATGCGAGCCCCAGCGGCCCTCCATGCGCAGGGACTCCCCTACCTGGGCGCCGAGCAGCGCGCCCACGACCGTGAGCAGATCGCCGCCGCCTCTGCCGGTGTCGACCCGGGCGACCGTGTAGCCGTTCTCCTCATTCGCGTACGTGATCCGCTCGAGAACGCCTTCGAGCACGGCGAGTCGCCGTTCGTCGGCGGGGGTTCCCGTCTGGTTGGGCATGATCCGACCGTACCGCCGGGGTGTGACAGCGGGAGTGGGGCCAGGGGGTCTGGGGTCGCCAGTCGTATCGGCCGATTGTGAGTTCGGCAGTACTTCGGTCCGGGACGGTCGTTGGGCCGGGCGTGATCAAGAACAACGACCCCGTGCTGACGCGGACCGGGCGGACGAGCCGCCTGCGGTTCGCCTTGGCCCTGGCGCCCGTTCTCCTGGGTGCCTCCGCCCTGCTGGCCGGAACCGCCGCGGGGGCCGTCTCCGTGGCGTTCGCGGGGGAGGTGCCGGTCACGGTGCATGCCGCTCGGGTGACCGGGTCGGGTGTCTCGGCCTCTCCGGGCGCCTCCGGGCGTGGCGGGCTGCTGCCGGCGCTGGCCACGCGGGTGGAGCGGGCCACCGTGCACGACGCCTGCGTGACCTCCACCGCCCACCTGCCGGTCGTCGGCGCGGTGACGGCCGTCGTGCGGATCGAGCGTGCGTCGGCCACCGGGTTGGCCGTGGAGACGGGCAAGACCACCGCCGGGTCGGTGAAGCTGTCCGGGGCGAGGTTCAGTACCCCGCAGAGGTCCCTGGACCGGCCCACGGGCCTGTTCACCGTCGGCGCGCAGAAGGTCAGCGGCAGCCGGGTGACCACGCAGCCGCGTGCCTTCACGGCCGGAACGATCACCTCCGAGGGTGTGGCCATCGAGTTGCGCCAGGGCGAGGGCGGCTGCGCGCCGGGAGTGGCCCGATGACGATCGCGATTCGACCTGGTGGGTGGCCCGCGTGGCGTCAGGGCCGGCCGTTCGCGGCGGGGCTGCTGCTCGCCCTCGGCGGACTGGAGTTGATCTGCGTGTCCTGGGTGGGGCTGGGGTTCCTGCGGTTCACCGGCACCGCGGGCGCGGCGTCGTGGACCCTGGGCGCCCTGTTCGTCGTCGCCGGTGTGACGACGTGGCGCACCCCGGCCCTGCGCTACTTCTCCGGCGTCCTTGCCGCCGTACTGTCCCTGGTCAGCCTGGTCGCCGCCAACCTCGGCGGCCTGCTCCTCGGCTTCCTGCTCACCGCCGTCGGCAGTGCCCTGGCCCTGGCCTGGATCCCCCAGCAGGCGCCTGCGGCGCGAAAGGAGGCGTGAGGTGAGGCCTTCCCCCGTGCACCCCGCCCGGGTCTACCGGCGCGGCGGCATCCACGACCCGGTCCTGCGCCGCGGCTACGAGGCATGCCGCCGGGCCACCCGCGCCCGGGGCGACATCGAGTACGCCGTCTCGCTGCTGCTGCCGCCGCCGCTGCGGATCGCCACCTGGGCGTTGTACGGCGCCGGGGTGACGGTGGACTGTCTGGCGGACACGACGCAGCCGTCCGACACGGAGGACGCCGGACGCGCCGAGCGGCTGGAGGCGTGGATCTCGGCGTTCGACGCCGACCTGCGCGACGGCCGCAGCACCGACCCGGTACGGCAGGCGCTCATCCACACCATGCTCACGTGGAACCTGCCGCCGGGATTCATGCACACCCAGTTCGAGCAGCTGCGCCTGGACGTCCAGGGGCGCCAGTTCACCACGTGGCAGGAGTGGCGGCGCTACAACAGCCTGGTCACCACCCCGTTCGTGCTGCGCGCGGCCTCGCTGATGATGCGGGTCGCGGGCCTGTCCGCCGAGCCTGAGGCGATCGCCTCGGGCGTACCGGAGGCGGCGGTGGCGTCGCAGAGGGCAGCCGACGCCATCATCCTCACCGACGCCCTCGTCGACCTCTCCGAAGACCTGGCCGACGGCCATGTGCCGCTGCCGCAGGAGGCCTTGGACGAGGCCGGCGTGCGCCGCGCGGACCTGCTGGACCGGCGCAGCACCCCGGCCTTCGAGGAACTGGTGCGCCGCCTGGCCGACCGGGCCCGCGGCTGGCTGGACCGGACCCCGGTGCCTCCCGTGCTGCACCCGGCGATCGGCATCGCGCTCGGCGCCTACACAGACCTGTACCGGCTGCGCCTGAGGGCCGCCGCCGACGCCCCGGCCGCGCTGCTGCACCGCCGCCCGGCCCTGCCGGACGGCGCCCGGCTGCGCGTGCTGCTGCCCGCCCGGGCGCGGGCCGCACTGGCCTGGTCCCTGTTCCCGTTCCCCGTACGGCCCTGCCCGCCGCCGGAACCGGCCGGCCCGCCCGCAGGGCTCGCCGGGGCAGGCGAAGTGCGCTCGGTCACGGCCGAAGGGCGCTCACTCGCGGCCGAAGCGCGCTCGCTCGCCGCCGAGCGGCGACCGGTCGTCCCTCCGGCGCCGCACCCGTCCGGCGCCCGCCCGCCCCGGCTGCCCGCCGGGGCCGTGCCGCGCCATGTCGCGATCGTGATGGACGGCAACGGCCGCTGGGCCACCGCCCGGGGCCTGCCGCGCACCGAGGGCCATCGGGCGGGCGCCGACGCACTGGTCGACGTCGTCCACGGCGCCCTGGAGATCGGCCTGAAGTACCTGACCGTGTACGCGTTCTCCACCGAGAACTGGAAACGCCCGGCTGACGAACTGCACGGGCTGATGCAAGAGATCCCCCGGCAGCTGCACCGGATCACGGACGACACCAAGCCGCTGGACGTCCGCGTGCGCTGGGCCGGACTGCGCTCCCGCCTGCCGGCCGACGTCATCGAAGCACTCGTCGAGGCGGAGCAGAGCACCCGCGACCGCACCGGGCTCACCCTGACCGTGTGCCTCAACTACGGCGGCCGGGCCGAGATCACGGCAGCCGCGGCACACCTCGCTCAAGAGGTGGTCTCCGGGCGGATCGACCCCGCGTCGGTCTCCGAGCACGTCTTCGCCCGTCACCTGCACGTCCCCGAACTGCCGGACGTGGATCTGCTGCTGCGCACCGGCGGCGACCAGCGCACCTCCAACTTCCTTCCCTGGCAGGCCACTTACGCCGAGCTGCTGTTCCTCGACACGCCGTGGCCGGAGGTGGACCGCCGCGACCTGTGGAGCGCGATCGAGCAGTACGCCCGCCGTACCCGCCGCTACGGCTCCATTCCCCGCATCCCCGCCCAGGCGCGGCCCGCGGACAGGGGATGAGCCGACGGTGCCGCCGGGGTCCGCACGCCCATGGAGCAGGCCATCCTGCCGGCCTGATTGCGGACAGTCCTTGAGTGAGGGACCGGACGGTGCTCGGCCTGCCGGCCGGCACCGCGGGCAGTGTCTGGTCACTTTGGCTCTGATCAAGGATCAGAGTCACTCTTCGGACTGCTGTTCGTGTCGGTGGGTGCCGCGGGCCAGTTCCTGCAGTAGCTCGTGCTCGGTCTTCCCGGTCTCCCGGGCCACCTTGCGCAGCAGTAGGGCGCAGAGGGCCGCCGCCCCGTCCAGGAGGGCCTCGGCCGCCATGGGGTCCTCGCGCCGTCGCTCTGTCACGTAGACCGTCAGCAGGTCGTTGCCGGAGACGTAAGCGGTCATGAACTCGATGCCGTTACGAAGACGGTCGTAGTCGCTGGTCATAGTCGAACCGTGCCACACGCGTCGAGACTGCCGCAGTCACCGGGAGCCGCTGCGGCGGGCATACGCGCGGGCCGCGCGGGCGCGGTCACCGCAGCGGGTGGAGCACCACTGGCGGCGGCCGTGGCGGAGCAGGTAGCGGTTGCAGGGCGGCGAGCCGCAGGCGGTGAGGCGTTCGGCGTCGGGGGAAGTGAGCAGGTCGGCGGCGTCGGCGGCGAGGGTGGCC
>NZ_NGFN01000216.1 GCF_002148965.1 Streptomyces swartbergensis | reverse complement strand
GTGACCTTCGTCACCAGGGGGCAGCTCCAGCCCTCCCGAGCCCACCCGCGCACCGCCTTCCGCTCCCCCGAGCACTCCCGAGGGGCCTGGCGTCACATTCCCGTCTGCTCCGCGGCGTCCGGCACGCGCATCCGCGGCGTTGTCGTCGGTCGCCGACGCTCCGCGTCGACTCCCTCCTCCGCCTTGCGGCTGCTCGCACCGGACGCCGCGGAGCCCGTCCTTCGGACGGACGACGGGACTGTGACGCCAGGCCCCACCCAACGATCAAGGAAGGGTACTCCGGGAGCGGTCGGCGGTGCAGCCGGATGGGCAGGGTAGTTCTCAACCGCGCGGCCGCCGGTGCCCGTTCTGCCGGGGCGAGCCCGGCGGGAGTGAGCGGATTCATAGCGGTCGGTCTTCTCGACCCGCCCCGTCCCGTCGCCGGCCGCCCGTTCGACGGATCACGGCCGGTGCCGCCGATGCCGCCGATGCCGCCGGTGCAGCCGGTGCTGCCGGTGCAGCCGGTGCAGCCGGTGCTGCCGGTGCCGCCGGTGCGGCCCGACCCGGCTCCCTGCCGGACGGACCGCGCCGCCATGCTCCCCGTGTTACATCTTTCCCCTACTCCCCCAAAAGCCCCGGGAGTATCACTTGCCCCACTGGTTCGGCATAACGCGTATGCACTGGTCACTCGGTAAGAGGGACATAAGTCATAGGAGGTTCCCTCACTTTCGGGGAGACTCGGGGCCAAGGCGTCCCCACCGGCGCCGCTCACCTGAAAGAGTCGTATCCATGCAGGTCTGGCCTGGAGAGGCATATCCACTCGGTGCCACGTACGACGGCGCCGGCACGAACTTCGCGGTCTTCTCGGAGGCCGCGGACAGAGTAGAGCTGTGTCTGCTGCACGACGACGGCTCGGAGACGGCGATCGAGCTCCGKGAGAGCGACGCGTTCGTGCGGCACGCGTACCTGCCGGGCATCATGCCGGGGCAGCGGTACGGGTTCCGGGTGCACGGCCCGTACGCCCCGGAGCGCGGGTTGCGCTGCAATTCCGCGAAACTGCTGCTCGACCCGTACGCACGTGCGATCAGCGGTTCGATCAGCTGGGGCGAGGAGGTCTACGGCTACCACTTCGACGATCCCGACCGGCGCAACGATCTCGACTCGGCGCCGCACACGATGACGTCGGTCGTGGTCAACCCCTACTTCGACTGGGGCGACGACCGCCTGCCGCGCACCGAGTACCACCACACGGTGATCTACGAGGCCCACGTCAAGGGCCTCACCATGCGGCACCCGGGCCTGCCGGAGGAGCTGCGCGGCACCTACGCGGCCCTCGCCCACCCGGCGATCATCGAGCACCTCACCGAGCTCGGCGTCACGGCCCTGGAGCTGATGCCCGTACACCAGTTCGTGAACGATCACCGCCTGGTCGACATGGGCCTGAACAACTACTGGGGCTACAACACGATCGGTTTCTTCGCCCCGCACAACGCCTACGCGTCCTGGGGCGACCGCGGCCAGCAGGTGCTGGAGTTCAAGTCGGCGGTGAAGGCGCTGCACGAGGCCGGGATCGAGGTGATCCTCGACGTGGTCTACAACCACACCGCCGAGGGCAACCACCTGGGCCCGACCCTGTCCTTCAAGGGCCTGGACAATCCTCGCTACTACCGGCTGACGGACGACCCCCGCTACTACATGGACACGACAGGGACCGGGAACTCCCTGCTCATGCGGTCCCCGCACGTGCTCCAGCTGATCATGGACTCGCTGCGGTACTGGGTCACGGAGATGCACGTCGACGGGTTCCGCTTCGACCTGGCGGCGACGCTCGCCCGGCAGTTCCACGAGGTGGACCGGCTGTCGTCGTTCTTCGACCTGGTGCAGCAGGACCCCGTGGTCTCGCAGGTCAAGCTGATCGCCGAGCCGTGGGACGTGGGCGAGGGCGGCTACCAGGTGGGCAATTTCCCGCCGCTGTGGACCGAGTGGAACGGCAAGTACCGGGACACCGTGCGGGACCTGTGGCGGGGCGAGCAACGCACGCTCGCGGAGTTCGCCTCGCGGCTGACCGGCTCCTCCGACCTGTACCAGGACGACGGACGGCGCCCGCTGGCCTCCATCAACTTCGTGACCTGCCACGACGGCTTCACGCTGCACGACATGGTGTCGTACAACGACAAGCGCAACGAGGCCAACGGCGAGGGCAACCGGGACGGCGAGAGCCACAACCGGTCCTGGAACTGCGGCGTCGAGGGCGAGACGGACGACCCGGACGTGCTGCGGCTGCGGGCCCGGCAGATGCGCAACTTCATCGCGACGCTGATGCTGTCCCAGGGCGTGCCCATGATCAGCCACGGCGACGAGTTCGCCCGCACCCAGCGCGGCAACAACAACGCGTACTGCCAGGACAACGAACTGGCATGGGTCGAGTGGCCCGAGGAGGGAGAGGACGCCGAGGGGGGCCTGAGCAGGGAGCTGCTGGCCTTCACGCGCGCGATGGTGTGGCTGCGCCGGGACCACCCGGTCTTCCGCCGCCGGCGCTTCTTCCACGGCCGGCCCGTGGAGGGCACGCACGACGACCTGTCCGACATCGCCTGGTTCACCCCCGAGGGCCGGGAGATGACCCAGCGGGACTGGGACTCGGCACGGGCGTCGGCGCTGACGGTGTTCCTCAACGGCAACGCGATCTCGGAGCCGGGCCCGCGCGGGGAGCGCATCACCGACGACTCGTTCCTGCTGATGTTCAACGCCTCGCCCAAGCCGCTGGAGTTCCTGGTTCCGGTCAACCACGGGCGGCAGTGGCAGGTGGTGGTCGACACGGCCCGCGCGGACGGTGTGCCGCCGGGAACGGGTCCGAAGGTGCAGGCCGGGGACCGGCTGACCCTGGCCGACCGGAGCATGACGGTGCTCCAGCGGCCCGTGTAGCGGCCCCGGCGGCCCGTACGGCCGCCCTTGTCCACATCGTCCCGCGTCGCCCGGAAAGAGACACTCGTCCGGGCGACGCGCGACGCACCTGGCGCGGGCGATGACACGAACGGCGGCGGGGCGGGTACGTAGGTCTGCATGACACCTGAGCGACCTGACCCGGTGGTGCCCACGGCCACGTACCGGCTGCAGCTGCAGCCAGAGTTCCCGTTCGGGGCCGCGGCGGCCATCGTGCCGTACCTGGCCTCGCTCGGCGTCTCGCACCTGCATCTGTCCCCCGTCCTGGAGGCCGTGCCGGGCTCGATGCACGGCTACGACGTCGTCGACCACGCGCGCGTGCGCGAGGAACTGGGCGGCGAGGAGGGACTGCGGGCGCTGGCGCGCACGGCGCGCGAGCACGGGCTCGGCCTGGTGGTGGACATCGTCCCGAACCACATGGCCATGGCCCCGCGCCACAACCGCGCCCTGTGGGAGGTGCTCCGCGAGGGACCGAAGTCGCCGTACGCGCGCTGGTTCGACATCGACTGGGAGGCCCAGGACGGCCAGGTGCTGCTGCCGGTGCTCGGCGGGCCGCTGGGAGAGGTGCTCGGGGAGCTGCGCGTCGACGGTGCCGTCCTGCGCTACTACGACCACGTGTTCCCGCTGCGCGAGGGCACCGAGGACCTGCCGCTGCCGCACCTGCTGGACGCGCAGTGGTACCGCCCGGTGTGGTGGCGGCTGGCCCGGACCGAGCTCAACTACCGGCGCTTCTTCAGCATCTCGGAGCTCATCGGGGTGCGGGTGGAGGACCCCGAGGTGTTCGAGGCCACCCACGACAAGATCCTCCAGATGCTCCACGAGGGCGTGATCGACGGGCTGCGCGTCGACCACCCCGACGGGCTCGCCGACCCCGACGGCTACCTCACCCGGCTGCACGAGGCGACGGGTGGCCGGTGGACGGTCGTGGAGAAGATCCTGGCCGACGGTGAGCAGCTGCCGGCCGCCTGGCCCGTCGCGGGCACCACCGGCTACGACGCCCTGCGGCACGTGGACGGGCTCTTCACGGACCCGGCCGGGTTCGGGGACCTCCTGGGGCAGTACCGGCGGTCCGCGGCCCCCCAGACGGACCGGGGCGGGCAGTGGGAGGCGACGGTGCGGCGGGCGGCGTACAAGGTCCTCACGCACGAGCTGGCCACCGAGACCGACCGGCTGGTACGGGTGGCGGCCCGGCTGTGCGCCACCTCGCCGGAGCCGGCGCTGCGCGACCGCGCGCCCTGGGCGCTGCGCACCGCGCTCCAGGAGCTGCTGGTCCGGATGGACGTCTACCGGCCGTACGAGTCCGTCGACGCGGCGTCCGTGGTCACCGAGGAGGCCGCCGCCGAGGCCCGGCTCGCCTTCACCGTGCCCGAGGAAGCCGGTGCGGTGGACGTCGTACGGGACCTCGTGCTCGGGCGCTACGGCGACGGGCCCGCGCAGGTGGAGTTCCGGACGCGGTTCGCTCAGACCTCGTCGGCGCTGCGGGCGAAGTCCGTGGAGGACACGGCGTTCTACCGGTACGTGCCGCTGCTGTCGGCGACCGAGGTGGGCGGGAATCCGGGCCGTCCCGCCCTGTCACCGGAGGAGTTCCACGCGTACTGCGCGCGCGTGCAGCGCGACTGGCCGGTGACCGGGACGGTCGCCTCGACACACGACACCAAGCGCAGTGCCGACGTCCGGGCGGCGCTGCACGTGCTCACCGAGTGCCCGGACCGCTGGGCGGACGTCCTCGCCGAGGTGACCCGCACCGGCGAGGGCGTGCCGGACGCGCAACTGGCCTGGGCGGCCTGGCAGACGGTGTTCGGGCTGGGCCCGGCGTCCGGGTCGCTGGAACGGGTGCAGGGGGCGCTGCTGAAGCACGTGCGCGAGGCGGGCCTGTACACCAGCTGGACCGAGCAGGAGCCGCCGTACGAGGAGGCGGTGGCGCGGTTCGTGGCGGCCGGGCCGTGCGGGGCGCCGAGTGAGCGGGTCGCCGCGTTCCGGGACTCTCTCGAGCCGCACATCCGGGCGAACGTGCTGGGCACGGCCCTGGTCCAGCTCACGATGCCGGGCGTGCCGGACGTCTACCAGGGCACGGAGGCCGAGTACCGGGCGCTGGTCGACCCCGACAACCGGCGGGCGGTGAGCTTCCCGCCCGAGGAGTCCGGCGTGACGTCCGAAGAGAAGGTGGCGGTGACGCGGGCGGCGCTGGGGCTGCGGGCGCGCCGCCCCGACGCCTTCGGCGACACGGCGACGTACATGCCGCTGCCCGCCGAGGGCTCGGCGGCCCAGCACTGCCTGGCTTTCGTCCGCTCCGGCGAGTCACTGACAGCCGTCACCCGCCTGTCCCTCCGGCTGGAGGAGGCGGGCGGCTGGCAGGACACCCGACTGCCGCTGCCGCCGGGCCGCTGGGCGGATGTCCTGGAACCGGGGCGGGAGTTCACGGGGCACGCACGCGTGGAGGAGTTGTTCACCCGGCTGCCGGTGGCGCTGCTGGAGCGGGTGGGCGACTGAGGCGGGGCTGATGTGCTGAGGCGGGGCTGCTGTGCGGCGGGGCAGGCGAGCGGGCGGAGCGGCACAGCACGGCAGCCCGGCATGGCCGCCGTCGCGAAGGGCATGGTGCACGGGCAGGGCGGCATGGTGAAGGTCGTCACCGAGGCCGGCGGCGGACGGGTGCTGGGCGTGCACCTGGTGGGCCCGCACGTGTCGGAGATGATCGCCGAGAGCCAGCTGATCGTCGGCTGGGACGCGGAGCCGTCCGACGTGGCCCGGCACGTCCACCCGCACCCGACCCTGTCGGAGGCGGTCGGCGAGGTGTTCCTGACCCTGGCCGGACGCGGGCTGCACCAGCAGTGACACCGCGCCGGTGACGCCACGCCGCCGTCGGTGGCGGCACACCGCCCAGGGCGCCGTGCCGCGCACCGGCCGGCAATGCTTCCGGGCGCCCCCTGGAGCCTCCCGGGTCGCGCCCTTGACACCGCACCATGGCCGTGGGCTACTGCGATTGCGAACTCGGGCGGATGTGACGGGGGTGAGTGTCCTGCCGGAGCTGCGCTACCCGACGGTGGCCGAACAGGTCTGTGCTGCCCGGGCGTTGACCGCTCACCGCCCCGGGGTGTGCACCCTGCGGCAGGTGGGTCTCTCGCGCGCGGGCAGACCTTTGCACCTGCTGTCGGTGGGCCGCGCCCGCCGCACCGTGCTGGTGGTCGCCGGCGCCCACGCCAACGAGCCGACCGGCTCCTGCACGCTGCTCGCGCTAGCCCGGCGGGTGCTGGAGGAGCGGGAGTTGCGCGACGGCATCTCCTGGCACTTCCTGCTGTGCGCGGACCCCGACGGGGCGAGCCTGCATGTGACGCCGGCGCCGCGCAGCCTGTTCGACTACCACCTCGGCTTCTTCCGCCCCGCCGGCCCGGAGCAGCCGGAGTGGGCGCCGTCCGTGCTGCCGCCCGACCGGCTGCCGCCCGAGACCCGGGCCCTGACCGGCGTCATCGACGAGCTGCGCCCCTACCTCCAGGTGACCCTGCACGGCACGGACCTGGGCGGCAGCTGGGTGCAGCTGACGAAGGACGTGCCCGGGCTGGCCGAGCCGTTCGCCAAGTCCGCGGCCGAGCTGCACATCCCGGTGGAGACCGGCGCCTCGGACGCCGCGGGCTGGCCCGCGTCCGGGCCGGGGGTGCACGTCATGCCCGCGCCGGAGGCAGGACCCGCGTATCCGAGCCTGCCGGACGACGCGCGGCACAGCACCTGGTACCACGCCCATCGGTACGGCGGTCTGACCGCAGTGGTCGAGGTGCCGATGTGGGCGAGCGACCTGGTGGACGACCCGGCTCCGCATCCGGCTCCGGCGGCGGCGATCGGGCGGCTCGCACGCCGGCTGCAACGGGACGCGCTGGAGGTGACCCGGGTGCTCGACGCCGCGCTGCCCCGGCTCGCGGACCTGGACGGGCCGTTGCTGCGGGCCGCGCGGTGGGGGCTGGAGCTGGTGCCGGGGCTGGCCGACGACCTGGTGCGCACCCCGCCCGCCGACCGCACCAGGGCGTACGTCGGGAGTGTGGACGCGTTCGCGCGCCGCGTGCCGCTGCGGGCGGCGGCCATGCTGCGGCGGGTGCTGCGCGGGACCGACGACCGGGCGGCCGAGCAGCTGGAGGAGCTCGTGGCGACCTGGAGCGACGCCTTCGCGGAACGTTTCCGCGCCCGCTGGGTGCCGTTGGAGCACCAGGTCGAGCACCAGTCCCGCACGGTGGTCGCCGCGGCGCTGCACGCGCGCGAGGGGGCGTCGTAGACGCCTGCGGCGTCACGGGTCCCTGGTAGCCGGACTGAGCCGACGACCGGGCCGAACCGACGGCCGGGTGAGCCGACGACCGGGTGAGCCGACGACCGGGCCGAACCGACGGCCGGGTGAGCTGACGGCCGGGGCGAACACTTCAAGCTCCGGCCCCGCCGTCACTCCCGCTGCATCGGCACCGCCGCCCCCGACTCCCACCCCGGCTCGCCCGAGCGGGAGCCCGCGCGCGTGTGCCGCACGGCCAGTTGGAAGGCGGAGAGCACGACGCGCGCCTGGTACTCCGCCTGGCGTGCCACCGGGATCCAGCGCGCCCCGCAGCCGTCGCGGTAGTCGGCGCACCACTGGTCGATCAGCCCGTCCAGCTCCGGCAGCGCCCCGGCCGGGTCGTGTCCGGAGGCCCGCACGAGCTGGTGCAGGAGACCGGCGGTGCGCAGGGCCAGCCGTCGCCCGGAGATGCGCAGGGCGGCGAGGTGGGCGGTGCTCAGCGGCGGAAGGGGATGGGCCGCGCCGTCGCCGGTGTCGGGGTCCCAGGCGTCGGCGAGACCGGGGCAGATCAGTAAATAGTCGTCGACCGGGGCGAGCAGCCGCGCCGCGTCGGGCACGGCGGCGAGGTGCGGCCGGATGCGGGCCAGGAGGTGCCGCAGGAGCCCCGTGTCGTGGCGCAGGGTGCGGCTCACGGCCCGCAGCACTCCGTCCCGGTCAGCGGGCGGGGAGCCGTCCGACACGGCCGCCACGCCCCACATGGGCGCCTCCACGACCGCGGTGAGGGTGCCGTGCCGGTGCGGATGGAACCACGTCGACTCGACGGCGGCCTCCGTTATGGCCGCGGCCAGGTCGGCCCGGCGCGGCGGCGGTATCCGGTAGACGGCCGGCCCGAGACCGGGCCAGTACAGGGCGTCGTAGGCGCCGAGCTCGCGGGGGATGCCGAGCCGGGCCGCGGTGTGCGCGAGGCGCTGGGCGAGCTGGGGCAGGTCGTCGGTGAGCTCGACGAAACCGCCGCCGACGTCGACGCCGTGCAGGGAGCACTGGAGGAACGGCCGCAGTTCGTCCTGGACGTCGAGCAGGGCGCGGGTCTCCGGCAGGGCCGCGCCGGCCGCGCCGTCGGGCAGCCATTCGGGCTGTTCCAGGAAGCCGGGCCGGAAGAAGTTCCGGAAGTACCGGCCGAGGGCGTAAGGGCCGGTCAGCCAGCCCTCGTTGCGGCGCAGGCCGTCCGGGTCGAGGCACAGCAGCAGGTTCCAGGTGGCGTCGGCGCCCTCGGTGAGCCGCGGGTCGGCCAGCGCCCGCTCGGCCAGGCGCAGCACGGTGGCGCCGCCCACGGGTTCGTTGGCGTGGGGGCCGGCGACGACGAGGGCCTGGCGGCTGCCGCGGCCGACGGAGAGCAGCCACATGGGCGTGCCCGCGCGGGACGTGCCGATCCTGCGCAGCCGGGCCTCTCTCGGGTGGCGGGCGACGAGGGCGGCGGCCCGGGCGCCCAGTTCGTCGACGGTCGGGTAGCGCAGGAGGGGCGGCAGGGCACACCTCCCCAATGCGGTGCCGTCGCTTCACCAGCTGTACATGGCGTACGCACAGTCAGTCACGACTTCGGGGGTACGTCAACACCGCGGAGAGCAACGGGTTTTGAGCCACTCCCCACGGATCGACAGCTGGTAAATCCAAGGCCAGAGCTAAGGCATGGCTCGGTTTCCGGTCAGCCGGCCGCGTTCCGATGCACGGTCGGTCTTCCCGGTCAGTCGGCCGACAGCCGGAACGTCATCCGCCCGAAGCCCACCTGGTCGCCCTCGCGGACGACGGCCGCGCCGACCACGCGCCGCCCGTTCACCGTCGTGCCGTTGGTGGAGCCGAGGTCGCGCAGGACCCACATGCCGCCCTGGTGGCGGAGTTCGGCGTGGACGCGGGAGACCGTCTCGTGATTGAGGCGCAGTCCGCTGGCGGGGTCGCGGCCTATGCGCAGCGGATGGCCGTGCGCCGGGTGGGGCAGCAGCAGCTTGGGCAGTTTCTCGGCCTGCCAGGCTCTGCGCAGCCGTACGGTGAACCCGGAAACCGCCTCGACGGTGCCGAACACCACGCGGGAGAACCGGCTCTCCGTGGGCAGGTCGGCGGTGAGCACGGCGAGCTCGTCCGCGCGGCGGGCGGAGAGCGCCAGTTCCATGCGGCGGATGAACGTGTCATGGGAGAGGCGGCCCATGGCGACGCCGTCACGGAGCACCTTCAGCGCCCTGTCGCGCTCCACGTCGGACAGCCGCGCGGGGTACGTGTTGAACTCGAAGGACGACGTCACGATCGTGATTGTCGGGCAGCGCGGCCGGGCTGTCCAGAAAACGGGAAAACGGCCGCCACGCGCCCGCATCCTCCGGGACCCGCCGCAAATGGGTGGATGCACCAGCGGATTGATCGCGTTTTGGCGCACCATGGACGGGCTACATCACCGTGAGCAGACGAAGGGGAACCGTCCGTGCAGTTCGAGGTGTGGGCACCGCAGGCAGGCCGTGTGACGCTCCAGTGCGACGACGTCACGCGCGCGTTGGAGCGCGATCCGGAACGGGCGGGATGGTGGCGGGGCGAGGCGGACGCACGCGACGGGTCCCGGTACGGCTTCGCGCTGGACGACGGTCCCGTACGGCCCGATCCGCGCTCGCGCCGGCAGCCGGACGGCCCGGACGGGCTGAGCGCGGTCGTCGACCACGAGCGGTACGAGTGGCTCGCCCAGTGGCAGGGGCGGCCCCTGCCCGGCGCGGTGCTGTACGAGCTGCACGTCGGGACGTACACCCGCGAGGGCACCCTGGACGCGGCCGCCGAGCGGCTCGGCCATCTCGCCGAACTGGGCGTCACGCACGTGCAGCTGATGCCGCTGTGCCCCTTCCCGGGCACGCACGGCTGGGGGTACGAGGGCGTCTCGCTGTGGGCCGTGCACGAGCCGTACGGCGGGCCCGAGGCGCTGAAACGCTTCGTCGACCGGGCTCACGAACTCGGCCTGGGCGTGGTGCTCGACGTCGTGCACAACCACTTCGGCCCGTCCGGGAACTACCTGCCTCTCTTCGGCCCGTACCTCACGGACCGGCATCACACGCCCTGGGGCACCGCGGTGAACCTGGACGCGCCCGGCTCGGACGAGGTGCGCGCCTTCCTCATCGGCAGCGCGCTGGCGTGGCTGCGCGACTACCGGATCGACGGGCTGCGCCTGGACGCCGTGCACGCGCTGGTGGACACGCGCGCGCTCCACTTCCTGGAGGAGCTGTCGACGGCCGTGGACGCCCTGGCCGCCGAGGTGGACCGGCCGCTGTTCCTGATCGCCGAGTCGGATCTGAACGACCCGCGGCTCATCACCTCCCGGGACGAGGGCGGCCTCGGGCTGCACGCGCAGTGGAACGACGACTTCCACCACGCCCTGCACACCACGCTGACCGGCGAGTCGCAGGGCTACTACGCCGACTTCGCGCGCGCTCCCCTCGCCGGGCTCGCCAAGACCCTCACCGGCGGCTACTTCCACGACGGGACGTACTCCAGCTTCCGGGAGCGGCACCACGGGCGCCCTCTGGACCGTACGCGGGTGGCCGGGCACCGGCTGCTCGGCTACAGCCAGACCCACGACCAGGTGGGCAACCGTGCCCAGGGGGACCGCCTTTCCGCCCTGGTCTCCCCCGGGCTGCTGGCCTGTGCGGCCACGCTGACCCTGACGGCCCCCTTCACACCGATGCTCTTCATGGGCGAGGAGTGGGCGGCGGGCACGCCCTGGCAGTTCTTCACCGACCACACCGACCCCGAGCTGGCGGACGCGGTACGGCGGGGCAGGCGGCGGGAGTTCGCCGCGCACGGCTGGAAGGAGGAGGACGTTCCCGACCCGCAGGACCCGGCGACCCGGGACCGCTCCTGCCTCGACTGGTCCGAGCCGGAACGCGAGCCCCACGCGCGCGTACTGGCCTGGTACCGGCGGCTCCTCGCCCTGCGCCACGAGCAGCCCGACCTGACCGATCCCGACCTCGCCGACACCAAGGTCGCCTACGACGAGGAGCGCCGCTGGATCGCCTTCCGGCGCGGGGACGTCCTGGTGGCGGTGAACCTGGCGCCGGAACCGGCCGCGCTGTCGCTCGGCGTCCCGCACGCGCGCGTGCTGGCCGCGTGGGAGCCGGTGGAGACACCCGGGGCAGACGGGGTGGTGCACGTGCCCGGGGAGTCGGGTGTGGTGCTGTTGCAAGAGTGAGGTCTGTTGCAGGGGTCTGTTGCAGGAGTGAGCTGTTGGGAGTGAGGTCCTGTTGCAGGAGTGAGGTCCCTTGCGACGCCTGAGACGCCCGGCTGCCGCCCGGTCGCTAGAGGGCGTCGTCCGTGCCCCGCAGGTCCGTCACCCGTTCCAGCAGGATCGGCTCCCAGGCCCGGCGCAACTGCGTGCGCAGCAGGGTGAGCCGGCCCGCGTCCCGGCTCGTGAGGGCCCCGGCGAGGTGGACGACCGTGTCGCAGCGGGCGAGCCACAGGCCGCGCAGGCAGGGGCGGGCGCCGTAGCCGGCGAGGGTGGCGGCGCGTACGGCGGCGGGTGAGCCGACGGCGAGCGCGAGGCCCGCGATGTCCTCGGCCGGGTCGCCGACGACCGCGTCGGCCCAGCCGAGGACGCCGCGCACCCGCCCGTCGGCGCTGACCACGAGATGGCCGCCCGTGAGGGCGTGGTGGGTGAGGACCGCCGAGCCGGACTGGGCGGCGAGCTGGGCCGCGGCGGGCGCCGTGAGCTGGTTCAGGCGGACGGCGTCGAACTCGTCGGCCTCGGCGAGGCGTTCGGCGGCCCGTACGGCGGCCCGGCGCAGCGCCTCCAGGGAGCGCGGCGCGGCACGCGGCACGCCGAGGGTCTCGGCCTGCCGGACCGGGACCTCGCGCAGCCCCGTGAGCAGCCCGGCGAGGTCGGCCTCGCCCACGGCGGACACGTCGTGCGCCTCTCCCGAGCCGCCGGGCACCTTCGTGTCCAGCGTGTAGGTCAGCCCGGGCGCCCACTCGCCGTGCGCCACGCTGACCGGCACCGCCACCGGGACGTGCGGGCGGACGAGGTCGCGCAGGCGCAGTTCGCGGCGCTGGCGCACGGTGGCCTCGCGGTCGGGGGCGAGGCGCAGCACATGACGCGTACCGACCCACCAGGTGGCCGGGCCGGCGCCCTCGGTGGCGGGCCGGACGTCGGGACCGGCGGCGGAGCCCCTTGCCTGCCCGGCTTCCCTGACGCCCTTGCCGTCCTTGCCCTGCTTGATGTCATTGCCCGGCCTGATGTCCTTGCCGTCGTTGCCGTCCTGGCCGTCCTTGAGCAGGGAACGGACCAGTCGGCGGACGGTGTCCGCGGTGGGTGTCGGTGCCTGGGTCATGGTCGCGCCGTTGCCGTTCGGGAGGCGTGTCGGGGACATCGGTGGCGTCACTCCACTATGACCAGCTCGCGGGAGGTGGTGTTCAGACGCCGTCCGCCGTCCTCGGTGACGGTCACGATGTCCTCGATGCGCACGCCGAACCGGCCGGGCAGATAGATGCCGGGTTCCACGGAGAAGCACATGCCGGGCACGAGGGGCCGCTCCTCGCCCTCGATCATGTACGGCGGCTCGTGGGTGGTGACGCCGATGCCGTGTCCGGTGCGGTGGATGAAGTACTCGCCGTAGCCGGCGTCGGCGATGACCGCGCGGGCGGCCCGGTCGACGTCCTGGCAGGCGGCGCCCGGCCGCACGGCCCGGAACCCCGCCTCCTGGGCCTCGCGCACGATGTCGTGCACGCGGCGCTCCTCGTCGGTGGGTTCGCCGACGTGGACCGTGCGGGAGGTGTCGGAGCCGTAGCCGTCCTTCAGACCTCCGAAGTCGAGGACGACCATGTCGCCGCGTTCGATGACGCGGTCGCCGGCCTCGTGGTGCGGGTTGGCGCCGTTCGGTCCTGAGGCGACGATGGTGAAGTCGACCTGCTCGTGCCCGTACCGGCGCAGCAGCCGGTCGAGGTCGGCGGCCACCTCCGCTTCCCGGCGGCCGGCGAAGGGGACGTTCCGGATCTCCTCGAACGTCGCGTCCGCGGCGGCTCCCGCGGCCGACATGAGCTCCAGCTCCGCCGCGTCCTTGACGGCACGCAGCATAGGCAGGGCGTCGGTGAGCGAGGTGTAGGAGCTGCCGGGCACGGCCTGCTGCAACGCCAGCAGGTGCAGCGCCCACGCGTTGTCGCTGATGCCGAACCGGCCCGAGGCGTCGAGCAGGGCGGCGGTGGCGGCGTAGGGGTCCTTGCCGTCGGTCCAGTCGCGCAGGGTCAGGGCGGGCGCGCCGGCCGCCTTCTGCGCGTCCGGGGCCTCCAGGGCGGGGACGACGAGGACGGGGTCCTGTCCGGCGGCAAGGACCAGCAGGGTGAGCCGTTCGGTGACCGCCGGGGGCGTGTAGCCGGTGAGCCACACCAGGTCCGGCCCCGGGGCCACCAGCAGGCCCGCGAGGCCGGCCTCGGCGGCCGTCCGAGCGGCGCGCTCCATACGGGCCCTGTAGTCGTCGGCGGTGAAGGACGCCGCCGTGCTTCCGGTCATCCGGGCCTCCCAGGGACGGACGAAGGGGCTACGGGCAGCATCCTGCCCGGCCGGAGGGGGCGACGCGAGCCGTCTGTGGACTTCGCCCGAACATCGTCACTAAGGGCAGAGGATTGCTCAGGCGTTAGATTAATGCCTAGATACTCGACATCCATTAGCCGTTCGATCGAGGGACGCACCCCGCCGCGGCCTCGTTCGCTTCCGGGTGGTCACGTGACGACGGCCGGTACGACCGTCAGCTGCCGGTAGCCGCCGCTGCGGTGCCGCACCGTCAGTTTCACCTCGGTGCCGGGGCGGGCGCGTGCGACGGCCCGGGCCAGGTCGGCGGCCGTGTCGATGCGGGTCCTGCCGAAGACGAGGACCAGGTCGCCGCGCACCAGGCCCGCCTCCTGAGCCGGCCCCGGGACGTGGAGCCCGACGACCAGGGCCCCCGGCTTCCCGGCGTCCATGACCTGCACGCCGAGGGTCACGGCGGCGGGCGCGGACGCGGCGGCGGACGGCGAGGGACTGGGCGGCGAGGGAGTGTGGCGCCCTCGCGGATCGATGACCCCGCCCTTGCCGATCACCGTGGCGCCCATCGCCCCGAGGCTGATTCCGGACAGGACCAGCACCGCGCCGATGAACCCGCCGAACAGCACGTTGAGAAGCCGCCTCCCGCGGCGCCGGGCGGCGCGCGGGCGGGGCCGTGCGGGGCCGGACCCCGTCGCCGACGCCGCCCCGTCGGGCTCCTGACCCGGCATCGGCTTGGGTCGCAGCGCGGTCTGTTCCATGGCTCGCCTCCGGATGGTGCGGATCGCCCCCGTCGGATGCGGAACGATCACGGCTGGTGCTCTACCCGGCGCTCCGGCGTGCGATGAGCCACGAACGAGTGAGACTGATCCGGCGCCGGTGGAGGCCGTGCGTGCCGCCGGACAGGCGGGAACGACGGCACGGCCCGCACCGCGCCCGGCGTACCGGGTGCGGTGCGAGCCGTGGTCGCGGGGCCGGTCAGCCCGTGTGGCCCTCCCCGTGGCCGCCGTGGGCACCGCCGTGGTCGAACTTCAGCAGATCATTGGTGGCCTTGGTGATGCTGCCCGCCCACCGCGCCGACGAGGGCCCGGTCAACTCCCGCTTACGAGCAGCCCACGCGGTGGCATCGTGAGCCAGACCCTGCCGCGAGATCCCGCGCCGCAAGCCCACCGAGAAACACACCGACCTCATGCAAAAC
>NZ_NGFN01000215.1 GCF_002148965.1 Streptomyces swartbergensis | reverse complement strand
TCCCCGAGCCCCGTGAGCTGACCATCGGGACGGGCACACTCGGCGCCGAGTACGTGGCGCCCCTGCGCGTCGCCCTCGACAAGGGCGAGTTCGACAAGGAGGGCCTGGACGTCACGCTGAAGGTGCTGCCGACGCCCGAGGCACTCCCGCTGCCGGCCAAGGGCGAGGTCGGCGCGCTCTGGGCGGCCCCGGAGGCAGCCGTCATGAACGGCATCCGCGGCGGTTTCGCCATCCGCTGGGTCGCGGGGAACTTCTCGCCCGACCCGAAGTCCAAGAGCGGCCTGTGGGTCCGGCTGAAGGACGGAGAGACGGCGACCGCCGTCCGGATGGCCGGCCGGAAGCTCGACACGATGATCGGCAAGGGCTCCGTGATCGCCTACCCCATGGAACAGGTCCTGGAGCGGCACGGCGGCGGCCTCGACCGGATCCGCTACCAGCAACTGGGCTCCGCCGACGTCCTCACGGCCCTGGAGAACGGCGACGTCGACTCCGCGTGGCTGCTCGACCCCGTATGGCGCCGGGTCGACGGCGAACCCGGCTACGCCTTCCTGGGCGGCCAGCCCCCCGGCGAGCCCCTGGGCGGCATGCTCTACGGCCCGAGCCTGCTGAACGACGCCGTGGACGCGGGCGTGGCCCTGCTGCGGGCGTACATCCGCACGGTGAACACGTACTTCGCGGCCGACTACAAGAAGAACGAGAGCTTCGTCACATACCTGGCGAAACTCCTGAAGACGGACGAGGCGATCCTGCGCTCGACACCGTCGCTCCGCATGGACTGGGAGATCCGCACCGGTATGACGGACCGCCTGCAGTCCGCCTACCGCGCCCAGGGCGTGGCCGGAAGGCGACTCGCTCCCCGAGTCGCAGACGGTGACCCGCTCCCTCTACGAGGAGGCGGTAGGACACCGCCGGTAAACACACCGAGGGCCGGAACCCTTTCGGATTCCGGCCCTCGGCCTTCAGTAGCGGGGACAGGATTTGAACCTGCGACCTCTGGGTTATGAGCCCAGCGAGCTACCGAGCTGCTCCACCCCGCGTCGGTGAATGCAACGTTACGTCAACGCGGAGGACGGATGCAAATCGCTTAGCCGCAGCTGCACGCTGCGGGCCGCCGGTCCCGCTCAGCTGCGGGCAAGCGTGCCTACCCCAAGCTCTTCGGGCAGGGGGTACCCCCAGGGCGGCACCCGTCCCACCGAGGCGGCACCTCGTCGCGCCGAGCTGCGCAACGCCCCGCCCCCAGCACGAACGCCGAGCACCATGCACGCCCGCTTGCGCAGAAACCGTCACGCCGACAGCTCCTGCCGCAACGCATCCCGCAGCCGAGCCGCCCGCTCCGCCACGGACGCCGGCCCCAACGCCACAGCCCGATCGGCCCACCGCTGCCCCTCCGCCAGCTCACCCCGACGCGCGTAGACCAGGGCCAGCCGCAACGCCGCCCGCCCATGCCCCGCGTCAGCCGCCCGCGTCCACCACACCGCCGCCTCGGGCTCACTGCCCTCCCGGGCCAGCAGCAGCCCGAGATTGAACGCGCCGTTGCGGGACCCGGCCTCGGCCGCCTCCCGGTACCACCGAGCAGCCTCGACGACGTCCCCCCGGGCCGCCGCGAGCATGCCCACCCGCACCTGCGCCCGCCGGTGCCCCTGCGAGGCCGCTCTCTCGTACCACTCCTCACACTCGCTGCGGCGGTGCACCGGCTCCCCGAGCTCGTGCGCCGGCTCCGGCGGCCGGCGCGCGTCGAGCACGGTTGCCAGCCGGTACGCGGCCTCGGCACTCCCGCCCCCGGCCGCACAGCGCAGATGCCGCTCGGCCTCCTGCTCGTCGCCGTCCCGCAGCCGGGCCATGCCGACCTGGAGCGCCGCCTCGGTGTGCCCGGCGGCCGCGGCCCGCTCGTACCAGCGCAGCGCGGCCTGCTCCTCGCCCCGGCCGGCGTGCAGGATGCCCAGGTTGAAGGCGGCGTCCACGCTCCCGGCCTCCGCGGCCTTGGAGAACCACGGCTCCGCGCCCGTCTCGTCCCCGCCCCGCAGCAGCAGGATCGCCAGCGCGTTCGCGGCTTCCCGGTGCCCGGCGTAGGCCGCGCGCCGGTACCACTGCTCGGCCTGCGCGGTGCGCCCCTGTTCGGCGCAGAGCAGCCCGAGGTTGTAGGCGCCGTTCACGTCGCCCGCGTCCATCGCGGCCCGGTACCAGCGCTCGGCGGTCTGGGTCTCGCCCCGCTCGGCGTGCAGCGCGCCCAGGGCGTTCGCCGCGTTGCCGTCGCCGTCCTGGGCGGCCCGCAGCCACCACACGGCGGCGTTCTCGGTGTCGCCCGCGTCGCGCAGCAGGAACCCGAGCGCGCAGGCGGCCCGCGCCTCGCCGTCCTTGGCGGACGTCAGGTACCAGCGTCCGGCCTCCTTGAGCTCGCCGCGCTTCTCCAGGATCGTCCCGAGGTGCAGCGCGGCCCGCCGGTGTCCGCGCGCGGCGGCCTGCCGGTACCACTGCTCGGCCTCGTCCAGCACCTGGACACCGTTGTCACCGCCGGCCTCCCGCGCCGCCTTCCGGTCCAGCGCCCGGGCCAGGCGGTACGCCGCCTCCCGGTGCCCGCGCTCGGCCGCCGCCCGCATCCACTTCTCGGCCCCGGCGTCGCCGCGGTGCTCCAGCAGGTCGGCGAGGGCGTACGCGCCCAGGGTGTGTCCCTGTTCCGCGGCCTGGCGCAGCCAGTATTCGGCCGCGGGTTCGTCGCCGCGCTCGCGGTGGTGCCGGCCGAGGGCATGCGCGGCCGCCGCGGATCCGGCGACGGCGGCGATCCGCCACCAGCCGGCGGCCTCGTCGGCGTATCCGCGCTGGTGGAGCAGGACTCCGAGGTTGTTGGCGGCGGCCCGGTCGCCCGCGGCGGTGGCGGCACGCAGATGGGGTTCGGCACCGTCGAGATCACCACGGCGCAGCAGCATGGCCCCGAGGACACTCATCGCCTCGACGTCGCCGGCCTCCGCAGCGAGCCGCTGACGCAGCTCCTCGGCCGCCTCGTCGGCGATCTCCCCGGTCTCGTCCGGGGTGTCGGTGTCCTCCCGGCTGGAAGGCTGCACAAAACGCCCTGTCTCGAACAGAGTTGCCTTGTCCCCCATAACGTCCATCGTCGCACCACCTGCAACCTGGGTACACCTGGTATACCGCAGCCAGTGAGGTCACTACAGCGTTTTGTCGACATGCCCACAGAGAGACAAGTCAAACACAGATCCCCCAACTCCCCCCGGCGGCGCGGCCGCAGCCCAGGCCAGCACATGCGTTCACACATCACGAAGGCCCGGATTCCTGTGTGGAATCCGGGCCTTCGTGGTCGCTCCGTCACTCGGACTTCGCGATTTCAGTAGCGGGGACAGGATTTGAACCTGCGACCTCTGGGTTATGAGCCCAGCGAGCTACCGAGCTGCTCCACCCCGCGCCGTTGTGTTCACAACCGTATCACGGCGCGGGGCGGGCATTTGACCAGGCCAGGCCCCTAGCTGCTCGGCTTGGGGCTCGGACTGCCGCTCGGCTTCGGGCTCGGGGCGGCGCTGGGCTTGCTCTCGCCGCCCCCGGCTCCCCCGCGGCCGGCCTCCTGGGCCTGCGCGTCCTCGGCCCGCCGCAGAGCGTCCTCGAGGTCCTTCTGCGCGCGGCCGTACGCCTCCCAGTCGTTCTCCTTCAGGGCCTCCTGGCCCGCGTCGAACGCCTTCTGGGCGTCCTCCAGGGCCTGTTGGACCGTCGGGTTGTCGGACGTCGGCGGTGGCGTCGTGGTGTCACCCTCGTCCGGTGGCTCGGGGGCCTGCCCCTCCGTCCCGAAGATCTTGTTGAGGGCCTCGTCGAGCGTGTTCTCGAAGGCGGTCTGGCCTCCGTAGGTGACCAGCACCTTCCGCAGCAGCGGGTACTTCAGTCCACCACCGCGTACGTAGACCGGCTCCACGTAGAGCAGTCCGCCGTCGAGCGGCACCGTCAGCAGGTTGCCGTACTCGACTTCGGAGTCGCCGCCTCTCAGGAGCCTGATGGACTCGGCGATGTTCTCTTGGGAGTTGAACTGGCTCTGGACCTGTTTGGGTCCGTTGACCGTCGTGTTCGTCGGCAGTTTCAGAATTCTGATCTTGCCGTAGTCACTGGTGCCCGCCTCGGCGTCGACCGCCATGAACGCGCTGAGGTTGTCCCGGCCGTTGGGCGTGAAGGTCGTCGTCAGCGAGAACGACTGGGCCTTCTGGTCGGGCATCCTCATGCTCAGGTAGTACGGCGGCACCGCGTTGCCCGACCGGTTCGTCGGGTCGTCCGGCACCTGCCAGACCTCGCTGCCGCTGAGGAACGTCGTCGCGTCCCTCACGTGGTAGCGCGTGAGCAGCTCCCGCTGGACCTTGAACAGGTCCTGCGGGTAGCGCAGGTGGTCCATCAGGTCCTTGGAGATGTCGCTCTTGGGCTCCACCGTGTCCGGGAAGGCCTTCATCCAGGTCTTCAGGACCGGGTCCTTGGTGTCCCACTGGTAGAGCTTGACCTCGCCGGTATACGCGTCGACGGTCGCCTTCACCGAGTTGCGGATGTAGTTGACCTGGTTCTGCTGGGCCACCACCGCGCGGTTGGTGTTGGCGGCGGTCAGCGAGTCCGCCGTCGTGTCACCGAGGGTCGTACGCGAGGAGTACGGGTATCCGTTGGTCGTCGTGTACGCGTCGACGATCCACTGGATCCGGTTGTTCACCACCGCCGGGTAGGCGTCGCCGTCGATGGTCAGCCAGGGGGCGACCGCCTCGACGCGCTCCTTGGGCGTGCGGTTGTACAGGATCCGCGAACCGTCGCCGATGGCGCCGGAGTACAGGATCTGCGGCTCGCCGAACGCCACCGCGTACGCGGCCCGGTTGACCGGGTTGGAGAGGTTGACCCCGCTGTCGCCCTTGTAGCTGGTGGTCTTCTCGCCGTTGTCGTCGGAGTAGTCGATCTCCTTCTGGGGACCGCCGACGATCGAGTACGTGGTGGTCTTCTCGCCGTAGTAGACCCGCTGCTCGTACGTGCCGAGGTCGCCCTCGGAGGGCAGGTCGGACTCCGTGAAGACCGGACGGCCCTGGGAGTCGGCACTGGTGCCCTCGGCGGCGACCACCCCGTAGCCGTGGGTGTAACGGAAGTGGTTGTTGATCCAGTTCTTCTTCGGGATGCCCGCCAGGTTCAGCTCGCGCAGGCCGATGACCGTGTCCTGCTCCTTGCCGTCCTTGGCGTAGCGGTCGACGTCCAGGTTGTTCGGGAACGCGTAGTAGTTCCTGATCTGCTGGAGCTGCTGGAACGTCGGCGAGACGATGTTCGGGTCCATGATCCGGATGCTCGCCGTGGAGTCGACGTCGTCGCGCAGCGTGGTCTTGTCCTCGGTCTTGCTCGTGCCCGAGTAGTCGGTGACCTTGGTGCCGTCGATGCCGTAGGCCTTGCGCGTCGCCTCGAGGTTCTTCTCGACGTACGGCGCTTCCTTGGCCTGCTCGTTGGGCTGGACCTGGAACTTCTGCACGATCGCCGGGTAGAGGCCGCCGATGAGGATCGCGGACAGCACCATCAGGCCGAAGCCGATCACGGGCAGCTGCCAGGTGCGCCGCCAGATGGTGGCGAAGAACAGCAGCGCGCAGATGACGGCGATGCAGAACAGGATCGTCTTGGCCGGCAGGTAGGCGTTGGCGTCGACGTACCTCAGACCCGTCCAGTTGTCGGTCGCCCTGAAGTCGCTGGACTTGACCGCGAGTCCGTACCGGTCGAGCCAGTACGCGACCGCCTTGAGGGCCACGAAGATGCCGATGAGCACCGACAGGTGCCCGGTGGCCGCCGCCGTGGCGCGGGCGCCGGGGCTGGTGACGCGCAGCCCGCCGTACAGGTAGTGCGTGAGCGCGGCGGCGATCACGGACAGGATCGCGGCGGCGAAGCCGAAGCCGAGCAGGAACCGGTACCAGGGCAGGTCGAAGGCGTAGAAGGAGACGTCCAGCTTGAACTGGGGGTCCTTCTGGCCGAAGGGCACGCCGTTGACCCACATCAGCCACGTCCGCCACTGGCCGGACGCGGAGGCGCCGGCGATCAGGCCCACCAGGGCCGTGATCCCGAGCAGCAGCCACTTCTTGTAGGGCGCGATGCTCATCCGGTAACGGTCGAGATTCTGCTGCTCCATGGACATGGCGCTCAGCGGCGGCCGCAGCCGGTGCGCCAGCCAGATGTTGAAGCCGACCGCGAGGGCCATGAGCAGACCGAAGACGAAGAAGAGCCCGATCTTGGTCCACAGGGTGGTGGTGAAGACCGACGAGTAGTTCACCGACCGGTACCAGAGCCAGTCCGTCCAGAAGCCCGCGAACATGGTGAACACCATGCCGAGGGCTGCCAGGACGCCCAGTGTCATGAGCAGGGTCCGGACACGCCGGGACGGGCGGCCCACTCTGATCCGCGGCCCCGAAGGGCCTCCGCCGCGGTCCGGCATCTGGAAAGCCAAGGTGCGCACCTCGAAGTTCGCTGTTGATTCGTCAGGCCCGCGTCTCACGGACCATCTGCGGCCCCCGTGATCGTGGGCCCCCACCTATGCAACTTACTCACCGTTTACTCGGTTCCCGATTCCGGTCGGGAACGAGGCAGGATTGTGACCATGTCCAACACTCCCATGGCGGCGAACCCGCTCACCCGGGCCGTGCTCGAGATCGACGAGTACGTCTCCGGCCTCGGCTGGGACCAGCCCGCCCGCCTCTTCGCACTCGTCGACACCGCCCGGCTCCGGGCCGAACAGCCCTCGCTCGCGGACCGGCTCGGTCTGGGCGACGAGTCGGAGAGCTCCGGCCTCACCCCGATCGAGCAGGACGAAGTTCCAACGGGCAAGCCGCTCGACGAGTTCCTCGCCACCATCGCCTGGCCAGACTCAGTGGCCGGCTGTGCCCTCGCCGTGGAACGCCTGATGCTGCCGCCGTCCGCGGAGGCCCAGGTTCCGCAGGGCCTGGACGAGGCCGCGCTGTCGAAGTGGGTGGCGGAGCACCCGGACCGCCAGGAGGTCCGTATGACGGTCGCGGTCCTGCGGGACGGCACCCGCGAGTCGGCCCTGCGCCTGCGTGAGAAGGACTCCCCGACCGAGGTCCTCACCGGCTCCGACCTGGTACCGGGCCTGGCGGAGGCACTGGAGGCGACGTTCGAGGACTAGCCGGGCGGCTGTGCACCCTGGGCCGGTCACCCGGCCCGGCGGACTACGTGCCGCACCTCGGCAGATCGGCGGTGTCGCCGCTGCGGAGGTCCTTGAGAGCGCCGAGGGCGTCCTCGATGGTGTTCACCTTGATGAGGGTGAGGCCCTCGGGGGTGTCCTTGGCGGCGGCCTCGCAGTTGTCCGCCGGCGTCAGGAAGTACTGCGCGCCCTTGGCCCGCGCACCCACGGTCTTCATCTCGATGCCGCCGATCGGACCGACCTTGCCCTCGTCGTCGATCGTCCCCGTGCCGGCCACGAACTTGCCTCCGGTCAGGCTGCCGGGCGTGAGCTTGTCGTAGATGCCGAGCGCGAACATCAGACCGGCGCTCGGCCCGCCGACGTCGGCCAGCTTGATGTCGATGGTGAACGGGAAGGTGTGGTCGGTTCCCGCGGAGATCCCCACGATGGCCCGCTTCTCGCCGGCGTCGTCCGAGGTCGCCGTGGTGATGGTGATGTCCTGCGTCTTCGTCGGCGTCCGCTTCTCCTTCTCCGCGGCGGCCTGCTCCTTGGCGGGCACGATCGTGAAGCGGACGTCCTGACCCGGCTTGTGCTTCGTGACGAGCTTCGCGACGTCGGCCGGCTCCTTCACCGCCGTACCGTCGACGGCCTTGATCACGTCCCCGGCGTGCAGCTTGCCCTCGGCCGGGGATCCCTTGACGACCGTCGAGACGATGACCCAGGACTTCACCGGAACGTCGAGTTCCTTCAGCGCGGCGACCTTGGCGCTCTCCTGGGACTGGCTGAACTCCTCGGCGTTCTCCTGCGTGGACTGCTCCTCGGTCTTGCCGTCCGGGTAGAGCGTCTCGTGCTGCACGACCTTGTTGTCATGCGCGAGCCAGCCGTAGACGGCCTCGACCAGGTTCATCCGGTAGTCGGCACTGGTGACCCGGACCGTCGTCATGTTCAGATGGCCACTGGCCGCATACGTCTTCCGCCCGGAAATCTGGAGCACCGGCTCGCCGCCGTGATCGCCCAGCGTGTTCACCGTCGGCCCCGGGGACATCTCCGAATACGGCACGGGGATGAACACTCCCGCGCACAGGAGCGCGATCAGCATCAGGGTGGAGGCGAGCATCGTCGCGGTGCGGCGTGGCATGACTCGACAGTACGGGACGGTCCTGTCAGCGCACCGTCAGGGCCGCCCGTCCGGGGCGGCCCTGCGGTCTCACACGCCTGTGACCTGCAGTTTTCCTGGCCGTCAGCTACCCGGCCGGGGCTTCTCCATGGCTTCGCGGAAGCGGGCGTAACCGATGAGTTCCGGGCCGTCCCCACGGACCTTGCGAGTCCGGTTGGCCCAACTGCCCCAGAGGCCCGCGCCGATCGCAGCCACAAGCGGAATCAGCAACCAGGCGAGCGCCGCCATGCCGACCTCCAACCCCTTGAGCGTCCGCAACTGACTGATCAGCAGATTAACCATCCGCAGTGACAACGCTCACGCCAGGGGTCCGGTTACGCAACCGGAAGGCCGAGTACCGGATTCAGCAGGCGCCCACGCTCGACGAGGGCGTTACGCGCTCAACGACGGCGTCAGGCGCCGACCCATTCTTCGGTGCCGTCGGAGAACTTCTGGTGCTTCCAGATGGGCACCTCGTGCTTGAGGTCGTCGATCAGCTTCCGGCAGGCCTCGAAGGCCTCCCCCCTGTGCGGACACGAGACGGCGACGACCACGGCGAGGTCACCGACCCGGAGATCCCCCACCCGGTGCACGGCCGCCAGCGCCCGCACCGGGAACTCGGCGACGACCTTCTCGGCGATCCGCCTCATCTCGGCCTCGGCACCGGGGTGGCAGGAGTACCCCAACTCCGCCACGTCGGCACCCCCGTCGTGGTTCCGCACGGTGCCCACGAAGAGCGCCGTGCCGCCGGCCGCGTCGTCCCCCACGGCCCGGAACACCTCGTCCACGGAAAGGGCCGTCTCCCGGATCCCGATCAGCCTGATCGGATCCTGCGCGGCCTGCTCACCCGGGTGCTCGCTCGTGGTTGCCATGCCACCATCGTGCCGCACGCGACCGACAGCGCGGAATAGAGCTATCGACCGGCACGCGCGCGTGGGCGTTGGACTCTCCTACGACGCGCGGAGAGGCCGGGCCCCGCCGGGCGCGTCAGATGCGCCGACGGGCCTTCCGGGCCCGTCGCACCACCGCGGCCGCACCCAGCAGCGCCACCGTCGCTCCCGCGGCGCCCGCTGCCGTCGCGTCCTTGCGGCCCAGCCGCCGACCGGCCACCGTGTGCCGGCCGGAGACCTCCTCCAGGAGCTCCGCCAGCACCTCCTCGTTGGTGTACTGCGGCCGCCACCCGGCGTCGTGCAGCCGGCTGCCGCTGACCACCCAGGGGTACATCGTGTACGCCAGGTCCCCGGCCGGAGACGGCGTGAGCCCGATGCGGTGCAGTCGGGCCGCCGCACCCAGTGCGACCGCCGACGGCAGCTCCATCCGCCGGATGCCGCTGAGCTCCTCGACCTCCTCCTGCTCCAGCCACCCGTCGCACCCGACGGTCAGTTCCCCGTCGACCTTCTCCAGGACGGCGTACTCCAGCGCGCTGCACAGGTCCTCGACGTGGCAGAACTGCCACGCGGGCCGCGACCCGGCGACGACGAGCAGCCGAGGAGACTCGAAGTACCTGGTCAGCGCGGTGTCCGTGCCTCCCACCAGGATCGCCGGCCGCACCACGGTGACGTTGAGCCCCGGGTGCGCACGCGGCGCCCGCCGCGCCAGCCGCTCGATCTCCAGCAGGTCGCCGACGCCCGTCGCCTCCGCCGTGGCCCGCAGCTCCGCGTCCTCGGAGAGCGGCAGCTCGTTGTCCGGCAGCGCCCCGTAGACCATCGCCGAGGTGCACAGCACGACCCGGTGCACGCCGGCCGCCGCGGCCGCCGTCAGGACCGTCTGTGTCCCCCGTACGTTGTAGGCCGTTCGGGCGGCCGCGTCGGTCTCCAGGTCGAGATCCAGCGCAAGGTGCACCACCACGTCGGCGCCCCGCAGCTTGTCCGCGATGGCCGGATCCCGTACGTCCAGGATGTGCCACTGCGCCGCGGCGCACTCACCGCGGCGCTCGTCGATGGCCACGACCTGCTTGACCTCGTCGGACGCGGCGAGCCGCTCGGTGAGCAGGGCGCCGACGCCGTACGCGGCACCGGTGACCGCGACGACGGGTCCGCGTGCCGCGGGAGTCGCGGAACTGGTTGACTGGTTTCGCGCTGCGCGAACCTGCGGATCTGGGGAACTCACCGGGCGTCTCCAGCGGTTGTCTTCAGTACGAGCGCGAGCGACGCGTGCGTACCAGGTGGCATCCATCCTGCCGCAGGCTGTCAGTCGGCGAAGCACCGAGGCCCGATCCGCCCCAGGTGTCTACGCTGGGTGGTGTTGTCGGGCAGCCGTGCCGCCGGAAAGAACCGGCGGCCCTACCAGCCGAGGAATCCCGTGAGTGACACCCCATTCGGATTCGGCCTTCCGCCGGAGGAGCCGGACGACGGCGACGAGGGCAAGAAGAAGGACCAGGAGAGCGGTGGTGGTCAGGGACCGGCCAATCCGTTCGGTTTCGGCGGCCTGCCCGGAGCCGGAGGGTTTGGCGGCGGCCCCGGTGCGGACAATCCGTTCGCAGCCATGTTCGGCTCCCTGAACCCCAACGACCTGGGCGCCGCGTTCCAGCAGCTGGGCCAGATGCTCTCCTACGAGGGCGGCCCGGTGAACTGGGACATGGCCAAGCAGATCGCCCGCCAGACGGTGTCCCAGGGCAGCCCTGACGGCACCAAGGACACCAGCGTCGGCCCCGCCGAGCGCAAGGCCGTCGAGGAGGCCGTCCGCCTCGCCGACCTGTGGCTCGACGACGCCACGTCCTTGCCGTCCGGCGCCGGCTCGGCCGTGGCCTGGAGCCGCGCCGAGTGGGTCGAGGCGACCCTGCCCGCCTGGAAGGAGCTCGTCGACCCGGTCGCCGAGCGCGTGGGCACCGCCATGGGCGACGTCCTGCCGGAGGAGATGCAGGCCATGGCCGGCCCGCTGATCGGCATGATGCGCTCGATGGGCGGCGCCATGTTCGGTACGCAGATCGGACAGGCCGTCGGCGTGCTCGCCGGCGAGGTCGTCGGCTCGTCCGACATCGGCCTGCCGCTGGGCCCGGCCGGCAAGGCCGCGCTGCTGCCGGTGAACATCGAGACGTTCGGCAAGGACCTGAGCGTCCCGCAGGAGGAGGTGCGGCTGTATCTCGCCCTGCGCGAGGCCGCCCACCAGCGGCTCTTCGCGCACGTGCCGTGGCTGCGCTCGCATCTGTTCGGCGCGGTCGACGGTTACGCCCGCGGGATCAAGGTCGACACGGCCAAGCTGGAGGACGTGGTCGGCCAGTTCGACCCGCAGAACCCGGAGCAGCTCCAGGAGGCCCTCCAGCAGGGCATGTTCCAGCCCGAGGACACGCCCGAGCAGAAGGCCGCCCTGGCGCGTCTGGAGACGGCGCTGGCGCTCGTGGAGGGCTGGGTCGACGCGGTGGTCCACGCCGCCGCCAAGCCCCGTCTGTCGTCCGCCGACGCCCTGCGCGAGACGCTGCGCCGCCGCCGCGCCTCGGGCGGCCCGGCCGAGCAGACGTTCGCCACGCTGATCGGCCTGGAGCTGCGCCCGCGCCGCCTGCGTGACGCCTCCCGTCTGTGGGCCTCGCTCACCGACGCGCGCGGTGTCGACGGCCGGGACGCCCTGTGGCACCACCCGGACATGCTGCCGACGGCCACCGACCTGGACGACCCGGACGGCTTCGTGCACCGCGAGCAGATCGACTTCTCCGAGCTGGACAAGATGCTCGGCGAGGCGGCGGACAAGCCCGATCTGAAGAAGCCCGACCCGAAGAAGAAGGACGAGGGCGAGAACAAGGGCGACGACGCCGAGTGAGCCTGTACGACGACGCGGTCCTCGTGCTCAAGGAGTACGAGGACCAGACGGAGCTGCGCCAGGCCTACCTCGACCATCTGGCCGAACACCCGGACGGCCTCTGGAAGGCCTGCCACGCGGGCCACATCACGGCGAGCGCCCTGGTGATCGACCCCGGGGCCGGCCGGGTCCTGCTGACCCTGCACAGGAAGCTGGGGATGTGGCTCCAGATGGGCGGCCACTGCGAGCCGGGCGACAGCTCCCTGGCGGCAGCGGCCCTGCGTGAGGCGACGGAGGAGTCCGGCGTCTCGGGGCTCTCGCTGCTGCCGGGCGGCCCGGTGCGCCTGGACCGGCACCCGATCCCGCCGCCGTGCCACTGCCACTTCGACGTCCAGTACGCGGTCCTGGCGCCGCCGGACGCCGCGCACGCGATCAGCGACGAGTCGCTCGACGTGCGCTGGTTCAAGTACGACGAGGTCGCGGAGGTGGCCGACGAGTCGGTCGTACGTCTGCTGGAAGCCACGCGCGCGAGGCTCGCGGTCTGAGGCACTCGCGGCCTGAAGTGTGTAAGGGGCGGCCGCTAGGGCGGTCACCCCTTACACCTTGCTGAGTCCGTGACCGGTCAGTTCCAGACGTTGCCCTGGTTCTGCCCGCGTGCTCCCTGCTGGCCCATGCCGTACTGCGCGGCGAGGCCCGAGCCGATCTGGGCGTTCTGCGGCGGCAGCAGCTCGCTGGGCTGGACGAGCGCGAAGCCGGTGCCCATGAAGCTCAGCTCCCAGCCCTCGCCGGTGCTGCCGCGGCGCCGCCACACCCCGGAGGAGTGCGTCTGGGCCTGCATCTGCACGCGCAGGCTCGTCGACCAGGCGACGATCGCGTCGGCGTCGCAGTTGACGTACTTGTCGGGCGTCACCTGCAGCAGCAGCGGCATGCCCGAGGTCATCAGGGCGACCTTGCCCCGGCCGGTGATGTTGAGCTGGTACTTCCCGGAACCGGAGATGCCGTAGAGGCTGTCGACGGCGATGACCTCGTGGTGCAGGGAGGAGTCCATCGCCAGCACATAGCTGCTGTCGACGGTGAGACCGTCCTGCTCCACCTCCATGACGTGGACGTGCTGCTTGAGGTTGGCGAGGTAGACCGTGCCCTGCCCGTGGCAGCGCATCAGGTCGAGTCCCTCACCGGTGTGCGCACGCGAGCGTRCCTGGTCGTTGCTCTGGTACTCGGCGTCGAACTCGACGAGTCCCTGGTAGGCGACCATGGTGCCCTTGCGGGCCAGGATGTCGTCGTGGCCCTCCAGGGCGACGCGCAGCATCTGCTTGTTCTGCAGACTCCAGCGGTCCTGGGTCTGCTGCTCGTTGTAGGCGAAAATCGGGCTCTGCATGGCTTTCTGGCTCCCCCTCAGCCCCGGGCCCGGAGGCGGTCGGTGCTGTCCTCGCTGGGCTGGACGACGACGATGCCCTGACCGGAGAAGGCCATCTGGTAGGCCTCGCCGCTGCCGCGGCCGATCAGCGACTGCGCCCGGAAGCTGCGCTTGCCCTTCACCTTGAGGTTCGGGGACCAGGCGACCAGGGCGTCGGGGTCGACGTAGGTCTCGTCCTCGCCGCCTCCGCAGTCGACGACGATGGGCTTGCCCCGGGAGGTCAGCGCGACCCAGCCCTGCCCGGAGATCTTGGTGTTCCACAGGCCCTGTCCGGCGAACTTCGCCAGGCCCTTGACCCGCTCGACGCCCCACGTGAGGTGGGCGTCGAAGGCGAGCAGGTTGGTGGCGTTGACGGAGATGCCGTCGCCGTTGAGGTTGATGACGACCACGTTCGCCCCGTAGTCGGAGAGGTAGAGCAGGCCGTCGCCGGAGCACTTCATCAGGGGCGCGCCCTCGCCGGTCATCCAGTCCTTCGCGATCTGGCGCACGGCCGGCGGGTTGGGCTCGTACTGGACGAACCCTTCGTACGCGACCATCGACCCCACGCGCGCGAGGAGGTCGTTTCCGGTCTGCATGGCGACCTTCAGCATGTGGTTGCCGTGGTTCTCCATGCGGGCGGTGACGGGTGCGGGGGCGTGGCCCGCGAGCTGCTGTGTCATGACGGGCTCCCTCAGACCTCGTACGGCTGGACGACGATGAAGTTCCCGGGCGCTGCCCGGAACTGGAGGTTGACGCTCTCCCCGGTGTCACCCGGGTAGGCGTTGCGGCGCATCCGCACCTGGCTGGAGACGACGACCTGGGCGGCGGCCGACCAGGCGACCACGGCGTTGCAGTCGGCGAACGTGGTGGGGGTGACGGGCAGCACCACAGGCGTGCCGTGCGTCTTCACGACGATCGTGCCGGTGCCCTGGAACAGCATCGTGAACAGCGCGCCTCCGGGGATGCCGTGTCCCTCGATGCGGCGGACCTCGTAGGTCAGGCTCTCGTCGAAGGCGAGGACGTTCTCGGCGGAGACGCAGATGCCGTCGCCCTGGAGTTCGATGGGGTGCAGCATCGTGGAGTTCTCGGCGAGGAACACCTGCCCCTGGCCGGTACAGCGCATCAGTTGCATCTCCTGGCCGGTCGCGTTGCCCACGATCCGGCCGACGAAGCCGGCGCCCTTGTAGCTGAAGTCGACCTTGCCCTGGTAGAGCACCATGCTGCCCTGCCTGGCCAGCACGGGCTGCCCGCCGATGCCGAGGTCGACGCGGACGAGCTTCTTGTTCTGCTGCGTCCAGCGCTGCCCGGTGGGGGTTTCCTTGAACTGCTGGAGCGCGGCGGCGACACCGGGGCCCTGCGGTGCTCCCTGGGGAGCCCCTTGGGGCGCTCCGTGCGGTACTCCCTGAGGCGCTCCGTAAGGGGCTTGCCCGGTCTGCTGCCCGAAGGGCGGCTGCTGGCCGTAGCCGGGGGGCGGTGTGGGCTGGCCGTAGC
>NZ_NGFN01000214.1 GCF_002148965.1 Streptomyces swartbergensis | reverse complement strand
GGGCGGGATGCCGCCCCCTCGTAGGCCGACCGTGCGGTGTTCGCCGGTTCCCGGGACACGTGAGGCGCCTGTCGCGCACGATCTCCTCGTGCTGACCCCCGAAGCTCTCCGTGCGCACCTGGTGGGCGCACGCCTCGCCGGGACCGTGGCCACGCCTCGTGAGGAGAGCCTGCGGAGTTACCGGCTGTTCGCCGCCCGGGATCCCCGGGTCCTCCTCGGGCTCGATCCCGAAGGGGCCTGGAGCCAGCGGGACTTGATCGAGCTGATGGCGGACCGGTGCGGGATTCCGGCCGATTTCCGGCGGACTTCCGGCCAGGACGTGATCGATCCGGAGCGCACCCGGGCCGCGCTGGACGCCTTCGCGGAGTGCCTCGCCGAGGCCGCCCGGCGGAGGGCACCCGTGCTCCTCGGCACCGGGCACCCCCACCGGCTGCTCGGTTTCTACGCCGCTCTGGCAGACGCGCTGTCGTCGGCGGGGTGTGAGGTTCTCACCCCCGCGCAGGGTCGCTGTGTCGACATAACGACCCGGTTCGGCCTACGCACGTACAACCTCGACTACGTACGAGGAGTCGCGCTGGTGCGGGGATCCGACGCGGAACGCCCCGGTTGTGAGCCCGGCGCACATACGCACTCACCTCTCCCGGTTCGTACCGTGTTGGCCGCTGCCGCGGAGGCCGGCGGGCCCCTTCCCGAGCTGGTCATCGGGGACCACGGGTGGGTCTGCGGAGCAGGTCAGCTGGGGTTCGAGGCCATCGGGCCGGCCGATACGGACGACCCCGCCCTGTTCGTCGGTGAGGCCGAGGGGTCCGTCTCCGTCGTCGTTCCACTTGATGACGGAGTGCGGTCTGATTACTACCTGCCGCTTACCCGCTACGTACTCAATCGGGCGTGTCTGTCACAGTAGGCCGCCGATGGGTGCACCTCTTCCCCACTCGCATCACCCGCCCCTACATTGGGGAGTGAGCACGCAGCGACGAAGAGTCACCGGAAGGGGAAGCCGGTGGCCGTCGAGTGCGGAAGGTTCAGGTGTGTCATGGCTGCAGCTGGCGAGAGGCCTCTGAACGAGGTTCAGTTCCTTACCGTGGCGGAAGTCGCCTCGGTGATGCGAGTGTCGAAGATGACCGTGTACCGGTTGGTGCACAGCGGTCATCTGCCCGCGATCCGTGTGGGGCGGTCCTTCCGCGTCCCGGAGCAAGCGGTTCACGAGTACCTCCGTGAGAGTTATGTGGGGGTGGAAACCGCCTGACGGCTGGGGCGGGGTGGTCCCTCACAGGGCACTCGGGATCACCCTGGCCCCCTCGATTACGACCTCAGCGCTCGGGCGGGTAGGCTAGCCCCTCGTAGGTCGTGTGGGCCCATGGCGCCCAAACAACCGAGTGATGAGAAGTGAGCGAGGGTAGTCGTGGGCTCTGTTATCAAGAAGCGGCGCAAGCGGATGGCCAAGAAGAAGCACCGCAAGCTGCTCAAGCGCACGCGCGTCCAGCGTCGCAACAAGAAGTAAGTTCGCGACGCGGACGCCGCGAGAGCGTTGCTGTGGCCCCCCACCCACCGGTGGGGGGCCACACGTGTTCCGGCGCTCGTACGTTCGGCTGCTTGTCGTCACTTCGCGCATCGGGCGGTCATCACAGCGCAACGCCGACCCGCTAAGTTGGCCCCACGGGGGAACGCGGCGGGGCAAGAGGTTTTCTGGAAGGAAGGCGCTGATCTTGGGCAAGGTCGTGCTCGTGACCGGAGTGGCCCGCCAGCTGGGGGGCCGGTTCGTACGGCGGATCCAGCGGGACCCCGAGGTGGACCGGGTCGTCGCCGTGGACGCAGTGCCGCCCGAGCACCATCTGGGCGGCGCGGACTTCGTCCAGGCCGACATCCGGCAGCCCGGAATCGCGCGGGTGCTCGCCGAGACGGGCGCCGACACGATCGTCCACCTGGACGTGACGGGCACCCCGCTGGGCAGCGGCAACCGGGCCTCCCTGAAGGAGACCAACGTCATCGGCACCATGCAGCTGCTCGGTGCCTGCCAGAAGTCCCCGAACGTGCGGCGGCTGGTCGTGAAGTCCAGCACGAACGTCTACGGCTCCGCGCCCCGCGACCCGGCCGTCTTCACCGAGACGACCCCGCCCAAGTCCCTGCCCAGCGGCGGCTTCGCCAAGGACACGGTGGAGGTCGAGGGCTATGTCCGCGGCTTCGCGCGCCGCCGGCCCGACGTGGCGGTCTGCGTGCTGCGGTTCGCCAACATCCTCGGCCCGACCGCGGACACGCCGCTCGTGTCGTACTTCTCGCTGCCGGTCCTGCCGACCGTGTTCGGCTACGACCCGCGGCTTCAGTTCGTCCACGAGGACGACGTGATCGAGGTGCTGCGGATCGCCTCCCACGAGCCGCGGCGGTCCACGCTCAACAGCGGCACCTTCAACATCGCCGGCGACGGCGTGCTGCTGCTCTCGCAGTGCTCCCGGCGCCTCGGGCGCCCCACCGTGCCCCTGCTGCTCCCGGCCGTCACCTGGGCGGGCTCGCTGGTGCGTACGCTGGGCATGTCGGACTTCTCGCCCGAGCAGATCCGGCTGCTCACCCACGGCCGGGTCGTGGCCACGGGCCAGATGCGCGAGACGCTGGGATTCCAGCCCAAGTACACGACCGCCGAGACGTTCGCGGACTTCGCACGCAGCCAGGGTCCCGGACTTCTTCCGCCGGAGGCCCTTGCGGGGGCCGTCGACCGGATCGCCGCGCTGCCCCTCGCGGGCGGCGGCCACCCCCCGACGCAGAGCGCCAACTGAGGAGCGCATCAACGATGGCGGATGCCAAGGTCATTCCGTTCGACGACGACCGGTCCCGCGGGGGCGCCGTGCAGCGTCCGCAGCGGCGCCGGAGCGCCGGGAACCGGCGCCCGGGCACGGAGTCCGCGCCGGTCCGTGAGGTGCAGCCCCTGCCCACCAGGGCTGTTCCGCAGGATGATGTTCCTGTGACATCTGAGGAACAACCCCCGGAGGGGCCCCAGGGCGGCGAGGGCGGCCTGGAGCGGCGTATCGCGGGCGGCCTGGCCTTCCTGCGCCGCCGCCTCACCGGGGACTACGAGGTCGACGACTTCGGCTACGACGAGGAACTGACCGACCAGGTCCTGATGTCCCTGCTGCGCCCGCTGTACGAGAAGTACTTCCGGGTGGAGGTGAAGGGCATCGAGAACATCCCGTCCGAGGGCGGCGCCCTGATCGTCGCCAACCACTCCGGGACGCTGCCGATGGACGGCCTGATGATGCAGGTCGCCGTGCACGACAACCACCCGGCGGGCCGGCATCTGCGGCTGCTCGCCGCGGATCTGGTGTTCATGCTGCCGGTGGTCAACGAGCTGGCCCGCAAGCTCGGCCACACCCTGGCCTGCGCCGAGGACGCGGCACGGCTGCTGGAGCAGGGCGAGCTGGTCGGGGTGATGCCGGAGGGCTTCAAGGGCCTCGGCAAGCCCTTCGCGGACCGCTACAAGCTCCAGCGCTTCGGCCGCGGCGGTTTCGTCTCGACCGCCCTGCGCGCCGGGACGCCGATCGTGCCCTGCTCGATCGTCGGGGCCGAGGAGATCTACCCGATGATCGGCAACGCCAAGACGGTCGCCCGGCTGCTGGGCTTCCCGTACTTCCCGATCACGCCCACGTTCCCGTGGCTCGGGCCGCTCGGGGCGGTTCCACTGCCGACCAAGTGGACGATCCAGTTCGGCGAGCCGATCCCCACGGACGGCTATCCGCCGGAGGCCGCCGAGGACCCGATGTTGATGTTCAACCTGACCGACCAGGTCAGGGAGCAGATCCAGCACACCCTGTACAAGCTGCTGGTGCAGCGCCGGTCGGTCTTCTTCTGAGGCAGCGCGTATGACTGCGGTGCGTACGACTGTGGCCGTGCCTACGACAGTGGGGGCGCCCCTTCCAAGGGGCGCCCCCATCGTCGTACCGCCGGCTAGTTCGCGTCCTCGCTGTCGATGCCCAGCCCGGGCAGCAGATCGGGCAGGAGCGGCGGGAGCGTCACGTCCGGCTCGGGGACGGGCGTGTTGCCTTCCGTCGGCGGCGAGGTGCTCGCGTCGCTGTCCTTCGGCGGGTCGAGCAGGCCGCCGGTGTTGCCGCCGAGCAGGCCGTCGCTGTCGCTGCCGGAGCCGGCCGAGCGGCTGGGGCTGCCGGAGCCGGTGCTGCCCTCGTCGGAGTGGCCGCGGCCGCTGTCGCTGGGCCGGGCCGACTGGTCGGTGGCCGATGAGCCGGTGGACGCCGACTCGGAGGCGCCCTGCCGCTTGCCTTCGCCGCCGCTTCGGGCCGGGGGCTCGGGCAGCAGGGACCGCAGCGGGGCGACGTCCTCCTCTATGGCGTCGAACACCGACGACACCTGCTCGCTGACGTCCCCGAGCTGGACGGGGAGCCTGTCGCGCAGTTCGCCCCAGGCCTCGCGGTGGGAGCGGGAGAACGCGGACAGGGCCTGGATGGGCCCCAGGGAGTCCGGGTCGCGCGCGTACGCCTCGCTCAGCAGCCGGTGGCCTTCCGACGCGTCGTGCCGCATGCCGGACAGGGCACGGCGGATCTCGCCCAGGGACTCGTGATCCAGCGGGCCGCTGCGGCCCCGCTCCATCAGGCGGCGGGCTTCGGTGAGCCGGGTGGAGGCGTGGTCGAGGTAGACCCGGCCGCGCTCGTCGACGCCGTCGGCGAGGCCGAGTTTGACGTCCTCGATGCCGCGCTTGAGGCCGTAGAGCGAGTCGCCGGGCAGGGCGTCGGAGCTGGCGGCGGCGACTCCGCCGAAGGCGCTCGCGGCCACGCCGACGCTGAGCCCGCCCGCGGTGAGGCCCTTGGCGAGGCGGGACCGGGGCCGGAGCTTCTTCAGCGGGCCCGCGCGGTGGGCGCCACGGGCCCGGGGGGAGCGCTGTTCGGGGACTGCGCTGTCCGTCGCCCCGCCTCCCGCGGTGCCCTCCTGGAGCATGGCCTCGAACGCGGCCACCAGCTGGGCCCGCTGGACGACCTTGACCTCCGGGTCGAGCTCCGGTTTGGGCAGCGCGCCGAGACCGGAGGCGAGCGCCAGCAGGCGTGCCTGTTCGGTCCGCTCCGCGGCGGCCGGGGTCGGTGCCGATCCTTCGGACTGCTCGGCCGCCGTGCCCTGCTCGGACTGCTCCTGAAGGGCCTGGGCGAAGGCGTTCGCCCGCCGGTGCGCCGATACGTTCGCGATCACTGGCGGCACCTCCTCTCGTCATGACGGTCGACTCCCCAGGGGGTCCTGAGGGTTGCACACCCTGACCACGACCACACGATCGAGTGATCGGAGCCGGTCAGGGGGTGACCACAGGGAGCCTGCATCCCGCACAACGAGTGGCGCGGCACTTGGGTTACGGACGCCGGACGATCGGATGCCGAAGTCAACGGACTTTCACGGAAAGTGAGTTGACCGTCGCCGAGCGTACGGCCCGGTCAACGGGTGTCTTCCGGGAGGAGCCGGGCGAGGGTGCGGACGGCCCGGTACTGGAGGGTCTTGATGGCGCCCTCGTTCTTGCCCATCACGCGGGCGGTCTCGGCGACGGAGAGGCCCTGGAGGAAGCGGAGTGTCACGCACTCCTGCTGCTGGGGGTTGAGTCGCCGCACCGCGTCGAGCAGGGCGGCGTTGGAGAGGGACTCCAGGACGGAGTCCTCGGGGGAGCGCTCGACCTCGTTGGCGTCGAGCATCTCGCCGGTGGTGACCTCGAGGCGGAAGCGGCTGGACTTGAAGTGGTCCGCCACGAGGTTCCGGGCGATCGTCACCAGCCAGGCGCCGAAGTCGCGCCCCTGCCAGGTGAAGGTCCCGATGCGCCGCAGGGCGCGCAGAAAGGTCTCGCTGGTGAGGTCCTCGGCCGTCGCCTTTCCTCCGACCCGGTAGTAGATGTACCGGTAGACGGTGTCGCTGTATTGGTCGTAGAGGCGGCCGAAGGCGTCGGACTCGCCGGCCTGGGCGCGCTCCACGAGGTCCATCATGCGGGCGCTGTCGCTGTCCGCCGCCGGCCGTCGGGCGGTGGCCGCGCCGGACGGGCGCCCTCGTCTGCCGACCGCGGCGCTGCCGTCGGCCAGTGCATAGCACGGGCCTACGGGCGCGGCGGTGGCGAATGCGGGGCCGGCGTACGCGGTGGGGACGAAGCCGCGCAACAGGTCGAGGACCGTTGCGCGCAGCGTAGCCAGGCCCGAGGCGTCAACCCCGACGTGTGGGTACACGGGACTCCCAGAGGCAGAGCTTCTATCACGTGCAGTGCGGGACCTTTCACCCGTCGTAGCGACGGAGGGGTACCGGTTTGCGTCTGAGGAGAATAACGCTTCGTGTAGGCCCTGCTACACCGAGTTGCTCAAATCATCGATTACGTCGCTTCGGTAACCGAATGGCGCTGCATCAAGTGCCGGAGAGTGAACGGTTGTTGATCGGAACGGTTCGGATTGAGGCTGAGTCCAGGGCGTGTTGTGGCCGTGTGCAGCCAAGAGGACTGGATACGAGGTTGTGGGGGTACGCCAGTTGGATTTACGGCGTTTGTCATCCCGCAAACGAAGGTGTCGCGGACTGATCGGTCTTTGGCTGATCGGCCGTCGGCTGATCGGTCGTCAGCGGCGACGGCGGTGCAGGGCGATCGCCGCCGCCGTGCCGCCGGCCACCGCGCCCACGCCGGCCGCGGCCGGGATGCCGACCTTGGCCGCCTTGCGGCCGGTGCGGTAGTCGCGCAGGCGCCAGTCCAGCTCGCGGGCGTGCTTGCGCAGCTTGGAGTCCGGGTTGATGGCGTAGGGGTGGCCGACCAGGGACAGCATCGGGATGTCGTTGTGCGAGTCGCTGTAGGCGGCGCAGCGGCTGAGGTCCAGGCCCTCGGCCGCGGCCAGCGCGCGGACCGCCTCGGCCTTCGCGGGGCCGTGCAGTGGTTCGCCGACCAGCTTGCCCGTGTAGACGCCGTCGACCGACTCGGCGACCGTGCCCAGGGCGCCGGTCAGGCCCAGGCGGCGGGCGATGACCTGGGCGATCTCGACGGGGGCCGCCGTGACGAGCCAGACCTTCTGGCCCGCGTCCAGATGGGCCTGGGCCAGGGCGCGGGTGCCGGGCCAGATGCGCTCGGCCATGTACTCGTCGTAGATCTCCTCGCCGATCGACTGGAGCTCGGCGACGCGGTGGCCCTTGACGATCGACAGGGCCGATTCGCGGGCCTCCTGCATGTGTTCGGGGTCCTCGACCCCGGCCAGCCGGAACCACGCCTGCTGCCAGGCGAACCGGGCGAGGTCGCGCGTCTCGAAGAACTTCCGTTTGTACAGGCCCCGCCCGAAGTGGAAGATCGCGGCGCCCTGCATGACGGTGTTGTCCAGGTCGAAGAAGGCGGCGGCCTGGTCGTCGCCGTGGACCGGGAACTGGGGTTCCTCGGGCCTGCCGGCGGCCTCCTGTGAGGACTTGCGGGCAGCCTCCGCCGAGGCCTCGCCTGCCAAAACGCTCCTCGCCGTGGCGGAGCGCCTACGGGGAGTGAGCCATCCGAGAGCGGCCATGGCGTGAGCATAGCCAGATTGTTCGGGGGTTCCGGAGTCGTGAGGTTCGGAGCCTGTGAACTCTCGGCGAGCGTGTCGTTAAAGATGTCGCTCGGGACGGACGTGGCCGGCGTGTCCGCCGGCGCTTTCGTGAGGGTTCCCCTTGTTCGCCGGCGCGCGACAATGGCCGACATGAGTCCCCTCTTTCGTCGCAGGCCCCCTCGGGACCGGCTCGTCACCCTGATCCGCAAGCCCGGCTGTCATCTGTGTGATGACGCACAGGTCGTTGTGGAGAAGGTGTGCGGTGATCTGGGAGTCCCCTGGGAGCAGAAGGACATCACCGAGGACCGGGAACTGCACGACCAGTACTGGGAACAGATCCCGGTCGTGCTGGTGGACGGCAGGCAGCACACGTTCTGGCGCGTGAACGAGGACCGCCTGCGCAAGGCGCTGACCGACTGATCCCGGCCGGTCCGGTAACTGACCGAGCAGTCCAAAGAGGCCGGAACGTCGCTTAGGATCGACGGCGGCTGGTCTCGGGGGCGGGATACACGGAAGAGAGTGTGCGGTTTTGCCCCCAGAAGCACTGGAACGGTGGCGCGTGCGCGCCGGTTCCCCGGGCGTGCGCCGGGGGCGCGTGACCCCGGTCACGTTGGCCGGGCAAATCGGACACCATCTTTGTGCACGCGTTCACAAAGACATAGCCTGCTTTCGACGGGGCGGTCATGTAGGGACGTATGACCGCCTACAGCCCCGCTCTACCCGCAGGAGCACCGTGGCAACTGGCCGAACTCACCGACCGGCGACCCGCAGCCGAGGGATTCCCGAGGCCACCGTCGCCCGGCTTCCGCTGTACCTCCGCGCTCTGACCGCGCTGTCGGAACGCTCGGTGCCCACGGTCTCCTCCGAGGAGCTCGCGGCCGCCGCGGGGGTCAACTCCGCGAAGCTGCGCAAGGACTTCTCCTACCTCGGCTCCTACGGGACCCGGGGCGTCGGCTACGACGTCGAGTATCTCGTCTACCAGATCTCCCGCGAGCTGGGCCTCACCCAGGACTGGCCCGTCGTGATCGTCGGTATCGGTAACCTCGGCGCCGCCCTCGCCAACTACGGCGGGTTCGCCTCCCGCGGCTTCCGGGTCGCCGCGCTGATCGACGCCGACCCGGCCATGGCGGGCAAGCCCGTCGCCGGGATCCCCGTGCAGCACTCCGACGACCTGGAGAAGATCATCCAGGACAACGGCGTGTCGATCGGTGTCATCGCCACCCCCGCCGGTGCCGCCCAGCAGGTCTGCGACCGGCTCGTGGCCGCCGGTGTCACCTCCATCCTGAACTTCGCGCCGACCGTGCTGTCCGTCCCGGACGGCGTCGACGTGCGCAAGGTCGACCTCTCCATCGAGCTGCAGATCCTCGCCTTCCACGAGCAGCGCAAGGCCGGCGAGGAGGCCGCCGCCTCCGACGGCGGCGTCCCGGCCGCCGCCGCGCGCAGCGACTCCGCCGACCAGGGACCCGACGGGGACATGCCCGCCGTGATGCCGGCATGAGCCTCCTCGTCGTCGGACTCAGCCACCGCAGCGCCCCGGTCAGCGTGCTGGAGCGGGCCTCGCTCAACGCGGACGCGCAGGTCAAGCTGCTCCAGGACACGGTCGCCGCCGAACCGGCCGCCGAGGCCGCGCTGCTCGCCACGTGCAACCGCATCGAGCTCTACGCCGACGTGGACAAGTTCCACGCCGGTGTCGCCGAGCTGTCCACGCTGCTCGCCCAGCACAGCGGGGTCGGCCTGGAGGAGCTCACGCCCTATCTCTACGTGCACTACGAGGACCGGGCCGTCCACCACCTGTTCTCGGTGGCCTGCGGGCTGGACTCGATGGTCGTCGGCGAGGGGCAGATCCTCGGCCAGATCAAGGACTCCCTGGCCCGCGCGCAGGAGCTGAACTCCGCGGGCCGGCTGCTGAACGACCTGTTCCAGCAGGCCCTGCGGGTCGGCAAGCGCGCCCACTCCGAGACCGGCATCGACCGCGCCGGCCAGTCCCTGGTCACCTTCGGCCTGGAGCAGCTGGCCGCGGGCGGCGATGTGCAGACCTGGGCCCGGGGCAAGAAGGCCCTGGTCATCGGCGCCGGGTCGATGTCCTCCCTGGCCGCGGCGACGCTCGCGCGGGCCGGGGTCGCCGAGGTCGTCGTCGCCAACCGCACCTTCGACCGCGCCGAGCGCCTCGCGCAGATCCTCAGCGAGGGCGACGACACGGACGTGCTGGCCCGCGCGGTCCCGATGGAGTCGGTGCCGTTCGAGCTGACACGTGCCGATGTCGCCGTCTCCTGCACCGGCGCGACGGGCCTGGTCATGACGGCCGAGTCGGTCGCCGCCGCGGTGGAGGGCCGTACGGCCGTGGCCGACGGCGACCCACCGCCTGCCCCGTACGGTGAGCCGGGCCGGACGGCGGCCACGGGCGCCGGGCGGGGGAACCTGCCCGCCACCGGCCTCGGCGGCGAGGACGGCTGTCCGCTGGACCTGCCCGCGGTGCAGGGCACCGCCGGATTCTCCGTGCTCGGCGAGGCGGCCGTGGCCGGTATGGCCGCYGCCGACCTGGAGCAGCATGCCGCGTGGGTCGACAACGGCACGGTGGGCGGCGCCCAGCGCGCGGCCAGGCCGGGGACCGCCGGCCCGCTGGATCCCGCCTCTGACGCCGACGCCATCGCCGCGCTCGCCGCGACCGTGGCCGCCGTCGGCAGGATCCCCGAGCGGCGCAGGCCCGAGCCGGCCGACGAGCCGCCGCGGCCCGAGCCCGTGCTCTTCCTGCTCGACCTGGCGATGCCGCGCGACATAGACGCGGCCGCGCACCGGCTGGGCGGGGTGCGGCTGGTGGACATCGAGTCGCTGGCGGAGGCCTCCGCGGGCGCTCCGATGGCTGCCGATGTGGACCAGGTCAGGCGTATCGTCTCCGACGAGGTCGCGGCCTTCGGGGCAGCACTGCGGGCCGCGCACATCACGCCGACCGTGGTCGCCCTGCGCACCATGGCCGCCGATGTCGTGGCCAGCGAGATCGCCCGCCTGGACGGACGGCTTCCCGGCCTCGACGACAAGCACCGCGCGGAGATCACCCAGACCGTGCGGCGCGTGGTGGACAAGCTGCTGCACGCGCCGACCGTACGGGTCAAGCAACTCGCGGCCGAGCCCGGCGGCGCCGGGTACGCGGACGCGCTGCGGACCCTGTTCGACCTCGACCCCGAGGCGGTAGCCGCCGTCTCCCGGGCCGAGGACAGCACAGAGAAAGACCGAGGGCCGGCATGAACGACAAGGCGCTGAGGCTCGGCACCCGGCGGAGCAGGCTCGCCATGGCCCAGTCCGGGCAGGTGGCCGAGGCCGTGAGCCGGGTGACCGGGCGGCCCGTGGAGCTCGTCGAGATCACCACGTACGGCGACGTCTCGCGTGAGGCGCTCGCCCAGATCGGCGGCACGGGTGTGTTCGTGACCGCCCTGCGCGACGCGCTGCTCAAGGGCGAGGTCGACTTCGCGGTGCACTCGCTGAAGGACCTGCCGACCACGCAGCCCGATGAGCTGGTGGTGGCCGCCGTACCCACGCGGGAGGACCCGCGGGACGTGATCGTCGCCCGGGACGCGCTGAAGTTCACCGACCTGCCGAGCGGGGCCCGCATCGGTACCGGTTCGCCGCGCCGCATGGCCCAGCTCAACGCGTACGCGCGCAGCCACGGCCTGGACATAGCGACGGTCCCGATCCGCGGCAACGTCGACACCAGGATCGGATACGTGCGGTCCGGTGAGCTCGACGCCGTCGTGCTGGCCGCCGCCGGACTGAACCGGATCGGCCGGAGTGACGAAGTGACCGACTTCCTGTCGGTCGACACGGTTTTGCCCGCCCCCGGCCAGGGGGCACTGGCGATCGAGTGTGCCGCGGGCAACGCGGACCTCGTCGCCGCGCTCGCCGAACTCGACGACCCGTTCACGCGGGTCGCCGTGACGGCCGAGCGGTCACTGCTCGCCGCCCTGGAGGCCGGTTGCAGCGCCCCCGTGGGCGCGCTCGCCGACCTGTTGGCCGACGGGCAGATTGTCAAGGAAATGCGCCTGCGCGGCGTCGTCGGCACGACCGACGGCACCCGCATGGTGCAGCTGTCCACCACCGGTCCCGTGCCCGAGACGCACGACGGGGCAATGGCGCTCGGTCGCGAACTCGCGGCCGAGATGCTCGCCCAGGGCGCGGCCGGTCTGATGGGGGAGCGAGCACATTGAGCCCCACCACCCTTTCCGCCGGTCCTGAACACGGGCACGTCACCTTCCTGGGTGCCGGACCCGGAGATCCGGGACTGCTTACTCTGCGCGCCGTCGAGGCGCTGGCGCACGCGGACGTCCTCGTCGCCGAGCACGAAGTGCTCGACGTCGTACGTCAGCACGCCAGGCAGGGCGTCTCCGAAGTGAACACGGACTCGGATCCTTCCCAGGAGCCGGGTCCGGGCACAGGAGCGCCCCAGCTGACGGTAGTTGACGGCACGTCAACCGCCGTCGCCGCCCCCGCGGTGCGGGATGCCGCACATCTTGTCATGGAGGCCGCACGGGGCGGCAGGCGGGTCGTACGTGCGGTGTCCGGGGACCCCGGACTCGACACCTACGCCGCCGAGGAGATGCTGGCGTGCGCCGCCGCCGGGGTGCCTTTCGAGGTCGTGCCCGGTATCGCGAGTGCGGTCGGTGTGCCCGCGTACGCCGGCGTGCCGCTGCGGGACGCGCAGGGCGCGGACGTGCGGTTCGTGGACGCGCGGACGGCGTCGGACCGGTGCTGGACGGAGGTCGGGGCGTCGGACGGCACGGTCGTCGTGTCCACCACGCTGGACTCCGTCTCCGCCGCGGCCGGCGAGCTCGTCTCCGCGGGCCGCAAGCCGGACACCCCGATGACGGTCACCGTCGCCGGTACGACCACCCGGCAGCGCACCTGGTCCGCCACGCTCGGCACGATCGCGCAGACGCTGAAGCAGGCCAAGGTGCTGCCCTCGCCCGACGGCGGCCGGCCGGTGATAGCCGTGGTCGGTGAGCGTTCCGCCGCCGCCCAGCGCGACCAGCTCGCGTGGTTCGAGTCCAAGCCGCTGTTCGGCTGGAAGGTGCTCGTGCCGCGCACCAAGGAGCAGGCGGCGTCGCTCTCCGACCAGCTGCGGTCGTACGGGGCCGTGCCGTACGAGGTGCCGACCATCGCCGTCGAGCCGCCGCGCACGCCCCAGCAGATGGAGCGGGCGGTCAAGGGGCTCGTGACGGGCCGCTACGAGTGGATCGCCTTCACCTCGGTGAACGCGGTCAAGGCCGTGCGGGAGAAGTTCGAGGAGTACGGGCTCGACGCGCGTGCCTTCGCGGGCATCAAGGTCGCGGCCGTGGGCGAGCAGACGGCCAAGGCGCTGATCGCCTTCGGCGTGAAGCCGGACCTGGTGCCGAGCGGGGAGCAGTCGGCCGCCGGTCTGCTGGAGGACTGGCCGCCCTACGACCCGGTCTTCGACCCGATCGACCGGGTGTTCCTGCCGCGTGCCGACATCGCCACGGAGACGCTGGTCGCCGGGCTGATCGAGCTGGGCTGGGAGGTCGACGACGTCACGGCCTACCGGACCGTGCGGGCCTCGCCGCCGCCGGCGGAGACGCGGGAGGCGATCAAGGGCGGCGGGTTCGACGCCGTGCTGTTCACGTCGTCCTCCACTGTGCGGAACCTGGTGGGTATCGCCGGGAAGCCGCACAACGTGACCGTCATCGCGTGTATCGGCCCGGCCACGTGCAAGACCGCCGAGGAGCACGGGCTCCGGGTGGACGTCATGGCGCCCGAGCCGTCCGTGCACAAGCTGGCGGAGGCGCTGGCCGACTTCGGCGCGAAGCGCAGAGCTGCCGCTCTGGAGGCCGGGGATCCGGTGACGCGGCCGAGTGAGAGGCGGCCGGGGGCTCGGCGGCGGCGGTCCACGACCTGAGGGTCGGCCGAGGTTGTTGGCTGCGGCTACGCGGGCGTCACCGCGTGGCCGTAGCGCAGCAGGTTGGACGGGTCGTAGGTGGCCTTGTCGTGGCGTAGGCGTTCGTAGACCTCCGGGGTCCAGGCGCGGGCGCGGTCCTGTTCGTCGCCCGGGGTGCCGTGGATGTTGACCATGGTGCGGCCCGTGCCGTACACGGCCATGGCCGTGTAGAGCTGCCGCGTCGCCCGTTCGATGGCCTCGGCGGCGGGTGGCGCGGCCATGATGCCGACCGAGTCGATGAAGTACAGGGCGTCGCGGGCGCAGACGGCGTCCTCGACGGGGGACGGGCGGGACATCGCGCCGCCCATGTGGCGTATCTCGACCATCAGCAGCGGGTGGTCGACGCCCGCCGCGGGGCCGGCCTGGTCCAGGAACGTGCGGATGGCGTCGGGGGTCAGGTCGCGCAGGAGCAGGCACGACTCCCTCGCGGGGAGCGGGTCCTGCGGTTCCATGTGGATGCGGTTCAGGGCAGCGTGGTCCATCACCTCGACCGTGTCGACGGCCACGGGGGCGGCTTGGCGCAGAGGTGCGATCAGTGCCTCGCCCTCGGCCGGGAGGCCGGGCCAGGCGATCGCCACGCGGGCCCAGAAGCCGCCGCGCAGCGGCTCCGGGATCTGCGGGATGGGCGGCAGGCGCAGGATCGTGAACGCGCTGCACATCTCGTCCGGGATCGTGCGGGTCCAGTCCGCCCAGGCTCGGAGCAGGGCCTCGGTGTGTTCGCCCGGGCAGTAGATGCCGCCGCCGTAGAGGCGGGGGAGCGGGAGCAGTTCGGTGACGAGTGAGGTGACGACGCCCACGTTGCCCTTGCCGCCGCGCAGGGCCCAGAACAGTTCCGGTTCGTGCTGGGGGTCCGTTTCGCGCAGCCGGCCGTCCGGGGTGACGACCTGGAAGGAGCGGACCAGGTCGGCGGCGTAGCCGTAGGCACGGCCGAGGACGGGGAGTCCGCCGCCGAGGGTGTAGCCGACGACGCCCGCGTCCGTGGAGGTGCCGCAGAGGCCGGCGAGGCCGTGCGGGGCGCCTGCGGCCATGACGTGGCTCCACTTCGCGCCCGCAGCGATGGTGGCCGTGCGGGTGGTGGGGTCGACCTGGACGTCGGTCATGCGGGACGTGTTGATCAGGAGGCCCTTTCCGATGGGGAAGTTGGCGCCGTGCCCGGTGGCCTGGACGGCGACGGGGGTGTCGGTGGCCTTCGCCCAGCGCATGGCGGTGACGATGTCGTCGGGCCCGGTCGCTCCGACGACCACGTCGGGGGTGTGGAGGGCGGCCAGGTTGAAGCCGGTGACCTCGTCGGCGTAGGCGGGGTCGCCGGGGCGAAGGACCGGGCCGTGGATTTCCGAGAGGGCGAAGATGTCGGGCGTGTCGTGGCGGGTGGTCATCGCGTCCTCCGTGGGTGGCGTACGGAGGGACGGCGGCGGCGGGGTGGTGTTGGGCCGTCGGGGTCCTTGTCCTTGTTGTCTCAGGATGGACCTGGGG
>NZ_NGFN01000213.1 GCF_002148965.1 Streptomyces swartbergensis | reverse complement strand
ATCGTGCCCTCGTCGGGGGCATCGGCTGAGGCCCCTCCCCCGGCCTTCCCCGCCGGGCGGCGGAAGACGAACGTGCTGCCGGCGGCCGCGGCGTTCGCCTCCTGGTCGGCGGGAGACGGCGGTTCCCCCTGTGGGGCGGACTCCCCGGCCGGCTGCTGCCGGTCGGCGTGCGACACCCTCGGGTCGGCACCCTGCGCGCCCTGCGGTGCGCCCCACGCGACACGGCGGTCCTGGTCGCCGCCGAAGCCCGACTGACGGGAGCGGTCGGCGCCCCAGGCGGACGCGGGCTCGGGACGGCTGCCGTGCTGGGCGTCGGCGGGGGACGGCTCGTCGGCCGGATCCTCGTCGAAGAAGTGCGGGCCGGTCTCCTCGACCGAGCCCGAGCCCGAGCCGGAGCCCGAGCCGGAGTTGGAGGCGGCGGCACCGGGCGGCGGCGCGAGCGTCTCGCCGTCCTTGGGCGCGGGACGGCTGGTGCCCGGTACCCAGGACGCACCGTTCCAGTACCGGACATATCCAGGAATGGACGGATCCGGGTAATAACCTTCGCGGGGCCTGTCGTCACCGGGGGCCGGGGTTGGGGCGCTCATCTCCGTCGTCCCGTATCTGCTCGAGGGCCAAATGGGGGCCTCCACATCTATCAGACGTGCGCAACCCTCACCGCCGCTCCCACCGGACCCACCCCTTTCGAGCACCGATGTGCTACGGATCGCGCGGCCCGGCGCCTCCCTCCGCGAAAAAACTTCCGGCAACGCGCGTAATGCCGCCGCCTCCGCGCGCTCTCTCCTCCCGACCGGCCCTCGCGGGCAGCCGTGCAGAGAAGGGAACACCGCCATGCGCACCGTGGTGGAACGCGAACTGGAGTTGAAGCTCGTCCTGTCGCCGCAGCGCCGGCTCCCGGTGCCGGCCCGGCTCGGGTATGTCACCGACGATCCGTACGCCGTGCACGTCACCTTCCACATCGACTCCGCGCACCCCGTGCACTGGACGTTCGCCCGGGACCTGCTGGTGGAGGGTGTGTTCCGGCCGTGCGGGCGGGGGGACGTGCGGGTGTGGCCGGCGAAGGCCGAGGGGCGCGGCTTCGTGCTGGTGGCGCTGAGTTCACCCGACGGGGACGCCCTGCTGGAGGCCCCGGCGGCGCAGGTCTCGGCCTGGCTGGAGCGCACGCTGCGGGTGGTCCCACCGGGGACGGAGGGTGAGCAGCTCGGCCTCGACGACGAACTGGACCAGCTGCTCGCCCGGTGAGGCCGGTGAAGCCAGTGACGCCGGTGAAGCCGGTGAAGCCGGTGAAGCCGGTGAAGCCAGTGACGCCGGTAAGACCGGTAAAGCCGGTGCGGACCCGGCCGTCAGAACAGCTTGCCCGGGTTCAGGATGCCCAGCGGGTCGAACGCCTGCTTCACGGCCCGCTGCATCTCCATCCCCACCGGACCGATCTCGCGCGCCAGCCACTCCTTCTTCAGCACGCCGACGCCGTGCTCGCCGGTGATGGTGCCGCCGAGTTCCAGGCCGAGCGCCATGATCTCGTCGAAGGACTCGCGGGCACGCCGGGACTCGTCGGGATCGGCCGGGTCGAAGCACACCGTCGGGTGGGTGTTGCCGTCCCCCGCATGGGCGACGACCCCGATGGTGAGCCGGTACTTCTCGGCGATCCGGTCGACCCCTTGGAGCATCTCGGCGAGCCGGGAACGGGGCACGCACACGTCGTCGATCATCGTCACGCCCTTGACGGCCTCCAGCGCGGTGAGCGACAACCGCCGCGCCTGGAGGAGCAGTTCGGACTCGGCCGGGTCGTCGGCCGGTACGACCTGGGTGGCGCCGGCGGCCTCGCACAGCGCGCCGACGGCGGCGAGGTCGGCGGCCGGGTCGGTGGTGTCGAAGGCGGCGAGCAGCAGGGCCTCGGTGCTCTCCGGGAGGCTCATCTGCGCCAGGTCGTTGACGGCCTTGACCGTCGTACGGTCCATGAGTTCGAGGAGTGACGGGACGTGGCCGCCCGCCATGACGCGGCACACGGCGTCGCAGGCGGCGGCCGCGGAGGCGAACTCGGCGGCCAGCACGAGCTGCTCGGGCGGCTTGGGGCGCAGCCCGAGCACGGCCCGTACGACGATGCCGAGCGAGCCCTCGGAGCCGACGAACAGACGGGTCAGGTCGTACCCGGCGACGCCCTTGGCGGTGCGGCGGCCGGTGGACATGAGCCGCCCGTCGGCCAGCACGACGTCCAGTCCGAGGACGTACTCGGCGGTGACCCCGTACTTCACGCAGCACAGGCCGCCCGAGGCCGTGCCGATGTTGCCGCCGATGGTGCACATCTCCCAGCTGGAGGGGTCCGGCGGGTAGTACAGGCCGTGTTCGCCGACGGCCCGGGAGAGGGCGGCGTTGATCACGCCGGGCTCGACGACGGCGATGCGGTCGACCGGGTTGATCTCCAGGATCCGGTCCATCCTGGTCAGGGAGAGCACGATGCAGCCGTCGGAGGCGTTCGCGGCGCCGGACAGTCCGGTGCGGGCGCCCTGCGGGACGACCGGGACGCGCAGGGCGGTGGCGGTGCGCATCACGTGCTGGACCTGCTCCACCGTGCGGGGCAGGACGACCGCGGCCGGGGCGCCGGCCGGGCAGAAGCTCGCCATGTCGTGGGCGTAGGAGGCCGTGACGTCGGGGTCGGTGAGGACCGCCTCGGCGGGCAGGCCGCCGAGCAGGAGGTCGACGAGGCTGCCGGTCGCTGCGGTGTCCGCGCCTTCGGAGCTGGGCGCTTCGATACGGCTCATGATCACAGGTTCGCACCCGGGGCCATCGGTGTGAACCCCGTCGGTGGCACCCTTCACCTGCCCGGGTGAGGTCGTCGTACTGACGCACAGTGAGCGCCATGGAGAACCAGCAGGAGGGTCCGCAGCGGCAGAGAAGCAGCGCCAAGGGCCGCTTCCGCACCCGGCGGGTGGTGCTCGCCTCCGTCGCGGGGTCTGCCGTGCTCGGCGGGGTGCTGGTGCTGCTGCCGTGGGAGCGGCCCGCCGAGCCCGCTCCGCCGTCGCCGGGGGCGCTGGCCATGGCGGCGGTCACCGCCGGGGTGCCGGCCACGCTGCCCGATCTGGCGGAGCTGATCGGCGAGCGGGAGCAGCGGCTGCGGACCCATCCGCGGGACGCGCGGTCCTGGGCCGTGCTCGGGGCGGCCTACGTGGAGCAGGGGCGGCGGCTGGCGGACCCGGCGTACTACCCGCGTGCCGAGAAGGCGTTGCGCACGTCGCTGAAGGTGCGGCCGCAGCGGAACACGCGGGCCCTGGCCGGGCTGGCCGCGCTGGCCAACGCGCGCCGGGACTTCCCCGCCGCGCGGCGCTGGGGCGAGGCGGCGCTGAAGCTGGAGCCCCGGCGGTGGACGACGTATCCCCTGCTCATCGACGCCTACACCGGGCTCGGCGAGCACGCGGCGGCCAAGCGGACGCTGGACCGGCTGACGGAGCTGCGCTCCGGGCCTGCCGTGCTGGCGCGGGCCGCGGCCGTCTACCGCGACCGGGGCTGGCGGGAGGACGCGGCGGCCTCACTGGCGGACGCGGCGGCGGGCGCGCGGGCACCGGCCGAACGGGCGTCCTACCTGGAGCGGGCCGGTCAGCTGGCCTGGGAACGCGGGGACCTCCAGGACGCGCTGCGGCACTTCCAGGAGGCGGTGCGCCTCGACCCCGACCAGCGGGCCGCGCAGGCCGGACAGGGCAGGGCGCTGGCGGCCCTGGGCCGGACGACGGAGGCGCTGAACGCGTACCGGGTGGCTCTCACCAAGCAGCCCTGCCCCCGGTACGCCCTGGAGCTGGGCGAGTTGTACGAGTCGCTGGGGATGCCGGAGGCGGCCCGGGTGCAGTACGACCTGTTGCGGGAGCGGGTCCGGAACGCCGCCGCGGGCGGGGCCGACGAGGAGCTGGTCCTCGGCCAGTTCGAGGCGCACCACGGCGATCCGCGGGAGGCGGTACGGCGGCTGCGGGCGGAGTGGCACCGCCAGCCGGGGACCGAGGTCGCCGACGCCCTGGGCTGGGCGCTGCACCGGTCCGGGGAGTCGGAGAAGGCGTTGCGCTTCGCGGTGCGGGCGACGGAGGGCGAGCACGGGGGCGGGGTGCGCAGCGCGGTGCACATGTACCACCGCGGCATGATCGAACGTGAACTGGAGCGGTACGGAGCGGCCCGGCGGCACCTCGCGGAGGCGCTCCGCATCAACCCGAACTTCTCGCCCCTGCACGCGCCTGCGGCGCGGGCGGCTTCGGAGGCGTTGGGGGAACCGCCGGACGAGGAACTGCCGGAGCCGGCCGAGGAGTGAGGCGTGCGGGTGCCCCGTGACACCCGCACGAGCTCAAAGGAGCGATCGGATCACAGGTTGCCGCGGCGGGCCTGCTCTCGCTCGATCGCCTCGAACAGGGCCTTGAAGTTGCCCTTGCCGAAGCCCATCGAGCCGTGGCGCTCGATGATCTCGAAGAAGACGGTCGGGCGGTCCTGGACCGGCTTGGTGAAGATCTGCAGCAGGTAGCCGTCCTCGTCGCGGTCGGCGAGGATCTTCAGCTCGCGCAGGGTGTCGATCGGGACCCGGGTCTCGCCGACCCACTCCCCCAGCGTGTCGTAGTACGAGTCGGGCGTGTTGAGGAACTCGACGCCGGCCGCGCGCATGGTGCGGACCGTCTGGACGATGTCGTTGGTGTTGAGCGCGATGTGCTGGACGCCCGCGCCGCCGTAGAAGTCCAGGTACTCGTCGATCTGGGACTTCTTCTTGGCGATGGCCGGCTCGTTGATCGGGAACTTGACCTTGAGCGTGCCGTCGGCGACGACCTTCGACATCAGCGCGCTGTACTCGGTGGCGATGTCGTCGCCCACGAACTCCTTCATGTTCGTGAAGCCCATCACCTTGTTGTAGAAGCCGACCCACTCGTTCATCCGGCCGAGCTCGACGTTGCCGACGCAGTGGTCGATGGCCTGGAAGGTGCGCTGGGCGGGCGGCTCGACCATCGGCTGGGCCGCCACGAAGCCGGGCAGGTACGGGCCGTCGTAGCCGGAGCGCTCGACGAGGGTGTGGCGGGTCTCGCCGTAGGTGGCGATGGCGGCCAGGACGACCGTGCCGTGCTCGTCCTTGAACTCGTACGGCTCGGCGACCGGGCGGGCGCCGTGCTCGACGGCGTAGGCGAACGCGGCGCGCGCGTCGGGCACCTCGATGGCGAGGTCGACGACGCCGTCGCCGTGCTCGGCCACGTGCCGGGCGAGGAAGCGGCCCCAGTCGGTGGACGGCTTGATGACCGACGTGAGGACGAAGCGGGCGGAGCCGTTCTCCAGCACGTAGCTCGCGGTCTCGCGGCTGCCGTTCTCCGGTCCGGAGTAGGCGACCAGCTTCATGCCGAAGGCGGTGGAGTAGTAGTGCGCCGCCTGCTTGGCGTTGCCCACGGCGAAGACGACCGCGTCCATTCCCTTGACCGGGAAGGGGTCGGCCTGCCGGGCGGTGTCGGGAGTGTGGTGTGTGGTCTGCGTCATAGCCGCAGGGTCTCCCCGCTCGGCAACGTGCGCAATAGTTTGCGTTTCGGCTGGGCAATCTGTTCAGCAATACGGCCGTATCGACGGCGCTTCTGTACAGGATGACCATGCCGGGAGGCTGCTGTGGCGATCGATCATCTGGACGGCCGGATCATCCTGCTGCTGGCGCGGGAGCCGCGGATCGGGGTGCTGGAGATGTCCCGGCGGCTGGGCGTGGCCCGCGGCACGGTGCAGGCGCGGCTGGACCGGCTTCAGTCGAACGGAGTCATCCGCGGCTTCGGGCCCGAGGTGGATCCGGCGGCGCTCGGCTATCCGGTCACCGCGTTCGCGACGCTCCAGATCCGGCAGGGCCAAGGCGCCGACGTACGGGCCCACTTGGCAACCGTGCCCGAGGTGCTGGAGCTGCACACCACCACCGGCAGCGGGGACATGCTGTGCCGGCTGGTGGCCCGCTCGAACGCCGATCTCCAGCGTGTGATCGACCGGGTCGTCGGTTTTGATGGCATCGTCCGGGCCTCCACGGCGATCGTCATGGAGAACCCCGTTCCGCTGCGGATCATCCCGCTGGTGGAGCAGGCCGCGGAGGAGACCTGAGTCGTGGGGTGAGCGCGTGTGAACTTCTGGGAGTATCTGGCCGGCCGGCACCAGCAGCTGCTCACGGACGCCTACCAGCACGCCAGCGCCGTCTTCCAGTGCATGGTCGTCGCGACCGTGCTCGGGGTCCTGATCGGCGTCGCCACCTACCGCAACGAGTGGGCCGGGAACCTCGCGACCACGGCCACCGCCACCGTCCTGACCGTCCCTGCGCTCGCCCTGATCGGGCTGCTCATCCCGGTCGTGGGGCTGGGCGTGGCGCCGACGGTGATCGCGCTCACGCTGTACGGGCTGCTGCCGGTCGTGCGCAACGCGATCGTCGGGCTGCGCGGGGTCGACCCGTCGCTGGTGGACGCGGCGACGGGCATCGGGATGTCCCGCCCGGCCCGGCTGCTGCGGATCGAGCTGCCGCTGGCCTGGCCGCCGATCCTGACCGGGATCCGGGTCGCGACCCAGATGCTCATGGGCATCGCGGCCATCGCGGCGTACGCCTCGGGGCCCGGCCTCGGCAACGTCATCTTCCGCGGCCTCGCCTCACTGGGCAGCGCCAACGCGCTCAACCAGGTCCTCGCGGGCACGCTCGGCATCGTCGTCCTGGCGCTGCTGTTCGACGCCGCGTACGTCCTGATCGGGCGGCTGACCATTCCCAGGGGGATCCGTGCGTGAGACCGACGGCCACGGGGCCTCCATCGAGCTGGAGAACCTGACCAAGCGGTACCCCGGCGGTGCGCAGCCGGCCGTGGACAACGTGAGCATGGAGATCAAGGCGGGCGAGGTCGTCGTCTTGGTCGGCCCCTCGGGCTGCGGCAAGTCGACCACGCTCAAGATGATCAACAGGCTGATCGAGCCGACCGGCGGCCGTATCCGCATGGGCGGTGAGGACGTCACCGACATCGACCCGGTCGGGCTGCGCCGCAAGGTCGGCTACGCGATCCAGTCCGCCGGGCTCTTCCCGCACATGACGGTCGCGCAGAACATCGCGCTCGTCCCGAGGATGATCGGCTGGTCCAGGGCCCGGATCAGGGCGCGGACCGAGGAACTCCTCGATCTGGTCGGCCTCGACCCCGGCGAGTTCCACGGCCGTTACCCGCGCCAGCTCTCCGGCGGCCAGCAGCAGCGCGTGGGCGTGGCACGGGCCCTGGCCGCCGATCCCCCGGTGCTGCTGATGGACGAGCCGTTCGGGGCGGTGGACCCGATCACCCGCGACCATCTCCAGGACGAGCTGATCCGGCTCCAGCACGAGCTGCACAAGACGATCGTCTTCGTCACGCACGACTTCGACGAGGCGATCAAGATCGGCGACCGGATCGCCGTCCTGCGCGAACGGTCCCACATCGCGCAGTTCGACACTCCGGAGGCCATCCTCACCAACCCGGCGGACGACTTCGTGTCCGGGTTCGTCGGCGCCGGGGCGGCGCTGAAGCGGCTGAACCTGACCCGCGTGCGGGACGTGGAGATCACCGACTATCCGACGGTGACGATCGACGACCCGTTGCAGCAGATCTTCAACCGGCTGCGGGCCGCCGGCACCAACGAGATCCTGCTGCTCGACCGGCGCGGCCGCCCCTACAAGTGGCTCAGGCGCGGCGACCTGATGCGGGCCCGGGGCTCGCTGGCCCGCGCCGGGACGCTGGTGCACGACACGGTCACCCGGGACGCGACCCTGCGGGACGCGCTGGAGGCGGTGCTCACCGACAACGCCGGGCGGGTGGCGGTGACGGGGCGGCACGGTGAGTACACCGGCGTCGTCGACATGGAGACCCTCCTCAACTCCGTGCACGACATGCTGGAGGCCGACCGGCTCGACGCCCTGGAGCACCAGCACGAGCTGGAGGAACTGCGGGCGGCGCAGACGCACGCGGAGCAGGAGGGCAGGGGCGTCACGGGCGTGGGCGGCTTCGGAGGGACGCGGTGACCGCTCCGGGGCAAGTGCGCACCGCCCCCGAACCGGCGGACGAGGCCGAGGCGCCCCGGACACCCCCCGGCCCGCCGCCCCGGCGCGTCGGCTGGCAGCAGCTGACCGTCCTGCCCGCCGCCCTGGTGGCCGTACTGCTGGCCACCTGGCTGTGGTTCCGGCAGGCCGACCTGGACGCGCTGTCCCGCAACGCCCTGTCGGACGGCCAGGTCTCGAAGGCCCTGTGGCAGCACATCGAGCTGACCGCGATCTCCACGTTCTTCGTGCTGATCATCGCGATTCCGCTGGGGATCCTGCTGACCCGCCGGGCGTTCAGCAGAGCCACCCCGGTGGCGATGGCGTTCGCCAACATGGGCCAGGCGACCCCCGCGATCGGCCTGCTGGCGCTCCTGGTCATCTGGCTGGGCATCGGCCGCAGGGCCGCCCTGATCGGCATCATCGCCTACGCCGTCCTGCCCGTGCTGTCGAACACGATCACCGGCCTGAAGGCGAACGACCCGACGCTGCTGGAGGCGGCGCGGGGCATCGGCATGTCGCCGGTGGGAGTCCTGACCCGGGTGGAACTCCCCCTGGCGGTCCCGCTGATCCTCGCGGGTGTCCGCACGGCCCTCGTCCTGAACGTCGGCACGGCGACCCTGGCGGTCTTCGGCGGGGGCGGCGGACTGGGCGTGCTGATCACGACCGGGATCACCAACCAGCGGATGCCGGTGCTGGTGCTGGGCTCGGTCCTGACGGTGGTCCTGGCGCTGCTGGTGGACTGGCTGGCCTCCCTGGCGGAAGTGCTGCTGCGGCCACGGGGGCTCCGGCCATGAGACGGCGCACGTGCCTGGCGGCCGCGGGGCTGCTGCTCGCGGGCTGCGGCCTGACCAGCGGCTCCCCCATGGCGGACGACGTGCGGCCCGGGTCGGTCGGGCGGGGCGAGCCGCTGAAGGGCGCGAGCCTGACGGTGACGTCGAAGTCGTTCACCGAGGGGCTGATCCTCGGCGCGATCATGGGCATCGCCTTGGAGGCGGCCGGCGCGGAGGTGCTCGACCGCACGGGCATCCAGGGTTCCCTCGGCAGCCGCGAGGCCGTCCGCAAGGGCGACGCGGACGCCGGGTACGAGTACACGGGCACGGCCTGGATCACCTACCTGGGGCACAGCGAGCCGATCACCGATCCGCGCGCGCAGTGGGAGGCCGTGCGGAAGGCCGACGCGGCGAACGGACTGGCCTGGCTGCGGCCGTCGTCCCTGAACAACACCTACGCGCTGGCGATGAACCGGCAGAACGCGGAGAAGTACGGCACGAAGACCCTGTCGGACGTGGCGGAGCTGGCGAGGTCCGACCCTGGTGCGGTGAAGCTGTGCGTGGAGGTCGAGTTCGCGAACCGGGCGGACGGGTTGCCGGGCATGCAGCAGGCGTACGGGATGAAGCTGCCGGCGCGGAACGTCACGCAGATGGACACGGGGATCATCTACACCCAGACGTCGAAGGGGAGTTGCCCGTACGGGGAGGTGTTCACCACCGACGGGCGCATCGAGTCCATGAACCTGGCGGTCATGGCGGACGACCGGAAGTTCTTCCCCAACTACAACGCCGCGCCGATGATCAACGCGAAGACCCTCAAGCGGTGGCCGGCGATCGCTGACGTCCTGGACCCGGTGACGGCGAGGCTGAACAACACGGTGGCGCGGGCGCTGAACGCGAAGGTGGATGTGGAGGGGGAGGATCCGCATCAGGTGGCGCTGGAGTGGATGGTGAAGGAGGGGTTGGTCAGGGAGGGGTGACGTGCAAGACTTACAAAGGAGCCGTTGCAAAGGTTCCTTTGCAACGCTACCTTTGCATCGTGAGCGAGAGCGATAAGACACACGTACGACAACTCGACGCCCGATCCCTGCGCGGACTCGCGCACCCCCTGCGGATGCAGCTGCTGGACGCCCTGCGCTTCGGCGGCCCGGCCACCGCCTCGCAACTGGCCGCGAAACTGGGCGAGTCCAGCGGTGCCACCAGCTACCACCTGCGCCAACTCGCGGAGTACGGCTTCGTCGAGGACGCCCCCGAGCGGGGCAAGGGGCGCGAGCGATGGTGGCAGGCGGTCCATCGCGGCCTGCGCTTCGACGACGCCCTGCTCAACGACTCGGACCCGGCCGTACGCGGCGCGGCGGACCTGTATATCCACGAGGTCGCCACCACTCAGACCCAGGACCTGTCGACATGGCTGGGCAACCGCGACTCATGGCCCGAGGAGTGGAGCCGCGTCTGGGACATGAGCAGCTGGACCCTGCTGCTGACGCCCGAACTGACGCGGGAGCTCGTCGAGAAGATGCACGCGCTGGTCGAGACGTACCGCGACCGCGCGACCGCCGAGGACACCCCAGGCGCCGAGCAGGTCCGCCTCCACACCCACGCCTTCCCGATCAGGACGGACTGAGATGCACCCCGACATCCACCTCGCCCTGCACCACGCCCGCGCCGCCGAACTCCGCGTCGAGGCCGGAGCCCAGAGCCCCGTCAGGACCAGGCCCGCTCACAGCCTCCGCACCCGCCTCGGCTGGACCCTCATAGAGGTCGGATTAAGGCTCGCCACCCGGCCGGGGACGGCAGCCGCCGCCCACTAACAGCTGGGCACGGACCCCTTCCCCGTCTCCAGGGCCACCAGTGAACTCACCGTGCTCTTCAGCGTGGTCACCGGAATCAGCCGCAGGCCCTTCGGCAGTTCGGCCCGCGCGTCCGCGCACTCCGCCTTCGGGACGAGGAACACGGTCGCGCCGTCACGCTTGGCCGCCTGGGTCTTGAGGGCGACGCCGCCCACCGCCCCGACCGTGCCGTCGGCGGCGATCGTGCCGGTGCCGGCGATGACACGGCCCCCGGTGAGATCACCACCGGTGCCGTCACCGTCGAGCTTGTCGATGATCCCCAGGGAGAACAGCAGCCCGGCACTGGGCCCGCCCACGTCCTTGAGCTTCAGGCCGACCTTGACGTCCTTGTCGTCGAGGCCGAGATGGTTCAGCGCGGCCTGCGTCGCCGCGTCCTGGGACTCCTTCATCTGCTTCTCGTTGTGCCGCTCGATCTCCTGGACGGTGTCGCCGCTCGGGTAGATCGCGTCGCGCGGCATGACCGCCCGGTCCGTGCGGAACCAGCTGTCGACGATGTCCGGGAGCGAGACCCGGGTGTCCGGCGAGGTCGCCACGATGGTGGTCATCCGCAGCTGGCCACGGGTGTCCCGGACCGGTGCCCCCGAGATGGTGATCACCGGGGTGCCCTTGTTCTCCCCGAGCACGTTCGTCGTCTGCCCGGGCTGCGCCACCGAGAACGGCAGCGGCGCGAACACCGCCGTGGCGAGCAGAGCCACGACGGGCAGGGCGCAGACGGCGATGGCCTGGGGACGCGTGAGGCGAGAGAACACGGGATCAATCTAACTCGGGCGCGGAATCCTGCCGGGCCCAGGTCACCCGGGCCCGGCAGGAGGGCTCGGCGGACGCCGGCGCGACGCGGTCGGCGCACGCCCCGCAGCGACCCGGTCACGCACACGTCAGCGCAGCGCGTCCGCGACCTCCCGTGCCGCCTCGACGACCCTCGCCCCCACCCGTTCCGGCACCACGTCCGCGAGCATCACCACGCCCACGCTGCCCTCGACGCCCGTCACGCCCAACAACGGGGCCGCCGCCCCGCACGCGCCGGCTTCCAGCTCCCCGTGGGTCAGGGTGAAGCCCGGGTCCTTCATCGGGTGCTGCCGGGCCGCGAGTATCGCCTTACCCGCGGCGCCCCGGTCCAGGGGATGCCGGAACCCGGCCCGGTAGGCGACGTGGTAGTCCGTCCAGGTCGGCTCCACCACGGCCACGGCGAGCGCGTCCGCACCATCGACCAGGGTCAGGTGCGCCGTCGCGCCGATGTCCTCGGCCAGCGACCGCAGCGCCGGCATCGCGGCCTCGCGTACCAGGGGATGGACCTGCCGCCCCAGACGCAGCACCCCGAGGCCGACGCGGGCACGTCCGCCCAGGTCACGGCGTATGAGCGCGTGCTGTTCCAGCGTGGCGAGCAGCCGGTACACCACGGTCCGGTTGACGCCCAGCTTGAGCGAAAGTTCGGTCACGGTCAGCCCGTGGTCCGTGTCGGCGAGCAGCTTGAGGACGCGCAGTCCTCTGTCGAGCGTCTGGGAGGTCTCCGCGGTCACGACGCCCACTCCTTAGTGGTGAGGTCGGCGGCCCTCTGGCGGTCGGATGCGTCACCGAGTCCCGTCGGCAACGCGCTTCAGAGGCCGCCGATCGGCCGGCGGCCCGGCCTGTCCGGGCCGCGTCGCTTCACGGCTGCGCTCCGCGGCGGCGTTGCCACGGGGCGTATGCGTAGCCGGACAGTAGCGAAGGGAGTTCGCTGAGCGGAAGGCTCCGTCCAGAATCCGGGCACGGGTGGGTGTGCACTGGTCACCTTTGCGCCTGTATGCGCGCCGGCCACCCGCGCCGTCACTTCATCCGCGTAGCCCACTCCTGCACCTTGGCGATCCGCTGCCGCAGCTGCCCCGCCGTCGCCTCCGCCGCCGGAGGCCCCCCGCACACGCGCCGCAGCTCCGTGTGGATCACGCCGTGCGGCTTGCCGCTCTGGTGGACGTACGCGCCGACCATCGTGTTGAGCTGCCGCCGCAGCTCCATCATCTCCTTGTGGGAGACCACCGGCCGCCGCTCGGCGGGCAGTTCGAGCAGGTCGGCCTCCTCGTCCGGCTTCTTGCGGCTGTGCGCGATCTGCCGGGCCTGCCGCTTCTGGAGCAGCAGCTGGACCTGGTCGGGCTCCAGCAGCCCGGGGATGCCGAGGTAGTCCTGCTCCTCCTCGCTCCCCGGGTGGGCCTGCATGCCGAACTCGGCGCCGTTGTACATGACCCGGTCGAAGACCGCGTCGGACTCCAGCGCCTCGAAGGGCAACGTGTCCTGCTCGCCGGTGTCCTCGTCCTGTTCCCGGTTCGCCTCCTCCATCTCCTTCTCGGATTCGGCGTACGGGTCCTCCTCGCCCTCCTTCTTGGGCTTGTCGAGGACGTGGTCGCGCTCGCGCTCCATCTCGTTGGCGAAGGAGAGCAGGTCGGGCACGGTGGGGAGGAAGACGGAGGCCGTCTCGCCGCGGCGCCGGGACCGTACGAAACGCCCGACGGCCTGTGCGAAGAAGAGCGGGGTGGAGATGGTCGTCGCGTACACGCCCACCGCGAGCCGCGGCACGTCGACGCCCTCGGACACCATCCGCACGGCGACCATCCACCGGTCGGTGTTCGCGCTGAACTCGTCGATCCGCTCGGAGGCGCCGGAGTCGTCGGACAGCACGAGGGTCGCCTTGCTGCCTGTGATCTCGCGGATCAGCTTGGCGTACGCACGCGCCGACTCCTGGTCGGAGGCGATGACGAGCGCACCGGCGTCCGGGATGGCCTTGCGCACCTCGGTCAGCCGCTGGTCGGCGGCGCGCAGCACGGCGGGCATCCACTCACCGCGCGGGTCCAGGGCGGTCCGCCAGGCCTGGCTGATGGCGTCCTTGGTCATGGGCTCGCCGAGCCGCGCGGCGACCTCGTCACCGGCCTTGGTGCGCCAGCGCATGTTGCCGCTGTAGGAGAGGAAGATGACCGGCCGGACGACGTTGTCGGCGAGGGCGTTGCCGTAGCCGTAGGTGTAGTCGGCGGCGGACCGCCGGATCCCGTCGTTGCCCTCCTCGTACGTGACGAAGGGGATGGGGTTGGTGTCGGACCGGAAGGGCGTACCGGTCAGCGCCAGCCGGCGGGTGGCGGGCTCGAACGCCTCCAGACAGGCCTCGCCCCAGGACTTGCTGTCACCGGCGTGATGGATCTCGTCGAGGATGACCAGGGTCTTGCGCTGCTCGACGCGGTTGCGGTGGAGCATCGGCCGCACACCGACACCCGCGTACGTCACGGCGACACCGTGGTACTCCCGGCCGAGCGGCCCGGCGCTGTACTCGGGGTCGAGCTTGATGCCTATCCGGGCCGCGGCCTCGGCCCACTGCTTCTTCAGGTGCTCGGTCGGGGCCACGACGGTGACCTGCTGCACGACATGGTGGTGCAGCAGCCAGGACGCCAGCGTCAGCGCGAAGGTCGTCTTGCCGGCGCCGGGGGTGGCGACCGCCAGGAAGTCCCGCGGCTGTTCCTGGATGTACTTCTCCATCGCGCCCTGCTGCCAGGCGCGCAGCTTGCTGGCGGTACCCCAGGGGGCGCGGCCGGGGAACGCCGGGGACAGGTGGTGCGAGGCAGAGCTGGTGCCGGCGGTGGTAGTCACGGTCTCCGTTGGGGGTCGGGCGGCTCGTTCGAGGGAGCCTGACGGCTCGGCTACGTATGACAACCGGGCCACCCTACCGGCGGCCCACCACTGCTCATGCGCGGACCAGGCCGGGTCACACCAGGGTGGGATCCACGTCACAACCGCCGCAGGCGCTCCGCGATGAGGCGGATGTCGCTCTCGTCCCCGGAGGCGACATCGATGACCAGGTCGTACGCGGTGTCCTGGTCGCAGCCCGTGAGGTCGACGCCGTTGACGCCGAGGAAGGTCGCGGCGGCCAGCCAGGCCGTGCGCTTGTTCCCGTCGACGAGGGGGTGGTTCGTCGCGACGGCATGCAGCAGCGCGGCCGCCTGCTCGTGCGGGTCCTCGTAGGCCGCCGTGCCGAACATGCGGGCGCGCGGGCGGTGCACGGCGGAGTTGAACAACCCGGCCTCCCGGACCTCGGGGTCACGCCCGCCGAAGGCGATCCGGGCGATCGTCGTGACCTCCGCGACGGTGAGGTGCCTGGTCATTCGCCGAGCCTCCGCAGCAGATCGGCATGCGCGCCGGCGAGCGACTCCGCCGTGCCCCGCACCGCCGACGACTCCCGCGCCAGCCGGTGCAGTACGGCGTCCAGCGCGATGTCCTCGGGGAGGCGGCCGGTGGCGTCCGCCAGGTCGTCGAGCTCCTGCCGGACGTGCGGCGGGAGGGGGATGGTGAAGTCGGTCATGCCGCTGACGATAGGGAGCGCGATCGGGAACGGGCGACCGTATTACGGCCCGCCCGTGCGACCCTGTGCCGTCCCGCGCCGTCCTGTGCCGTCC
>NZ_NGFN01000212.1 GCF_002148965.1 Streptomyces swartbergensis | reverse complement strand
CCTGAGAGCGGGTCAGCGGCGGCGGCCCCGGGCGGGCCTGCCGCGCCGTGCGCGCGGGGCGGAACCCGTGCGCGCCGGGCCGCTCTCGGAGGGCGGCGGCGTGAGGACGACGGGCACGCCCGACGGCGCCTGGGCGCCGGTGATGCGGGTTAGTTCGGCCTCGCCCGAGCGGACCCGGGTGACGCGCGGGGAGATGCCGGCGTCGGCCATCAGGCGGGCCGTCTCGCGGCGCTGGTGGGGCAGGACCAGCGTGACGACGGTGCCCGACTCGCCGGCCCGGGCGGTACGGCCGCCCCGGTGCAGATAGTCCTTGTGGTCGGCGGGCGGGTCCACGTTGACGACGAGGTCCAGGTTGTCGACGTGGATGCCGCGGGCGGCGACGTTGGTGGCCACCAGGACCGTGACCTCGCCCTCCTTGAACCGGGCCAGGGTCCGGGTGCGCTGGGACTGGGACTTCCCGCCGTGCAGGGCGGAGGCGCGCACCCCGACGGCCAGCAGCTTCTTGGCCAGCCGGTCGGCGGCGTGCTTGGTGTCCAGGAACATGATCACGCGGCCGTCGCGGGCGGCGATCTCCGTCGTGGTGGCGTGCTTGTCGGCGTCGTCCACGTGCAGCAGGTGATGCTCCATGGTGGTGACCGCGCCGGCCGACGGGTCGACGGAGTGGACCACGGGGTCGTGGAGGTAGGTGCGGACCAGGCGGTCGACGTTGCGGTCCAGCGTGGCCGAGAACAGCAGCCGCTGGCCCCCGGGGCGCACCTGGTCGAGCAGGGCGGTCACCTGCGGCATGAAGCCCATGTCCGTCATCTGGTCGGCCTCGTCCAGGACGGTGACGGTGACGCGGTCCAGCCGGCAGTCGCCGCGGTCTATGAGGTCCTTGAGCCGGCCGGGCGTCGCGACGACGACCTCGGCGCCGCCGCGCAGCGCGCTCGCCTGGCGGCCGATCGACATACCGCCGACCACCGTGGTGAGCCGCAGGCGCAGCGCCTGTGCGTAGGGGGTGAGCGCGTCGGTGACCTGCTGGGCCAGTTCCCGGGTGGGGACGAGGACGAGGGCCACCGGCTGCCGGGGCTCGGCCCGCTGCCCGTCGATGCGGGCCAGTACGGCGAGGCCGAAGGCGAGGGTCTTGCCCGACCCCGTGCGCCCGCGGCCCAGCACGTCGCGCCCGGCCAGGGAGTTGGGCAGCGTCGCGGCCTGGATCGGGAACGGCACGGTCATGCCTTCGGCGCGCAGCGCGGCCAGCAGCCGCTCGGGCAGGCCGAGACCGGCGAAGTCCTCGACGGCGGGCAGTGCCGGGGTGATGGTGGCCGGCGGCGCGAACTCCCCGCCGGGCGCGGTGCGGTGCCCGTGGCCGCCGCGGCCCGCGCCCGCGCTACGGGCCGACGTGCCTCGGCCCCCCGCCTTACGGGAGTGGGGCGAGCCGTTGTTCTTGCGAGCGGTGCGATCCAAGGGGATCCTTCCTCGATGCGGCACGTATCGGGGAATTCTCGGCGGCTGGGACGGGCCGCACCAGGATTCGCAGACTGAGCCGGGTGTTGGATGAAAACAAGGCTGGGGCCCGCACCTCACGGTGCGGGCCCCGGTCACGTCGGACGCGTCAGCGTCAGGCGGGCACGATGTTCTCGGCCTGCGGGCCCTTCTGGCCCTGCGTGACGTCGAAGGTAACCTTCTGGCCTTCCTGAAGCTCGCGGAAGCCGGAGGTGGCGATGTTCGAGTAGTGGGCGAACACGTCAGGACCGCCACCCTCCTGCTCGATGAAGCCGAAGCCCTTTTCCGCGTTGAACCACTTCACAGTGCCAGATGCCATGCTGAATCTCCCTTAGGGGGACAAACCCGAGACCCGCACTTTACGGACTCGGAGTCGCTGAAATGATCGCCCTTGGAGAGATCCGAAAATCCTCGGCAACTAAAAAGAGTGCTCGTCGACAAAAGGTCGATAGAGCACTCGAAGTCTCTGGGAACCAAAACTGCAACAACAACGACGGTAGCACAGGACTCGGCGGATGGCTCGGGAATCTCGTACCCGAGGTGGACCGGGGGCCCGCTCGTACTGCGTTCTGAGTAGCCAGGATTGTCGGCAGCCGCACGACGACGGGACGGCCCGCTCGCGGAGAACCTTGGCAGACGATCGACACCGGATGTGGAGACCTGCTGCCGTGGCAACTTTCCTGTATCGAGTGGGCCGACTGGCCTTCCGGCGACGCTGGTACGTCGCCCTGGTCTGGGCGGCCGTCCTGGCCGCCGTCGGGCTCGGTGCCCTCAAGGCGCCGGGGGCCGCCGACGAGGAGTTCTCGATGCCCGGCATCGAGTCCCAGAAGGCGTTCGACCTGATGGAACAGCGCTTCCCCGGGGCCACGGCCGACGGGGCGACCGCCCGGGTCGTGTTCATCGCGCCCGGCGGGGAGAAGGTGACCGCCGCCGAGAACAAGCAGGCCGTCGAGAAGGCCGTGACCGGTCTCGGCGACGGCACGCAGGTCGCGAGCGCCGTCGACCCGTTCCGGGCGAAGACGATCAGCGAGGACGGCTCGACCGCCTTCGCGACCGTCACCTACAAGGTCGGGCCGAACGACCTCACCGACGCCAGCCGGACCCATCTGGAGCGCGCCATCGACCAGGCCCGGGAGTCCGGGCTGACCGTCGAGGCGGGCGGCACCGCGCTGGCCGCCGACGCCGGGCCGGGCGGCACGGCCGAGGTGATCGGCGTCGCGATCGCCGCCGTCGTCCTCCTCGTCACCTTCGGCTCCCTGGCCGCCGCCGGGCTCCCCCTGCTGACCGCCGTCATCGGCGTCGGCGTCAGCATGGCCACGATCCTCGCCCTGTCGAGCGCCCTCGGCCTGTCCACCACCACCGGCACCCTGGCGATGATGCTGGGCCTCGCCGTCGGCATCGACTACGCCCTGTTCGTCGTGTCCCGCTACCGGGAGGAGCGCGCCAAGGGCCGTGCGCCGCAGGAGGCGGCCGGACTCGCCGCCGGCACGGCGGGGTCCGCGGTCGTGTTCGCCGGGCTCACCGTCGTCATCGCGCTGGCCGGGCTCGCCGTGGTCGGCATCCCGATGCTCACCAAGATGGGCCTGGCCGCCGCCGGCGCGGTCGTCGTCGCCGTACTGATCGCGCTGACGCTCGTTCCGGCCCTGCTCGGCTTCTGGCCGAACGCCGTGCTCACCCGGCGGGCCCGCAAGAGCGGCCGGATCGAGGAGAGCGGCGGCGACAACGGCGGCACCCGCTGGGCCCGGTTCGTGCTGCGCCGCCCGATACCCGTCCTGCTCCTCGGCGTCGTCGGCCTCGGTGCCCTCGCCCTGCCCGCGGCCGGCCTCCAGCTGGGCATGCCCGGGGACGAGGCCAAGCCGACTTCCACGACCGAGCGCCGCGCCTACGACGCGCTCGCCGATGGCTTCGGGCCGGGCTTCAACGGGCCGCTGACCGTCGTCGTGGACGGCAAGGGCGCCGCCGACCCCAAGAGGGCAGCGGACGAGATCGCCCAGGAGATCGGCGCCACCAAGGGTGTCGTGTCCGTCTCCCCGGCCCGCTTCAACGACGCCGGTGACACCGCCGTCTTCTCCGTCGTCCCGTCCACCGCGCCGACCGACGAGAAGACCAAGAACCTGGTGACGACGATCCGCGACGAGCGGTCCGGCATCGAGTCCGGCACGGGCGCGAGCTACGAGGTCACCGGCACCACCGCGATGAACATCGACATCGCGCAGAAGGTGCAGGCCGCGCTGGTCCCGTATCTGACCGTGGTCGTCGGCCTGGCGATCGTGCTGCTGCTGGTGGTCTTCCGGTCCCTGCTCGTCCCGCTCAAGGCGGCCCTCGGGTTCCTGCTGTCGGTGCTCGCCTCGCTCGGAGTCGTCGTCGTGGTGTTCCAGCAGGGCCACGGCGCGGAGTTGCTCGGCGTGGAGCAGACCGGCCCGATCATGAGCCTGATGCCGATCTTCCTGGTGGGCATCGTCTTCGGCCTCGCGATGGACTACGAGGTGTTCCTGGTGTCCCGGATGCGGGAGGCGTACGTCCACGGCGAGTCGCCCGCGCAGTCGGTCACGTCCGGCTTCCGGCACAGCGCCCGCGTGGTCGTTGCGGCGGCGCTGATCATGATCGCGGTGTTCGCCGGGTTCATCGGCGAGAGCGACTCCATGATCAAGATGATCGGGTTCGGGCTCGCCTCCGCCGTCCTGTTCGACGCGTTCGTCGTCCGGATGGCCATCGTGCCCGCCGTCCTCGCCCTGCTCGGCCACAAGGCGTGGTGGCTGCCGAAGTGGCTGGACCGGGCGCTGCCCCGGGTCGACGTGGAGGGCGAGGCGCTCGCCCGGCGACCGGAGACGGAGGAACCGGCGGCGGACACCGCACCCGACCTGGAACCGGCGCGCACCTGACACCCGCTCACCAGGGCCGCCCGTGGCGAAGGACACGGGCGGCCGCTCGGGCGGTCCCGCCCGACGTCGACCACCATGGTCCCCAGCCCACCCCCCGGAGAGCCCGATGAGTATCAGTCTGGAGCGGCGTTACGCGGACCGCCTGGAGGAGTTCTCGGCACGCCACGCCTTCCTCGTCGATCTGGCGATGGTCCTGGCGCTGATGGGCTGCGCGACGCTCGGCGGTTCGCTCACCCTGCCCAGCGCCGACCCGCCGGACCAGGACAAGACCGCCACCGTCCTCATGGGAATGGCCTGCCTCGCCCTGCTCAAGCACCGCACCCACCCGCGCACCGTCGTCGTCGTGGCCGGGGGCTGCACGGTGGCGGCGGCCGCGCTGGGCTATCTGGTCACGCCGCTGCTGCTGGCCCCGGTCATGGCGGCGCTCTACTGGCTGTCCGCCCTCACCGACCGGAAGTCCACCCGCGGCTACGGCCTCACCACCCTGCTCGCGGTGACGCTCGCGGCCGTGTTCTCCGACTCCATGAACCAACTCTCGCTGCTGCTCAGGACGATCGGCCCGGTCTTCTGGCTGATGCTGCCCCTGGCCGCCGGCAAGATGACGCAGCTGCGGCGCGCCTACCTCCGGTCCGTGCAGGCCCGGGCCGAACACGCCGAGCGCACCCGGGAGGAGGAGGCCCGGCTGCGCGTCACCGAGGAACGGATGCGCATCGCCCGGGAGCTCCACGACGTCGTCGCCCACCACATGGCCCTGGCCAACGCCCAGGCCGGCACGGCCGCGCACCTCGCCCTCACCCACCCCGAGCAGACCCAGAAGATCCTCACTGACCTGACCGGCACCACGTCCTCCGCGCTCCGGGAGCTGAAGGCCGCCCTGGGCCTGCTGCGGCAGAACGACCACGAGGACGACACCGGCCCCGGCTCCACGGCACTGGAACCGGCCCCCGGCCTCGCCCGCCTGCCCGAGCTGGTCGCGGCGTGCGAGTCGGCAGGCCTGGAGGTCACCGTCACCACGGAGGGGGAGCCGCAGCCGCTCTCACCGGGCGTCGACCTGACCGCGTTCCGGATCGTGCAGGAGGCGCTCACCAACGTCACCAAGCACGCCACCGCCCAGGCCGCCCGCGTACGCCTCGAATACACCGGCTCCCGCCTGCTGATCACGGTCACCGACGACGGCACGAGCAAGCCGGAGGCCGAAACTCCCCAGGGCCGCGGCTTCGGCGTCATGGGCATGCGCGAACGCGCCCACTCCATCGGCGGACACCTGTGCGCCGGCCCCCGCCCCCAGGGCGGCTTCGAGGTCACCACGGCCCTCCCCCTGCAACCCTCCACCCTCCCCGCCGAAGGAACCACGCCATGACCATCAGGGTGCTGCTCGCCGACGACCAGGCCCTGCTGCGGGCCACCTTCCGGATCCTCATCGACTCCTGCGCGGACCTGGAGGTGGTCGCCGAGGCCTCCGACGGCGCGGAGGCGGTGGAGCTGACCCGCGCCCATCACCCCGACATCGTCCTCATGGACATCCGCATGCCCGGCACCGACGGCCTCACCGCCACCGCCACGCTCTGCGCCGACCCGGACCTGTCCGCCACCCGCGTCCTCATCCTGACCACCTTCGAGACCGAGGACTACGTCGCACAGGCCCTGCGCGCCGGTGCCAGCGGCTTCCTCGGCAAGGACGTCACCGCCGACACCCTGCTGGCCGGCCTGCGCACGGTGGCCTCCGGCGAGGCCCTCCTCTCACCCGTCGCCACCCGCTCCCTCATCACCCGCTTCCTCCTGGCACCCGCCCCCGACACCCACCTGGCTCCCCCGCAGCGCCTCGCCGACCTCACGGTCCGCGAACGCGAGGTGATGGCCCTGGCCGCGGAGGGCAGGTCCAACACCGAGATCGCCGAGGACCTCACCCTCAGCCCGCTGACCGTACGCACCCACATCCACCGCGCCATGACCAAGCTGAACGCCCGCGACCGTGCGCAACTGGTCGTCATCGCCTACCAGACGGGACTTGTGCGGGCGGTGCCGCCGACGGCGTGAGGGCGACGGCTGACGACGTGAGGGTGAGGGCTGACGACGTGAGGGCGACGGCTACGGCCGCCCGTACACCGCCACCATGACGTTCTCCGCGACCTTGTTCATGTCCTGGCCCTTGGCGTCCGTGGAGTTGACGCTGTAGACGAGGGTGCGCGAGCCGTCGCGGGTGGAGGCGATGGCCGCGTTGTAGCCCCAGCGGCCGCCCGTCTTGCCCCACACCTCGCGGCCGCCCAGCACCTTCATCGACAGGCCGACGGAGTACACGGCCGGCTTCCCGGTCCTGAAGTCGGCCACCTCCGGCAGCGTGAACATCTCCTCCAGGAGCGGTCCGCGCACGACTTGGCCCTGGAACAGGGCGTCGGTGAACCGTTCGAGATCCGCCGTGGTCGAGACGATGTCCCCGGCCGCCCAGCCGTCCGTCGTCCCCCACACGGACACATCGCGCAGCCCGGTCGTGCCGTCGTCGAGCCGCATGGTCTGGTAGCCGTGGTTGTGCCGGCCGACGATGCGCGGGTTCTTCCCCGGGAGGTACGTGTCGCGCAGTCCGAGCGGGTGCAGTATGCGACGGGCGACCTGACGCTCGTACGCGTCACCGGTGACGCGCTCGATCAGCAGACCGGTGATCGTGTACCCGATGTTGAGGTAGTGCTGCCGCTCGCCCGGCGCGAACTCGCGCTTCTTCGACGTCGCCGAGCGGACCATGTCCCGGGGGTCGTGGACCCGGAAGCGGTCGGCGTACCACTCCTCGACCGTGGTGCCGGGGAAGTCGGGGGCCGGGATGCCGTGTGTGTGGTCGAGGAGCTGCCGGACGGTGACGCCCTCGTACGACGCCGGGATCAGGTCCGGCAGGTAGGAGCGGGCACTGCGGTCCAGGTCCAGTCGGCCCTCGGCGGCCAGTTGCAGGGCGACCGCCGCGGTGAAGACCTTGGTCACGGAACCGGCGCGGAAGCGGGCGCCGGGATCGGCCGGCCGGCCCGTCCGCAGGTCGTGCACGCCCGAGCTGCCCCGCCAGACGCCCTCGTCGCCTCCGACGCGCACGAGTGCGGCGGTCGCGTCGGCGTTGGGCAGGCCGGCGATCGCGGCGGCGAGGGCGGGGTTCTGGTGCCGGGTGGCTGTGTGGGCGGTGGCCCGGTCGGGAGGTGTGGCCGCGGCGGCCGGGAGGACGGACGGACCCGCCACGACGCCCACGAGGAGCGCGGCGGCCAGCAGGGAAGCGGTACGGGACACGGAAGCGGTACGGGACACGGAAGCGGTACGGGGCATGGTCAACTCCGTTGGTGTGAGCCGTTGTTGTGCTGTACGGCTCCATCCTTCGGACCTGCGGCGCCGCGCGGATCGCCCCCGCAGGGGGTCTCGGGCGGTCAGTTCCTCGCCGACGTGGGGGAGGGACCGGCCCGGTCCGCTCCCCCGGGCGGGGGATCCCCGGCCGCGACGAGCCCGGTCTCGTACGCGCAGATCACAGCTTGGATCCGGTCCCGCAGGCCGAGCTTGGCCAGCACGTTGCCGACATGCGTCTTGACCGTGTGGTCGCTGACCACCAGCTCCGCGGCGATCTCGGCGTTCGACAGGCCCCGGGCGAGCAACAGCAGCGTCTCGCGCTCCCGTCCGGTCAGCACGTCCAGCCGGGCGGCGGGCTGCGGGTGCCTCGTGGATCGCGTGTACTGCTCGACGAGGCGCCGGGCCACGGACGGTGCGAGCAGTGAGTCGCCCCGGGCGACGACCCGCACCGCGTGCACGAGGTCGTCCCGGCGGACGTCCTTGAGCAGGAAGCCGCTCGCGCCCGCGTGCAGCGCGTCGTACACGTACTCGTCGGAATCGAAGGTCGTGAGCATCACCGTCCGGCAGTCGCTCGCGGCACTGATCGCACGGCAGGCCTCGATCCCGTCCATGCGCGGCATGCGCACATCGAGCAGCGCCACATCGGGGGCGTGCCGCCGCACCGCCTCGACGGCCTCGGCCCCGTCGCCCACCTCCGCGACGACCTCGATGTCCGGCTGGACGTCCAGGATCAGCGCGAAGCCGCTGCGCACCAGCTCCTGGTCGTCGGCGACCACCACCCGGATCGTCACCGCCCGGCCTCCACCGCGGCCGGTACGGGAAGCCGCACCCGCACCTCGAACCCCCGCCCGTCCGCTCCACGCCCGGTCACCGCGCTCCCGCCGAGCGCAGCCGCCCGCTCCCGGATCCCGACGAGCCCGTGCCCGCCCCGGCGGCCGGCGCCCCCGGCCTGCGGCCCACGCCCGTCATCGGTCACTCGTACACACAAGTCGCTCTCCCCGTAGGTCAGTTGCACGGTCACGGTTCGGGCGTCGGCGTGCCTGACGGTGTTGGTGAGGGCCTCCTGGACCACCCGGAAGACGGTCGCGGCGACCGTCCCCGGCAAGGGCCGTGCGCGCCCCACCGTCCCGTACACGACCTCCAGCCCGCTGCCGGCCCGCACCCGGTCGAACAGCCCGGGCAACTCGGCGAGCCCGGGCTGCGGTTCGCGCAGGGGGACACCGTCGCTCTCCCGCAGCACGCCCAGCATCCGGCGCAACTGCACCATGGCGTCCCGCCCGGTCGCGGAGATGGCGTCGAAGGCGGCCTCGGCCCGTTCCGGCGCGGCTCGCACGGCCACCGGCCCGGCCTCCGCCTGCACGATCATCAGGCTCACGGCGTGGGAGAGGATGTCGTGCATCTCCCGTGCGATCCGGGCCCGTTCGCGTGCGGCGGCCTGCTCGGCCTCGACGCGGTGGGCCCGCCGGCGGGCGTCGGTGAGCCGCCCGAAGACGTAGGCGGCAGCGAACACGAAGACGGAGAAGGTCAGTTCACGGGCCGACCGGCTGTTGAGCCACACCCCCACCGGCACGGCGACCAGCAGCACGGTCCCGGCGACGAGCCGTCCCCGCGCGGGCGACAGCGCGGCAATCGTGTACACGACCACCAGCCCCGTGTACGGCAACGGCTGCCCGGGCCCGTCCACGGTCAGCCGGTACAGCGCGTTGGCGGCCAGCACCGCGAACAGCACGGTGAGGGGGGCGCGCCGCCGCCAGACCAGGGGCAGCACGGTGAGCGTGCTGAGCCCGTACGCGGCCCAGGTCGCCGGCGGCGCCCCGGCCGCCCGCGGCACGACGAACGGCATGGTCATCGCGCCCTGCACCAGGAGCGCGACACCGATGTCGACGATAAGCGGATTGGCCTCCGCCGACGCCCGACCGCGCTCCCACCACCCTCGCAGCTCCCCGCGCATCACTAACCGATCCGCTGCATCGCCTTCCGGTGCCGCTCCGCCATCGCGGCCCCGGACTCGCGGCGGGCCATCCGGCGCAGGACGGACGGGGCGAGGAGCAGCCCGGCGAGCGCCCAGGCGCCCAGCGCGCCGGCTGTCTCCCAGTACCGCCAGGATTCGCCGATCTCGGCGGCGACCGCTTCGGACGGCAGCAACGCGGCCCGCAGACCCAGGCCGAGCCAGTACACGGGGAAGATCTGCCCGACGGTCCGGAGCCACTCGGGCAGCTCCGACAGGGGGAAGTAGATGCCCGAGATCGCGACGAGTCCCATCACCGGAAGCATCAGCAGCCCGACGGTGCGCGGACTGCTGACCAGTGAGCCGATGACGGCGCCGATCGGCAGGGTCGCAAGGAGACCCAGCGGCACCACCCACAGCAGCGTCAGCAGCGCTCCGCCGCCCTGCCGGGCGACCCCGTCGACCAGGAACACGCCGACGGCGAAGGGGAGGGCCATGGAGACGAGTGCCGTGCCCGACACCATGACGATCTTGCCGACCAGGTGTCCGACCGTGCCGTGGGGCACGGCCTTGGCCCGCAGCAGGGTGCCGTCCTCGCGTTCGGTCGCGAGCAGTTGCGCCGTGGTCATCATCCCGGTGAACGCGAGCGTCATGCCCAGCAGGCTCGGCAGCATGAACGCGCCGGTCGAGATGCCGGCGCCCTTCAGCGGATCGTCCTTGAGCAGGAACAGCGGCACCATGAGCATGACCGTCCAGAGGACGTAACCGAACACGTCCTGGCCGGTGGTGAAGGTCTGCCGGAGTTCCGTCCAGCCGCGCCGCACTCCCAGGCCCGCCGCGTACCACACCGGACTCATCGCGCTTCCTCCCCGAAGGCCTGTGCGGCCGCCCGCTCCTCGGGGACGCTCCCCGCCTCCAGCTCTCGCACCATCGTCAGGTAGGTGTCCTCCAGGCTCGCCCGGCGCACCTCCAGTCCGTCGACCGCGTCGCCGTGCTCCTTGAACAGCCTGCGGACGAACCGGGTCGGCTCGGCCGTCGACTCCTCGAAGGGCCGACCGTCCAGCGTCCAGCGCACGGTGGCCTCGGCCGAGGCCTTCCGGGACAGCTCCTCGGCCGTGCCGTCGGCCACGATCCGGCCACCGGCCAGGATGAGGATCCGGTCGGCGAGCTTCTCCGCCTCGGCGAGGTCGTGCGTGGTCAGCAGAACGGTGGTGTTCTCGTCGGCGAGCCCGCGGACCAGGCCGTGGAACTCGTTCCTGGCCTCCGGGTCCAGACCCGCCGTCGGCTCGTCCAGGAACAGCAGCTCGGGCCTGCCCACGATGCCGACGGCCACGTCGAAACGCCTGCGCTGCCCGCCGGAGAGGGTTCCGATCCGTTTGTCCGCCTGCCCGGTCAGCCCGACGGCGGCGATGAGCTCGTCTGCGTCCCACGGCCGCCGTACGAGGTCGGTGGAGTACGGCGCGTAGTACGAGCCGAGATGGGCGAGCAGTTCCCGTACCCGCCACTTGCCGTGGTCACGCCAGGACTGCAACACGATGCCCAGGCGCGCCCGCCACCGCTCGTCCCCGCGTGCCGGGTCGGTGCCGAGGACGCTCACGTCACCGGCCGAGCGTATCCGGAAGCCTTCCAGCACTTCGATCGTGGTCGTCTTGCCCGCGCCGTTCGGACCGAGCAGCACGATGACTTCGCCTCGCCGGGCCGTGAAGTCGACCCCTTTGAGGACGTCCTGGGCGCGGTAACGCATCCGCAGGTCCCGTACGTCTATGACCCCGTCGCTCTCCGGCGGTGGACTGCTCCCTGCCTCGGTCAAGGCGTGAGCGCTTGTCATCGGTGTTCCCCCCGGGTCCGTCCGACAGCAGCCGTTCGGGCCGCCCCGGGCGAACACATTACCGAAGGGTTCGGCACCGGTCGGGGCTCCGCGCCCCGGCTAGCTCTTCTCACCCCCCGGCGCCCCCTCCGCCCCGAACAACCTGGCCGACGCGTCGACATGGGCCATGCGGCGCAGTGCGCTGAACACCGCCTCGCCCAGGACGGTTCCGACGACCACGCCCTCCACCATGTCCTCGACCGCGACCCGCCGCTCCACGTACGCGACGTCCGCCTCGGCGACCTGCTCGGCGGCTTCGGCGTACGTGTCGAGGAGTTCGGCGAAGACTCCGTGGCCCAGCCGGGTCAGGGCGGCCAGGGCTCTGGCGAGGTCGGTGGCGGCGGGATTCGACTCGTGGGTGTGCCAGCCGCGTCGGGAGATGAGGTCGGCCACGGTGGTGCGGGCGGCCGCCGATTCGGCGTCGTCGTGGTCGTCGGCCGTGCCGCCCATGCGGTCGGCTGCCGCGCCGAGCACCTTGTGCAGCGGGCGTTCCGGGTCGTCGACGGCCGCCAGGACGTCCGCGATCTCCGCCACCTTCATGCCGCCGACGTCGAGCAGGGCGCGGATCAGCCGGAGCCGGCGTTCGTGTGCCTCGTCGTAGGTCGCCTGGTTGCGGCTGGTCAGCTCGCCCGCGGGGAGCAGCCCTTCGCGGACGTAGTACTTGATCGTCGGCACCGGCACCCCGGTCTTCCGGCTCAACTCTCCGATGCGCAACGCCGGTTCACTCCTCGAAGTTCGCCCTGCCCGTGGCGTCGGCCCTTGCCGACCCGGCACCAATGATAGATAGTGGGGCTATCGGATAGTGGATAGTGCCGGTATCCATTAATGGTGCTGTCCGCTGGTGTCTAGCTCAGGGGTGGGGCATGGCTTTCTTACGTACGTCCTGGCATCGGCCGCTGGTGGTGTTCTCGGCCGCGATGGCGGTCCTGGCCGTCGTGTCCGCGGTGGGGATCCTCGTCGACGACCGCGTCCTCGTGGGCGCGCCGATCTGGGCCAAGCCGTTCAAGTTCGCGGTGTCGTTCGTGGCGTACTGCCTGTCGCTCGCCTGGATGCTGTCGCTCCTGCCCGACCGGCGGCGCGTGGGCTGGTGGGCGGGGACCGTCGTCGCGCTGGCGAGCCTCGTCGAGATGGTGATCATCACCGGGCAGGTCGTCCGCGGCAAGCGCAGCCACTTCAACCACCAAACACCGTTCGACGAGGCGCTGTTCAACGCCATGGCCGTCACGGTCGTCATCCTGTGGGCCGGCACGCTCGTCGTCGCCGTGCTGCTGCTGCGCGCCCGGATCGCCGACCGGGCGTCCGCCTGGGCGATGCGCTCCGGGATCCTGCTGGCGCTGGCCGGGGCCGCCGTCGGCTTCCTGATGACCCAGCCCGCGCCGGGGCAGCGGCGCGGTGTCTCCAAGGTGGTCGGCGCGCACAGCGTGGGCGTGCCGGACGGGGGCCCCTCGATGCCGCTGACCGGCTGGTCGACGACCGGCGGTGATCTGCGGATCCCGCACTTCTTCGGCATGCACGCGCTGCAACTCCTGCCGCTGCTGCTCATGGTGCTGGCCGTCCTCGCACCGCGCTTCGCCCGTCTCGCCGACGAGCGGGTCCGGCTGCGTCTCGTGCTGGTCGCCTCGGGTGCGTACGCCGCAGTCTTCGGTCTCGTCCTCTGGCAGGCGCTGCGCGGCCAGCCGCTGATCCGCCCGGACGGGGCGACGCTGGGCGCGGCCGGGCTGATTCTGCTCGCCGTCACCCTCGGGGTGTACGGGGCCTTGCGGACGGGCCGGACCTCTCCTCCACGCGGGGCGACGGCCGCGACAGGTGCTCCCGCCTCGAAGGACCTCGTGTCATGACCGGATTCCTCTTCGAGCTCTCCTTCCTCCTGGCCGCGCCCGTCTGGCTGCTCATGATCTTCGCGCCGGGGTGGGGGCCGACCGCTCGCATCGCCGGGTCCCCGTTGACCGTGCTGCCGGTGCTCTTCGTGTATCTCGCGCTCGCGGTACCGGTGTTCCCCGAGCTGTGGACCGCGGTCAGCAGTCCGGACCTCGGCAGCTTCCGCGAGCTGACGGCCCTCCCGGACGGTGCCGGTGCCGTCTGGGCGCAGGTCATCGCCTGGGATCTGCTGATCGGGCAGTGGATGTACCGGGAGGGCAGGCGGCTGGAGATCTCCGCCCTGCTGATGGGACCGCTGCTGGTTCTCACGATCCTGCTGTCGCCGTTCGGGCTGCTGGTGTTCCTGGGGGTGCGTGGGGTGAGGGCGCGGCCGGCGTGACGGGACGGACCGCGCCGGGAGGACGGACGGTCACCGTCGGACGACCGGGCGGAACGCGTCCCGTACGCCCGACTTGGACGTGGAGACGAACTGGTCGCCCGGTCCGAAGTCGTGCATGTAGTACTTGTACCGCAGCACGCTCGGGCAGCTTCCGCCGCCGATCTGGACCGAGCGGGGGTCGAGGCGCTTGCCGGTGCGCAGTTCGTAGACCTTCAGGGGGATCTTGACCTTGTAGAAGGTCACCTGGTGGGGCAGGTACCTCGACTTGTCGTTCTCGTAGGAGCAGGTCTCCACGGCGGCCCCGTTCTCCGCCGCGCCCGCGCAGACCACGAGCGCGGCCTTGGCCGGGTCGCCGGTGCGCCAGGAGCCGGGGAGCTTGTCGGTGTACTCGGAGTCGCCGAGGAACAGGGCGCGGTTGGTGCCCTTGCGGTACGCCGGGGCTCCGCTGTACTTGGCGGGCTTGGAGCAGTAGCCGGAGTCGGCGCCGTAGGTGTTGTCGACCAGGCCGCGCACGTGGTCCAGTTCGATGGCGAGGGTGGCCTCGCGGACGCCGTCGCGGGCCTGGTCCGTGCGGACGTCGTCCGGGTAGGCGTCGAGGAGCCGCTGGTAGTGGGTCCGCGCCTGCTGCCAGGCGTCCTCGGTCATCAGGTGATCGCCGCAGCCCACCAGGGCGGCGGGTTCCGTGCGTGCCGCCGCGTCGGCGGAGCGGTCCAGGACGTCGTGGCCGGTGCCGCGGTCGCGGAGCCAGGCGGTGAGGGCGGCGGTGTCGCAGGAGTCGTCGGTGGGCAGGCCGTCGAGGAAGGTGTCCAGGACCGTCCTGACGGTCTGCTCGTTGCCGGGCTCGTCGAGGACGCCGGCGAGCGTGCCGAAGCCCCGCCCCAGGTCCTCGGTGCTGCCCCTGCGGGCGGCGCGGGCCAGGGTGGCCGCCGCCCCGTCCAGCCGGTGACACGCCTCCACCACCGCGTCTCCGGGTTCCACGACCGGCGCGCCCGCCAGGCGGTGGCCCCACCACACCTCGCCCTGCGCGGCGACGGCCGCCTCGCAGTCGCCGCCCTCGCGGGCCTCGGTCACGCGGTTCTCGATGCCGTACGCGTCGGCGCGGAGCAGCACGGCGGTCAGCACCACCGCGAGCGCCAGGGCGAGCGTGCCCGCGCGCTGCCCGCGTCGTACGGCCTGATCCGGGCGGCGACGGGCCAGGAACCAGCCGTGGGCGATGCCGGCCGCCCACCACAGGAGCAGCAGGATCTCGTACCGGGTCTCGGCGGTGGAGGCGGTGAGGTCGAGGAGCACGGCCGTGCCGAGCACGGCGATGGCCGCCAGGCGCCACCGGCGCAGCAGCAGATAGCCGATGCCGAGCAGCGTGGCGTTGCCGAGGACCACCGCCCACGGGTCGGCGGGGGCCGGGGGCCGCGAT
>NZ_NGFN01000211.1 GCF_002148965.1 Streptomyces swartbergensis | reverse complement strand
CGCACCCCCTCCTCGCCGCCACCGAGTGGGGCGAACTCGCCCGCCCCGGCACCCCGCTGCACTGGGTGGTCCTCAACGTGGCCGACGGTCCCGGCGCCCGCCCCGACCCGCACTGCCTGGAGGCGGCCGGCCGCCTGCGCAACGCGGGCATCCGCGTCCTCGGCCACCTCGACACCCGGTACGGCACCCGGAACTTCGAGGAGCTGGTCTCCGGCGCCCACCGGTTCGTCGACTGGTACCAGGTCGACGGCTTCCTCCTGGACCGCTGCCCGGCGGATCACGTCTGGTTGCCCGAGGTGCGCCGCACGGTCGCCACGCTCCGCGTGATCCGTGATGATGCCCACATCGTCCTCGGCCACGGCATCCACCCGCACCCGGGTTACGCCCGGCTCGCCGACCAGCTGGTCACCTTCTCCGGCCCGTGGAGCGACTACCGCTGGTCGCAGGTGGCCGAGTGGACCGCCGACCATCCGCCCGAGCGCTTCTGCCACTTCGTCCACGGAGTGGCCCGCCCGCACCTGGCGGAGGCACTGCGCATCGCCCGCCGGCAGGGCGCCGCGACGATCTGGTTCACCGACCGCACGGACCAGGGCGGCCGCAGCGACCCCTGGGAGGCCATGCCCGGCTACTGGGACGAAATCGTCTCGCTGGTCGGAACAGGTGTCTCGGAATGAAAAAGCACATGGCACTGTTACGGGGAGAACAACCGTAGTGATTGACCGACCAACGGAGTCCCCGTGTCGCTGCCACCCCTGGTCGAGCCGGCTGCCGAGCTCACCGTAGACGAGGTCCGCAGGTACTCCCGCCACCTGATCATCCCCGATGTCGGGATGGACGGGCAGAAGCGGCTGAAGAACGCCAAGGTGCTGTGTGTGGGCGCCGGCGGCCTGGGCTCGCCGGCGCTGATGTACCTGGCCGCCGCAGGCGTCGGTACCCTCGGCATCGTGGAGTTCGACGAGGTCGACGAGTCGAACCTGCAGCGTCAGATCATCCACAGTCAGGCCGACATCGGCCGCTCCAAGGCGGAGTCCGCCCGCGACAGCGTCAAGGGCATCAACCCGTACGTGAACGTGATCCTTCACGAGGAGCGGCTCGAGGCCGACAACGTGATGGAGATCTTCAGCCAGTACGACCTGATCGTCGACGGCACGGACAACTTCGCGACCCGCTACCTGGTCAACGACGCCTGCGTGCTGCTGAACAAGCCGTACGTGTGGGGCTCGATCTACCGCTTCGACGGCCAGGCCTCCGTCTTCTGGTCCGAGCACGGTCCCTGCTACCGCTGCCTGTACCCGGAGCCCCCGCCCCCCGGCATGGTCCCCTCCTGCGCCGAGGGCGGCGTCCTGGGCGTGCTGTGTGCGTCCATCGGCTCCATCCAGGTCAACGAGGCCATCAAGCTGCTCGCCGGCATCGGTGAGCCGCTGGTGGGCCGGCTCATGATCTACGACGCCCTGGAGATGCAGTACCGCCAGGTCAAGGTCCGCAAGGACCCCAACTGCGCGGTCTGCGGCGAGAACCCGACCGTCACCGAGCTCATCGACTACGAGGCCTTCTGCGGCGTCGTCTCCGAGGAGGCCCAGGCGGCGGCCGCCGACTCCACGATCACTCCCAAGCAGCTCAAGGAGTGGATCGACGACGGCGAGAGCATCGACATCATCGACGTCCGCGAGCCGAACGAGTACGAGATCGTCTCCATCCCGGGCGCCCGGCTGATCCCGAAGAACGAGTTCCTCATGGGCACCGCCCTGGAGAGCCTCCCGCAGGACAAGAAGATCGTCCTGCATTGCAAGACGGGTGTCCGCAGTGCGGAAGTCCTCGCGGTCCTGAAGTCCGCGGGCTTCTCGGACGCGGTCCACGTCGGCGGCGGCGTGATCGGCTGGGTCAACCAGATCGAGCCGGACAAGCCGGTGTACTGACCGGACGGGCCGGCATACCGAGCCGTATCCGGCCTCCCTTCGTAAGCGGCGGGGGCTTCGCGCACCACGGGTGCCCGGAGCCCCCGCCGTCGTCATGAGCAGACCTTGCCGTCCTTGGGCACCGTCCCGTCCAGCAGATACGCGTTCACCGTGGAGTCGACACAGTCGCTGCCACTGCCGTACGCGCCATGTCCCTCGCCCCGCCAGGTGAGCATCACTCCGACGCCCTTGCCCAGCTCGTCGGCCATCCTCCGGGCACCCTCGTACGGGGTGGCCGGGTCGCCGGTGTTGCCGACCACCAGGACCGGTGCCGCGCCGGGGGCGCTCACCTCCGGGGTGTCGTGCTGCCCGGGCACCGGCCAGTCGTGGCACCAGCCGGCCGTGTCCCAGCCGAGGAACGTCCCGAAGACGGGGGAGATCTTCTCGAACTCCGGCAGCAGCTTCTTCGTGGTCGCCGCGGTCGGCCGCTGCCGGTCGTCCAGGCATGATATGACCCGTTGCGCGTGGGTCGTCGTGCCGTAACGCCCCGACGAATCACGCTCGTTGTAGCCGTCGGCGAGAGCCAGCAGCTCCGAGCCGTCTCCCCGCTCGGCCGCGTCGAGGGCGCTGGTCAGCGTCGGCCAGCTGTCCTTGCTGTACAGCGGCAGGATGATGCCGGTGGCCGCGAGCGACTGCGTCAGCTTCCGCCCGGGCGTGCCCGTCGGCAGGGGCCGGGCGTCGATCCGCCGCAGCAGGTCCGCGATCTTCCGCGAGCCCTCCACCGGGTCCTGGCCCGTGGACTCGAGATAGCCGTTCAGCGCGCGCTGGAAGCCCCTGGCCTGGTTCTTGGCATGCCCCACCGCGTCGGCGCCGGGGTCGACGACCGCGTCCAGGGTCATCCGCCCCACGTTCTTCGGGAACAGGTGCGCATACGTGCCGCCGAGTTCGGTCCCGTAGGAGATGCCGAAGTAGTGCATCTTCTCGTCGCCGAGCACCTCCCGGATGCGGTCCATGTCGCGGGCCGAGTCGGCGGTCGACACGTGTGCCATCAGCTTCCCGGCGTCCTTCTGGCAGCCCTTGCCGAAGTCGGCGGCGTCCTGGAAGTACGCCTTCTCCTCGGCCGGTGTGTCCGGCGTGACGTCCACCGACTCGGCCGCCTGGATGTCCTTGTCGCCGCGGCAGCGCACGCCCTCGCTGGCGCCGACCCCGCGCGGGTCCCAGCTCACCAGGTCGTACCGCTCACGCAGTCGGGAGACGGTCGGGGCGTACGACGGCATCATGGACACGCCCGAGGCGCCGGGGCCGCCGAAGTTGAACAGGAGCGAGCCGACGCGGTCGTCACCGCGGGCCTTGGTACGGATCAGCGCCAGCCCTATCGTCTCGCCGGCCGGCTTCGACCAGTCCATCGGCACCTTCAGCGTCGCGCACTGCCAGTCGCTGCTCGGCGCGGGGCCGTCGGCCGTGGCCTTGCAGCGGCCCCAGGAGAGTCCGCCCTTGTCGTCGTCCGACGAGCCGCCGCTGCACCCCGCGGCGAGCAGTGTGGAGGCGACCGTCAGAGCGGCCCACCGTGCGAAACGCGTCATGTGCCCATCCCCCCTCGTAGGCCGTCCGCACGTGCCGCGGATGGCGGTCAGGCCATGGTAGGCAGATCCAGCGTCGGCCGTTGCAGCCTGTGGATAACCTTCTGACCTGCGCGTTTGTCGAGCCGGGGGCTGATCTCAGGTGCAGACGGTCCCCGCCCGCGGCACCCTTCCGTCCAGCAGATAGCCGTTCACCGCGTCCTGCACGCACTTGTTCTTGCTGCTGTAGGCGCCGTGTCCCTGCCCCCGGTACGTCAGCTCGACACCGACGCCCTTGCCCAGCGCGTCCACCATCTGCCGTGCGCCCTCGTACGGGGTGGCCGGGTCGCCGGTGTTGCCGACGACCAGGATCGGCGCCGCGCCCGGCGCGCTCACGTCCGGATGGTCGGCGGCGCCCGCCACGGCCCAGTCGGTGCAGCCGATCATGCCCCACGCCATGGCGTCACCGAACAGGGCGGACGCGGCCCGGAACTCGGGCAGCTTCCGCTCCACGTAGGCGGCGTCGTAGCGGGGCTTGGCGTCCGCGCAGCTGATGGCCGTGTGGGCGGCGGTCGAGTTGTCGTACTCGCCGTTCTCACTGCGCCCGTTCATCGAGTCGGACAGCAGCAACAGAATAGTGCCGTCACCGTCGTACGCCTGCTGCAGGCCCTGGGTGAGGTACTCCCAGAGCTCCTGCGAGTACAGCGCCTGCACGATGCCGTTGGTCGCCGCGGTCTGGGTCAGTTCGCGCGGAAAGACGCCCGGGATCGGCCTGCGGTCGAGGTCCTTCAGCAGCGTGGCGATACGGTCCTTCACGTCCTGCGCGCTGTCGCCGATGGGGCACTCCTCGGTCTTCGACACGCAGTCCTCGGCGAAGTTGTCGAGTGCGAGCTGGAATCCCTTGGCCTGCGCCAGCGAGCCCTGTTCGCCGTTCTTCGTGGGGTCGACGACGGCGTCGAACACGGCACGGCCGACCTTCTTGGGGAACAGGTGGGCGTAGACGCCGCCGAGTTCGGTGCCGTAGGAGATGCCGAAGTAGTGGAGTTTGCCGTCGCCGAGGACGTGGCGCATCAGGTCCAGGTCGCGGGCGGCGTCGGTGGTGCGCACGTGCGGCAGCAACTTCTTGGAGTTCTGCTCGCAGGCGTCGTTGAACTCCTTGGTGCTGTCGAGGAGTTCGGTGCGCTCGGTGGCGTCGTCGGGGGTCCCGTCCTGCTGGAAGTACACGTCGAGCTGCTGGTCGTTCTGGCAGATCACCGGGGCGCTGCGGCCGACCCCGCGCGGGTCGAAGCTGACCAGGTCGTAGCGGGTGCGCAGGGTCTCGTACTCCTCCGCGGAGCCGGGCAGCGAGGTGACGCCCGAGCCGCCGGGGCCGCCGAAGTTGAAGATCAGCGAGCCGATGCGCCGGCTGTCGTTCCCGCCGGCCTTGGCCCGGATCAGCTGGAGGTCGATCGTGTCGCCCTTGGGGTCGTCCCAGTCGAGCGGTGCCTTCATGGTGGCGCACTGCCATTCGCCGCCGTCCGGCAGCGGTGAGGGCGCGGCACCTCCTCCCTGGGCATCGGACGGGGTCGGGCAGTCCTTCCAGCTCAGCTCCTGCCGTGTCAGGTCCTCGTCCTCGGTGCCGTCGTCACCGCAGCCGGCCAGAACGGTGGACAGCAGCACGGCGGTGGCGGTCAGTGCGGCGGCGCGCAGCCGGAGGAGCGTTGGCATGGTTCCATCCTGCGGCGGCGGGGGGCCGTCCGCGCGGGACGCGTGCCGTACGAGGTAAGGGGGACTGGTGGTGCTGAAGAGCCTTCTTCCGGGCTGGTCGGGTCAGAGGGCTTGCTTGCGAGTGAGGTGGTTGAAGGCCAGCCAGCCCGGCAGCACGGGCAGCCACAGCGTCAGCAGACGGAACAGCAGTACCGCTGGTGCCGCGACCTCCTTCGGCAGGCCGACGGCGATCAGACCGACTGTCAGGGTCGCCTCGACCGCGCCCACACCACCCGGGGTCGGCGCCGCGGACCCCAGGGCGTTGCCCGCGAGGAAGACGACGGCGACGCTGGCGAGGCTGATCGACGTGGACTCGTCGCCGAACGCGCGGATCGACGCGTCCAGGCACATCACGAAGCAGGCGGTCAGCAGCAGCATGCCGCCGATGCCGGTGACCAGCTTCTGCGGCCGCTGGAGCACGTCCAGCATGCGCGGCACGACACCCGCGAACAGCGACCTCACGCGCGTGACGACGAACTTCCGCAGGAACGGCACCGAGGTCATCACGAGCACGAGCACCGCCACGGTCAGCAGACCGGCGATGACCGTCCGGGACGGCGACAGCGACGGCGTCTTCTCGGTGCCGGTCAGATAGCCGAAGGACAGCAGCATCAGGATGTGACAGCCGAGCCCGAACAGCTGTGACGCTCCGACGCTCGCCACCGCGAGCCCCGGCCGCACACCCGCGCGCTGGAGGAAGCGCGTGTTCAGGGCGACACCGCCCACCGCCGCCGGAGCGACGATCTTCACGAACGACCCGGCGACCTGCGCTGCCACGGTCCGCACGAACGGCACCCGCTCGGGCACGAACCCCAGCAGAGCCATCGCCGCCGCGACGTAGCTGACCATCGAGAACAGCACGGCGGCGGCGACCCAGCCCCACTCGGCGTTCGCGATGAGCGGCCCGAACTCGATGTGCGTGAGCTGCGTCAGCAGGAAGTACGCGCCGATCGCTCCGGCCATGAAACTGATCAGCGTGCGCGGCCGCACCCGCTCCAGCCGGGCCGGCTCGACCGGCGCCTGCGGCCTGATCCGCAGCACCTCGTGCCGGATCTGGGTGAGCAGGTCCTCCTCGCGCGCCTCCTCAAGGGCCTCGTCGATGGCCCGCTTCTCGGCCCGCTGCTCCGCCCGTACGGCCTTCTTGTCGGGTTTCTCCCGCACCGGAACGGCGTCGTCCGAGGTGTCCTCCAGACGCGCCAGCTTGGCCTGGCGGGATGCCTCAAGGACCGCCTCGCGCTCGCGCTGTGCCCGCTCCCGGGCGAGTCTGCGCAGCGTCGCGCGCGTGGAGCGGCTGAGCGCGATCGGCTGGAGCATCGGCAGACAGTCCGCCACCGCGTCGGGGCCGAGCACCTCCACCGCCGAGGCGACCGCCCGCTCCGCGCCCACCCGGAGGCCGAGGGTCACCAGCAGCTGGGACGTGTCCATGCGCAGCAGCAGGTCGCCGGCCGCGATCTCGCCGACGCGCAGGTCGGTGAGGATCACCGTGCCGGAACGATCCACCAGAATCGCGTCGCCGACCAGCCTGCGGTGCGCGATGCGACGGGACTGAAGCGCCTTCACCTGGTGCCAGGTGTCGCTCAGCAGGTCGTCGGTGATCTCCTCGTCCGGCAGGGAGTCCAGGGTGCGGCCGCCGCTGTGCTCGTACACGAGCATCACCGCGTCGGGACCCAGCTCGGAGGTGGCGATCAGCTTGGGCGCGTTGGCACCGGCCGCGATCGCCGCGTACGCCAGCAGCGCCTCCTGCTCCAGGGCCTGGCGCAGCGACTGGAGGCTGCTGCGGGTGGCGAAGCCGCGCAGGGTCAGGTTGCGCCAGGCGCGGTAGAAGAAGCCCTGGGCCTGCTGCTCCCGGTCGACCACCGTCACGTCCAGCGGCGGGCCGTCCTCCAGCGTGACGAAGTAGCGCCGCCCGCGGTCCCCGGTGTCCGGGTTGTGGTCCGGAGTGTCCTCGCGCGACGCGCTGACGGGCCGGAAGCCGACGGTCCGCAGGCCCGCCATCAGGGTCTGCCCGGTGGGCCGGACGTTGGGCGAGCCGACCGCGTAGAGCGTGCCGTAGGCCACGGTCCAGCCGATCAGCACCGTCAGGATGATCGAGAAGGGTGTCGTGTACCCGGTGACGAGCATCGAGAAGGCGTCGAGGAGCAGCACGACCCACAGCACCGTGCGCCATCTGGGCCTGCGGGACATGCCGACGGCCGTCATGTACGCGATGACCGGCGCCAGATAGCCGTGCACGGGGTCGGTCAGCGCGTGGATGTCGCCGGGGGAGGGCTGGGTGAGCGCCTCCTGGATCGAGCCGGGGGCGGCGCGGGCGACCCACAGGTCGGTGGCGAGGGTCACACCGTGGGCGAGGACGGCCGCGAGCACGCCGTCGGCGATTCTGACCCCGTCCCGTTTGATCAGCCGCTCGATGGCGAAGGCGACCGGCACGAGCAGGATCGCGATGCTGGAGGCCAGACCCGCGATCTTGATCAGCAGGTCGGGCGCCTGGCCCGTGCCCTTGTTGATGTCCTGTTCGAGGCCCGAGGTGGTGCCGTGTGCGAACGCGGCGATCCCGATCAGCAGCACGACGGCGAGCACGCCCACCAGGAGCCGCATCAGGTCGGACGGGCGGTGCACGCGCGCGGGGAGCAGCGGTTCGTCGCCCTCCACCTCGTCGATGTGCACGGTGTCCTCGTCCTCGGCTGGCGTCGGAGCTTTCTCGGCGGACTTCCCGGCTGGCGTCGGAGCCTTCTCGGCGGACTTGCCGGCTGCCGTCGGACCCTGCTCGGTGGACTTCTTCGCTGCCGTCGGACCCTGCTCGGCGGACTTCTCGGCGGCCGTCCCGGCCTTCTCACCGGCCGGCTCGGGGCCGACGTCCGGAGTGCGCGGGCGCGGGCGCGACGAAGCGTCGGAGGTGCCCTCCGTGTCCTCGGGGTGCGCACCCTGCTGCTTCATCGTCTCTTCTTGGTCTCGTATCACCGGTCACCGCCCGCACGATGGTGGCATGCCGCACCGACACACGGGGGCATCAGGGTGCACATGCGGGGGCGGACAGTCTGCCCGACGCGCTCCTGCCGGGCGAGGGAAACGCTCCGGAGCACGCCCGTCCCGTTGTCGGTGGGGTGGGGCAGGATGGGGCGGATGAGCGAGGAGAGCCTTCCGCAGGACGCAGGCGCGCAGGGCGCCCACGCGGGGTATGACGACACCCGTGAGGAGCCCGGGGAAGCGCTGCCCGCGTACGCCGAGCGGGTCCTGGACGTCGCCGAACTGATCCCGCCGGGCCGTGTCATGACATACGGGGACGTCGCCGAGTGGCTGGAGGAGGGCGGTCCGCGGCAGGTCGGCCGCGTGATGGCTCTCTACGGCGGAGCCGTTGCGTGGTGGCGCGTCGTCCGCGCGGACGGCGTCCTGCTCCCGGGGCACGAGCAGCGGGCGCTCGGCCACTACCGCGCGGAGGGCACGCCCCTGAAGGAGGCGAGCCGGGCCACGGAGGGCCACCTGCCGCGCCTCGACATGAGACGGGCGCGCTGGGACGGCGGCGAACGCGCGGAGGGTCACACCTGACAGCTTCCGCCATCGGACGCCCTCCTGTGTGACCCGTGATCCGTACGGGGGAATCGGGGCACGCGGTCGGCATGACGTACGTTCGTGAGATGAGGGACATGCGTGCCACGAGCGCCATGAGGGCCGCGAGAGATTGGCGGGAAGAAGGGGAAGCCCTGCTTCCGCCTCACCCGTCGGCGTAGCGTCGGCTGCACGCGTCCCCGTCACCCCGCGGTCACCGCCCGCCACGCGCGGTGGCCCGCCCACCAGCACTTCCACCAGGACCGGCGAACCACGTGAGCTCCTCTTCCTCCACCAGCGACCTGTCGCACCCCCGCGTGCGCTGGGGGAGCCGTGGCGCTTACCGATTGGTACGTACCCCTCCTGCCCGGGTGGACCCCCCTCTTTTGGACGCCTCGCAGCGGTCCGTGGTTGACCACACCACCGGCCCGTTGCTCGTTCTCGCAGGTCCGGGCACCGGCAAGACCACCACGCTCGTCGAGTCCGTGGCCGAGCGCATCGCCCGGGGCGGAGACCCCGAGCGCGTGCTGGTGCTCACCTTCAGCCGCAGGGCGGCCGTCGAGCTGCGCGACCGCATGGCCCTGCGGTGCGGCGCGGCCCGCGCTCCCCGGGCGACCACCTTCCACTCGTTCTGCTACGCCCTGGTCCGCGCCCACCAGGACAGCGACCTGTTCGTGGAGCCGCTGCGGCTGCTCTCCGGCCCCGAGCAGGACGTCTCGGTCCGGGAACTGCTCGCCGGCCAGGTGGACCTGGAGCGGCTGGGCCTCGCACACGTGCGCTGGCCGGACGAACTGCGCGCCTGCCTGACCACCCGCGGTTTCGCCGACGAGGTCCGCGCGGTCCTCGCCCGCACCCGTGAACTGGGTCTCGGCCCCGACGCCCTGGACGCCTTCGCCCGCCGCACGGGACGCCCCGACTGGCGCGCCGCCGCCGCCTTCCTCGCCGAGTACCTCGACGTGCTCGACCTCCAAGGCGTGATCGACTACGCCGAACTCGTCCACCGCGCGGTGCTCCTCGCCCGCCGGCCCGAGGTCGCCGCGTGGCTCGCCGCCCGGTACGACGCCGTCTACGTCGACGAGTACCAGGACACCGATCCCGCTCAGGTACGCCTCCTGCACGCGCTGGCCGGCGGCGGCCGTACCCTCGTCGCCTTCGGAGACCCCGACCAGTCGATCTACGCGTTCCGCGGGGCGGACGTGAACGGCATCCTCGACTTCCCGCACGCCTTCCCACGCCCGGACGGCCGTCCGGCCCCCGTCGCGGTGCTGCGCACGTCCCGCCGCTCCGGCGCCGCCCTGCTGGCCGCCACCCGGCTGCTCACCCAGCGCATGCCGCTGACCCGCCTGCCTGCCGAGAAGGTGCGCGCCCACCGCGAACTCGCCCCGGTACGGGACGGCGGCCGCGTCGAGGCGTACACGTACCCGACGCCCGGGACGGAGCTGGACAACATCGCCGACATCCTCCGCAGGGCCCACCTCGAAGACGGCGTTCCCTGGAGCGAGATGGCCGTCCTGGTGCGCGCCGGCTCCCGCACCGTCCCGACGGTCCGCCGCGCCCTCACGGCGGCCGGCGTGCCCGTGGACGTCGACGGCGACGACGTGCCCCTGCGCCACGAACCGGCGGTGGCACCGCTGCTGACGGCGCTGCGGGCGGTGGCCACGGCGGAGGCGGGGACTTCCGAGACGGGACCTGCCGAGCCTCAGGACTCCGAGAGGGGCACCTCCTCCGAGGACGCCCCTTCCGCGCAGCCGGACACCTGCTGGCTCGACATCGAGACCGCCCTCACCCTCCTCACCTCCCCGCTCGCGAGCATGGACGCCGCCGACCTGCGCCGCCTCGGCCGGGCCCTGCGCGAGGAGGAACGGGCCGCGGGCAACCCGCTGCCGCCGCCCTCCGACGTGCTGCTCGCGCAGGCACTCGCCGAGCCGGAGCGCCTCGCCGTGCACGACCCGACGTACGCGCGTGGTGCCCAGCGCCTCGGCGCGCTGCTGCGCAAGGCCCGTGAGCGGCTGGCGGGCGGCGGTACGGCCGAGGAGGCGCTGTGGGACCTGTGGGAGGGCACGCCGTGGCCCACGCGGCTGGAGCGGGCCGCCCGCCGGGGCGGCGCGGCCGGGCGCAACGCGGACCGCGATCTGGACGCCGTCTGCGCGCTGTTCGCGACCGCGGCCCGTGCCGAGGAGCGCACCGGCGGCCGGGGCGCCCTCAACTTCCTGGAGGAGATCGAGGCCGAGGACATCGCCGCCGACACCCTCACGCGCCGTGCCGTACGCCCCGACGCCGTCCGCCTGATGACCGCGCACCGCTCCAAGGGCCTGGAATGGCGCCTCGTGGTCGTCGCGGGCGTCCAGGAGGGCCTGTGGCCGGATCTGCGCCGCCGCGGCTCCCTGCTGGAGGCCGACCGCATCGGCCGCGACGGACTCGCCGAACCCCTCACCCCCGGCGCGCTGCTCGCCGAGGAGCGCCGCCTGTTCTACGTGGCCGCCACGCGCGCGCGTGAACGCCTCGTCGTGACCGCCGTCAAGGCCCCGGCGGACGACGGCGACCAGCCCTCCCGCTTCCTGACGGAACTCGGCGTCGAACCCAAGGACGTCACGGGACGCCCGCGCCGCCCGCTGTCCGTCGCGGCACTCGTCGCCGAACTGCGCGCCACCACGGTCGACCCGCGCGTCTCCGACACCCTCCGGGAGGCAGCCGCCCGCCGCCTCGCCCGGCTCGCCGCCCTCGCCGACGAGGACGGCCGCCCCTTGGTGCCGTCCGCGCACCCCTACCGCTGGTGGGGCATGTTCGAGCCGACCGAGTCCAAGGTGCCGCTGCGCGACCGCGACCAGCCCGTCGTGCTCTCCGGCAGCGCCCTCGACCAGCTCGCCAACACCTGCGCCCTGCAATGGTTCCTGGGCCGCGAGGTGAAGGCCGACGCGCCCGCGACCGCCGCCCAGGGCTTCGGCAACGTGGTGCACGTCCTCGCCGACGAGGTCGCCTCCGGACATACCCCGGCCGACCTCTCCGTCCTCATGGAACGGCTCGACTCCGTGTGGAACGCCCTCGCCTTCGACGCGCCGTGGAAGTCGGACCAGGAGAAGGACAACGCGCGCGTGGCGCTCGAACGGTTCCTGAAGTGGCACGTCATGGACCGCACCGGGCGTACCCCGGTGGCCAGCGAGCACGACTTCGACGTCACCCTCGAAGCCGGCGACTACCAGGTGCGCATCCGCGGCCAGATGGACCGCGTGGAGGCGGACGGCGAGGGCCGTGCCTACGTGGTCGACTTCAAGACCGGCAAACAGGCGCCCACCGGCAAGGAGGTGGAGCGCCACCCGCAGCTCGCGGTCTACCAGCTCGCCGTCCGCGAGGGCGCCGTCGACGACCTCTTCGACGGTGTGCGACCCGAGCCGGGCGGTGCCGAACTCGTCCATCTGCGTCAGGGCGCCGCCCAGCGCGACGGTGGTGAGACCCTGCCCAAGGTGCAGGCCCAGGAGCCGTTGGAGGGGGAGTGGGTCGGCGACCTGCTGGCCACCGCGGCCGGCAAGGTCCTCGACGAACGGTTCACACCGACCGCCGGCCAGCACTGCACGCACTGCGCGTTCCGGGCCTCGTGCAGCGCGCGGCAGGAGGGCCGCCATGTCGTCGAGTGACTTATCGCACCACCTGTGCTGACCTGCTCTTCTTCGGCCCCGGAAAGCGATCCGGCCGCCGCTGTCAGTGGCCGCCGCTAGCCTCTCTGACGTGCCCGCCCGTATCGCCGATCCCGAACACCTCAAAGACCTCCTCGGCATCCCCTTCACCCCTGAGCAGATGGCCTGCATCACGGCGCCGCCCGCCCCGCAGGTGATCGTGGCCGGAGCCGGCTCGGGCAAGACGACGGTGATGGCGGCACGCGTGGTGTGGCTGGTCGGCACCGGCCAGGTCGCACCCGAGCAGGTGCTCGGTCTCACCTTCACCAACAAGGCCGCCGCCGAACTCGCCGAGCGCGTCCGCAAGGCGCTCGTCAAGGCCGGCGTCACCGACCCGGACGCCATCGACCCGGACAACCCGCCGGGCGAGCCGGTGATCTCCACGTACCACGCCTTCGCGGGCCGCCTGCTCACCGACCACGGCCTGCGCATCGGTCTCGAGCCCACGTCCCGGCTGCTCGCCGACGCGACCCGTTTCCAGCTCGCCGCGCGCGTGCTGCGCGAGGCCCCCGGGACCTACCCGGCCCTGACCCGTTCCTTCCCGGACCTGGTCGGCGACCTCCTCGCCCTCGACGCCGAACTCTCCGAGCACCTCGTACGTCCGGAAGCGCTGCGCGCGCACGACGCCGAGCTGCTGCTGACCCTGCGCGGCGCCAAGCTCTCCAACGCCGACCTGCGCAAGGTCCCCGAGGCGGCCGCCGCCCGCCGCGAACTGGCCGAGCTGGTCACCCGCTACCGGGCCGCCAAGCGCGAGCGGGACCTGCTCGACTTCGGCGACCAGATCGCCCTCTCGGCCCGGCTCGCGAAGATCCCCGAAGTGGGCCGCGACCTGCGCGACGAATTCCGGGTGGTCCTGCTCGACGAGTACCAGGACACCTCGGTCGCCCAACGCGTCCTCCTGGCCGGCCTGTTCGGCGAGGGGACCGGCCACCCGGTCACCGCCGTCGGCGACCCCTGCCAGGCGATCTACGGCTGGCGCGGCGCCTCCGTCGCCAACCTCGACGACTTCCCCGAGCACTTCCCCCACGCCGACGGCCGCCCCGCGACCCGGSAGGCGCTCAGCGAGAACCGCCGCAGCGGCGGCCGCCTCCTCGACCTCGCCAACAACCTCGCGGAACCCCTGCGCGCCCTGCACGCGGGCGTGGAGGCCCTCCGCCCGGCCCCCGGCGCCGAGCGCGACGGCATGGTGCGCTGCGCCCTGCTGCCCACCCACGCCGAGGAGATCGACTGGGCCGCCGACTCCGTCGCCCACCTCGTACGGACCGGGACGGCACCCGGCGAGATCGCCGTGCTGTGCCGCACGGCGACCGACTTCGCCGAGATCCAGGGCGCCCTGGTGGCCCGGGACATCCCGGTCGAGGTGGTCGGGCTGTCCGGGCTGCTGCACCTGCCCGAGATCGCCGACCTCGTCGCCGTCTGCGAGGTCCTCCAGGACCCTGGCGCCAACGCCTCCCTGGTACGCCTGCTGACCGGACCGCGCTGGCGCATCGGCCCCCGCGACCTCGCCCTGCTGGGGCGGCGCGCCCGGCTCCTGGTGTCCCACGCGCGCGTGGAGGGCGACGACGACCCGGACCGCCGGCTGGCCGAGGCCGTCGAGGGGATCGACCCCTCCGAGGTGATCTCGCTCGCGGACGCCCTCGACACGTTCCTGGAGACGCCGCTGGACGGCCACGGGGACGACGACGGACTGCCCTTCTCGCCCGACGCGCGTGTGCGCTTCGCCCGCCTGGCCACCGAGCTGCGCGAGCTGCGCCGCTCCCTGGCCGACCCGCTGATGGACGTCCTGCACCGCGTCCTCGCCGTCACCGGCCTGGAGGTCGAGCTGTCGGCGTCCCCGCACGCCCTGGCCGCGCGCCGCCGCGAGACCCTCTCCAACTTCCTCGACGTCGCCGCCTCCTTCGCCGCCGGTGACAACGAGGCCACCCTGCTCGCCTTCCTCGGCTTCCTGCGCACCGCCGCCCAGTACGAGAAGGGCCTCGACAACGCCCTCCCCGGCGGCGAGAACACCGTCAAGGTGCTCACCGCCCACAAGTCCAAGGGCCTGGAGTGGGACGTCGTGGTCGTCCCGGGACTGGTCACCGGCACCTTCCCCAGCGGCCAGGGCCGCGAGAAGTGGACCTCCCAGGGCAAGGTCCTGCCGCACCGGCTGCGCGGCGACGCCGACACCCTGCCCGATGTGGAGTCCTGGGACGCCAGGGGCCTGAAGGCCTTCCACGAGGCCATGAAGGACCACCAGCACACCGAGGAACTCCGCCTCGGCTACGTCACCTTCACCCGCCCCCGCTCCCTGCTCCTGGGCTCCGGCCACTGGTGGGGACCCACCCAGAAGAAGCGCCGCGGACCGTCCGCCTTCCTCCAGGCCCTCCACGACCACTGCACGGCCGGGTACGGCGAGATCGAGGCCTGGGCCGACGAACCCGCCGAGGACGCGGAGAACCCGGCCCTGCACCAGGCCACCGCCGACCAGGTGTGGCCCCTGCCCCTGGACGAGACGGCCCTGGCCCGGCGCCGCGCGGCCGCCGCGACCGTCCTGGCCCACCTGGAGGACCTCGCGTCCCACGAGGACGGGCACCCCGCGGCCGTGCACGACCCGGACGGGGCCGACGACCCGGAATGGCCGCCGCCCCCCGAGGACGACGAGCCTCCGTACGACGAACCGGACCCCTTCGAAGACGCCCCTTTCGAAGACGCCCAGTTCGACGACGCCCCCTTCGCAGAAGACCCCTTTGAGAGCGACGCCCTAGCGGAGAACCCGGCCGACCGGGAGGAGCGGCCCGCGGACCGCCCCACTGTTCCCCAC
>NZ_NGFN01000210.1 GCF_002148965.1 Streptomyces swartbergensis | reverse complement strand
CGCCTCGCCGATGACGGCGAGCTTGGCGCCGACCTCGGCGGTCTCGTCCTCGCCGACCACGATCTCCAGCAGCGTGCCGGAGGCGGGCGCCGGGATCTCGGTGTCGACCTTGTCGGTGGAGACCTCGAGCAGCGGCTCGTCGGCCTCGACGCTGTCACCGACCGACTTCAGCCAGCGGGTGACCGTGCCCTCGGTGACGGACTCGCCGAGCGCGGGCAGGACCACGTCCGTGCCCTCGGCGGAGCCGCCACCGGCGGCGGCGTCGGCGGTGGGAGCGGGCGCCGGGGCGGCCTGCTCGGTGGACGGGGCGGCCGCGGCCGGCTCGGGAGCGGGCTCGGCGACCTGCTCGGCGGCCGGGGCCGCAGCAGCGGGCGCGGCGGCAGCCGCTCCAGTGGAGCCGGTGCTTGCACCGGGGGGCGCGCCCGTGCCGTCGTCGATGACGGCCAGCTCGGCGCCGACCTCAACGGTCTCGTCCTCGGCGACCTTGATGGACGCCAGGACACCGGCTGCGGGCGAGGGGATCTCGGTGTCGACCTTGTCGGTCGACACCTCGAGCAGCGGCTCGTCGGCCTCGACGCGCTCACCCTCGGCCTTCAGCCAGCGAGTGACAGTGCCCTCGGTGACGCTCTCTCCGAGCGCCGGAAGGGTTACGGAAACCGCCATGGTTTCGGTTGCTCCTTACGGAAAGTGCGGAAGTCTGTGTCGTCGCTTCGTCGACCGAGGGATCAGTCGTGCGAGTGGAGGGGCTTGCCGGCCAGGGCCAGGTGGGCCTCGCCGAGCGCCTCGCTCTGCGTCGGGTGCGCGTGGATGAGCTGCGCGACCTCGGCCGGCAGCGCCTCCCAGTTGTAGATCAGCTGGGCTTCGCCGACCTGCTCGCCCATGCGGTCGCCGACCATGTGGACGCCGACCACGGCACCGTCCTTGACCTGGACGAGCTTGATCTCGCCCGTGGTGCCCAGGATCTTGCTCCTGCCGTTGCCCGCGAGGTTGTACTTCAGAGCGACAACCTTGTCCGCGCCGTAGATCTCCTTGGCCTTGGCCTCGGTGATACCGACGGAGGCGACCTCCGGGTGGCAGTACGTCACCCGCGGGACACCGTCGTAGTCGATCGGAACGGTCTTCAGACCGGCCAGGCGCTCGGCCACCAGGATGCCCTCGGCGAAGCCGACGTGCGCGAGCTGGAGGGTCGGGACGAGGTCGCCGACGGCGGAGATGGTCGGGACGTTGGTGCGCATGTACTCGTCGACCAGGACGTAGCCGCGGTCCATGGCGACGCCGGCCTCCTCGTAGCCCAGGCCCTGGGAGACCGGGCCGCGGCCGATGGCGACGAGCAGGATCTCGGCCTCGAACTCCTTGCCGTCGGCGAGGGTGACCTTGACACCGTCCTGGGTGTACTCGGCCTTCTCGAAGAAGGTGCCCAGGTTGAACTTGATGCCGCGCTTGCGGAACGCGCGCTCGAGAAGCTTGGAGGAGTTCTCGTCCTCGACCGGGACGAGGTGCTTCAGGCCCTCGACGATGGTGACGTCGGTGCCGAAGGACTTCCACGCGGAGGCGAACTCGACGCCGATGACACCGCCGCCGAGGATGATCGCGGACTTCGGCACGCGGTCCAGGACGAGGGCGTGGTCCGAGGAGATGATCCGGTCGCCGTCGATGTCCAGACCCGGCAGCGACTTCGGCACGGAGCCGGTCGCGAGGAGCACGTGACGGCCCTGGACGCGCCGGCCGTTCACGTCGACGGAGGTCGGGGAGGACAGTCGTCCCTCACCCTCGATGTAGGTCACCTTGCGGGAGGCGACGAGCCCCTGGAGCCCCTTGTAGAGGCCGGCGACCACGCCGTCCTTGTACTTGTGGACGCCGGCGATGTCGATGCCCTCGAGGGTGGCCTTCACACCGAACTGCTCGCTCTCGCGGGCCTGGTCGGCGATCTCGCCCGCGTGCAGCAGGGCCTTGGTGGGGATGCATCCTCGGTGCAGGCAGGTGCCGCCGACCTTGTCCTTCTCGATCAGGGCGACGTCCAGGCCCAGCTGCGCCCCGCGCAGGGCCGCGGCGTAACCACCGCTGCCACCGCCGAGGATCACTAGGTCGAAAACGGTGCTGGCGTCGTTCGCCACGTCACGTCCTCCATGCATGTGCGCCGTACGCCGGTCTTCACTGACCGGCAGGCGGCTGGTGTCCGGCCGCTCGTTCTTCGGCCCTTCGGTGGGGCCCTGTCCTGCCGAGCCCCATCTTCGCACTTGTCAGCACAGAAGGAGACGCCGGGCTGCTGTGTGAGACGCCCCACGTTCAAATGAGAGACGCCCCCTGAAGGGCAGCGCCCCGTTCAGGGGCGCGGGGAACTGCGCGAACAGCCCCCACGCCCCCGCACTCGCCACACAACCGGCGAGACCTGGCTCTCAGGCGGAACTCAGCCCAGATCACCCGCGGCCGTCAGCTCGGCGAGCCGCACCAGCGTCCGCACGCCACTGCCCGTGCCGCCCTTCGGCGTGTACCCGAACGGGCCGCCCTCATTGAAGGCCGGCCCGGCGATGTCGAGGTGCGCCCAGGTGATGCCCTCGCCCACGAACTCGCGCAGGAACAGCCCGGCGACCAGTCCGCCGCCCATCCGCTCACCCATGTTCGCGATGTCGGCCGTGGGCGAGTCCATCCCCTTGCGCAGGTGCTCCGGCATCGGCATCGGCCACGCCGGCTCCCCGACCTCCTGCGCCGCCTCGTACAGCGCCGTACGGAAGGCGTCGTCGTTRCCCATGATCCCGAACGTCCGGTTCCCCAGCGCCAGCACCATCGCCCCGGTCAGCGTCGCGACGTCCACGATCGCGTCCGGCTTCTCCTGGGACGCCGCCCACAGGGCGTCGGCCAGCACCAGCCGGCCCTCCGCGTCGGTGTTGAGCACCTCCACCGTCTTGCCGCTGTACATCCGCAGCACGTCACCCGGACGGGTCGCGGAACCGGAGGGCATGTTCTCGGCCAGGGCCAGCCAGCCGGTGACGTTGACCTCCAGGCCGAGGCGTGCGGCGGCGACGACCGCGGCGAACACGGCGGCCGCGCCGCTCATGTCGCACTTCATCGTCTCGTTGTGACCGGCCGGCTTCAGCGAGATGCCGCCCGAGTCGTACGTGATGCCCTTGCCGACGAAGGCGAGGTGCTTCTTCGCCTTGGAGGAGGTGTACGACAGCTTCACCAGGCGCGGACCGGCCGCCGAGCCCGCCCCGACGCCGAGGATGCCRCCGTAGCCTCCCTTCTCCAGGGCCTTCACGTCGAGCACCTGCACCTTGATGCCGTGCTCCTTGGCCGCGGCCTGGGCGATCGCGGCGAACGACTCGGGGTTCAGGTCGTTCGGCGGGGTGTTGACCAGGTCGCGGGCGCGGTTGAGCTCCTCGGACACGGCGACGGCACGCTCGACGGCGGCCTTGTACGCCCTCTCGCGGGGCTTGCCGCCGAGCAGGGCGACCTCGGCGAGGGGGGCCTTGCCGTTCTTCGCCTTGGGGTCCTTGCCGTTGTCCTTGTAGGCGTCGAAGGAGTACGCGCCGAGCAGCGCGCCCTCCCCGATCGCGGCGGCGTCGGCGGCGTCCGCCAGGGGCAGGGCGAAGGCCGCCTTCTTGGACCCGGTCAGCGAGCGGGCGGCGACGCCGGCGGCCTTGCGCAGGACCTCGGAGTCGTAGTCGGCGTCCTTCTCGGGCACCGGGCCCAGGCCCACCGCCAGCACGAGCGGTGCCTTGAAGCCGGACGGCGCCGGCAGCTTCGTCACCTCGCCCTCGGCACCGGAGGCGCCGAGGGTCTCCAGAACGCCGGCGAGCCTGCCGTCGTACGCCTTGTCCACGGCCTCGGCGCCCGGTGCGACGACCGGCCCCTTGGCACCCTTGGCGACACCGATCACGATGGCGTCGGCCCGCAGACCGGGCGCCGCGGCGGTGCTGAGAGTGAGAGCAGTCACGGTGGTGAAATCTCGCTTCCGATGTGAAGTTGCTGTGGTCGAACGGTGTGGGTCGACCGGGCCCGACAGCCGACCCTATTGCGACCTCAGGGTCCGGATATCACGGGGCCTTCCCCGGTGCGGCGAACACTCGACGACGAGACTACGCGCGTGGCCGTGTTCGCTCATTCCTGCGGGCGTTCACCTGACGGTGGCGTAGTGGCCATTTCTTGATCCTCTATGTCGGTGAACTGAGTCACACTCGTCGGGATCCGGTGAGCGCCCTGCTCGCCGCTTTGCATGATTTCCACGGATCCTCCTCTGTTCGACCGCAAGGGGATCTCTGGGATCTTCTGGGGGAGGAACCATGGCGCAGCGTGCGCGCAGATGGAGAAACACGGCCGCCGCGGTGACGGCGGCGGGCATCATCACGGCCGGGGCGGTGGCGCCGGGGGCGGCGGCCGCGGAGGAACCCCGCATCGATCTGAAGGTGCTGGTGGTGGACAACGGCGACAGCCCCGTCCGGGCCGTCACCGCCCAGCTGAAGAGCACGGGCGTCCCGTACACGACCGTCGACCTGAACGACGCGGACCGCCCGAAGATCACCGAGTCGTTCCTGAGCGACACGGTGAACGGCCGCCCGCGCGCCAAGTACCAGGGCGTCGTCCTGCCGAACGAGTCCCCGTTCGGCGCGGGCTCCGCCGAGCAGACCGCCCTGGAGACCTACGAGCGGACGTACGGCATCCCGCAGGTCGACGCCTACACCTGGGCGCACCCGGAGGTCGGCCTCGACTACACCAGCGAGGGCGGCTGGGCGGGCACCCTTGACGGGCGCGAGGCATCCGTCACGGCGGCCGGGAAGGCGGGCTGGTTCGGCTACCTCGACGGCGCGTTCCGGTTCGAGGACAACTCCGCCTCCATACAGGAGAGTTACGGCTACGTGGCCCGGCCCCGCGCCGGCTTCACCAGCTACGTCGACCTCCCCGTGCCCGGCGGCACCGGCCGCGGCAGCCTCGTCGGCGAGTACGCCCACGACGGCCGCCGCGAACTCGTCGTGACCTTCGCCTACAACGGCAACCAGCAGCAGTTCCGGCTGCTGGCCCGGGGCATCGTCGAGTGGCTCACCCAGGGCGTGCACCTGGGCCGGACCCGCAACTCCTTCGCCGTGCACATCGACGACGTGTTCGCCCCGGACAGCCGCTGGGACACCGAACGCGACTGCACCCCGGGCGACTTCGACTGCGCGGGCGGCGACGGCGAGGGCACCACGCCGATCCGCATGACCGCGGACGACGCCGCCCACGCCGCCCAGTGGCAGCGCGAGCACGGCTTCACCATGGACATGGTCTACAACGCCGGCTCGGGCGAGGAGTGGAAGACCCAGCACGGCGGCACCGACGCCCTGACCGACCGGCTGCTCGCCGACAAGGCGCAGTACCGCTGGGTCAACCACACCTACACGCACCCCTTCCTCGGCTGCGTGCAGGACACCTCCACCGTGCCGTGGAGCTGCGCGAAGAACGCCGACGGCTCGACCAAGTACATGAGCCGCGCCGAGATCGCCGCGCAGATCCGCGACAACCACAACTGGGCCGTGAACAAGGGCCTCCCCGTCGACCGCACGGAACTGGTCACCGGTGAGCACTCGGGCCTGAAGACGCTGCCCCAGCAGCCCGACGACAACCCCAACCTGGCCGGCGCCCTCGCCGACACCGGCGTCAAGTGGATCGCCTCGGACAACTCCCGCGAGCCCGAGCAGCGGGCGATCGGCAACGCCCTGACCGTCCCGCGCCACCCGATGAACGTGTACTACAACGTGGGCACGGCGGCCGAGATGGCCGACGAGTACAACTGGGTCTACACCTCGCGGGCCGACGGCGGCAGCGGCGTCTGCGAGGACAACCCCACCTCGACCTGCCTCGACGAGCCGCTCGACCCCACCACCGGCTACGCCGAGCACATCGTCCCGCAGGAGGCCCGCACCGCCCTCGGACACGTCCTCGCCGGCGACCCGCGGCCGCACTACGCGCACCAGTCCAACCTGGCCGAGGACCGGCTGCTCTACCCGGTCATGGAGAAGGTGCTCGACGACTACCGGGCCCTGTTCGCCGACAACACCCCGCTGGAGAACCCCCGGCACAGCGCCATCGGCACGGAGGTGCAGCGCCGCGCCGCCTGGCAGACGGCCCTGGCGAACAACCGCGTGACGGCGTACCGGATCGGCGGCACGGTCACGGTCACCGCCCCGTCCGGAACGCAGATCCCGGTGACCGCGCCGGAGGGAACGAAGAAGGAACTCCTGCTGGGCACGACCCCGTTCGGCACCCCGTACGCGGGAGCCCGCTCGGCCTGGACGACCCCGGCAGCACTCCAGTCGGCTCTGACACTGAAGTTGCCCCAGAGCCTTTAGGGGCGCGGGGAACTGCGCGACCAGCCCACACGGGCCCGCACTCGGCACCCGGGCAGCAGTTCCCCGCACACCATCCGCACCACAGGGGGAAACACACATGAGGCGAACAGGCCGTCATGTCACCATGCTCACCGAAGGCACCTACCCGCACGTCCACGGCGGCGTCAGCACCTGGTGCGACCAGCTCGTCAAGGGCATGCCCGAGGTCGACTTCCACATCGTCTCGCTCACCGGCAGCGGCCGCGAACCCGTCACCTGGGAGCTGCCGCCCAACGTCTACGCGCACACCTCGGTCCCCACCTGGGGCCCGCGCCCGGGCCGCAGAAGGCCCCCGTACGGCAGGTCCCGCCGCCGCTTCACCGAGACCTACGAGCGTTTCCTGCTCTCCTTCCTCGACCCCGGCTCGCACGCCGACTTCGGCGAGTCCCTGAACGAGCTGGCCGAACTCGCCCGGGACGGACGCCTGTCGGCGGCCCTGCGCACCGAGTCGGCGCTGCGGTCGCTGATGTGGATATGGACGATGCCGCATCTGCCGACGGCCGCCGCCCGCCCCACCGTGCACGACGCGCTGACCGCGACCGACCTGCTCGAACACGCCCTGCGCCCGCTCGGCGTCCGCATCCCCGAGGAGTCCGTCGCGCACGCCGTCAGCAGCGGCCTCGCCACCCTGCCCGCGCTCGCCGCCCGCCACCTGGACGGCGTGCCCTTCCTGCTCACCGAGCACGGCATCTACCTGCGCGAGCGCTACCTCGGCTACCGCAGCGACACCCAGCGCTGGCCCGTGAAGGCCTTCATGCTGGGCTTCTACCGCGAGCTGAACTCCTACGGCTACCGGGCCGCCGATCTGATCACGCCGTGCAACCAGTACAACCGCCGCTGGGAGGAACGCGGCGGCGCCGACGCCGACAAGATCCGCACCGTCTACAACGGCGTCGACCCGGCCGCCTTCCCGCACGCAGGCCCCGAGCCCGAGGTCCCCACCCTGTCCTGGTGCGGCCGGATCGACCCCATCAAGGACCTGGAGACCCTGATCCGCGCCTACGCGATGGTGCGCGCCGAGATCCCGGCGACCCGGCTGAGGCTCTTCGGCCCCGTCCCGCCCGGCGGCGAGGCCTACCGCACCCGCCTGGAGAAGCTCGCCGCCGAACTGGGCGTCACCGACGGCCTGACCTTCGAGGGCCGCATCACCGAGGTCTGGCGCGCGTACGCGGCCGGGCACCTCGTCATGCTGTCGTCGATCTCCGAGGGCTTCCCGTTCTCCATCATCGAGGCCATGTCGTGCGGCCGTACGACGGTGTCGACGGACGTCGGGGGAGTGCGCGAGGCCGTCGGCGACACCGGTCTGGTCGTGCCGCCGCGCGAGCCGGAGAAGATGGCCGCCGCCGCGCTGACCCTGCTCAAGGACGACGAACGGCGCCTGGAACTCGGCCGGTTGTCGCGCCAGCGCGTCATCGACCGGTTCACGCTGCGCCGCTCGGTGGACGCCTTCCGCACCATCTACAAGGAACTCGCGGGCGAGGACGAGGTGTACGAGCCGACGCTGGAGACCGTCGCCGACTGGACCCTGGAACTGCGCGACCCCTGGTACGCGGCCGTCGCGACGGACGGAGCGGGCTGGTGAGCGGAAGCGTCTGGCTGCCCCCGGGCTCCCGTCCGGACACCCTCCCGGGTATCCCCCGGCAGCGCACTCCGAGCTGGGCCCAGCCCGACCCGGTCGACGAACTCGCCGACCGCCTGGAGGACTTCATAGCCGCGGCCGTCCACCCGGACGAGATAGCCGCGCTTCTGGAGTCCGACGGCCTCTCCGACGACCAGATACGCGAACGCTACGGCGTGAAGAACTCCTTCGCGCTCGCCGAGACCCTCTACGAACGCGTCGAGCGCCGCTACCCCGAGCCCGACGGCCCCCTCCACGACCCCTGGCGGATCGGCCTGCTCGGCTGCCTGCTGCGCGGTGTCGTCTTCGCCCTGCCCGGCCTCGCCTACGTCCTCGGCGCGCCCCTGTTCACGGGCCCCGGCGACTTCGGCCTCCCGGCGGGCACGGTCCCGCTCCTGGCCGGCGCCCTGTGCGGCTGGACGTGGAACCAGGGCCTTGCCCACCGGGCGTACGCCTGGCTGGGGCTGGGCGACCGGATGGCCGCCCGGCGCGCCCTGCTGCTCGGCGCCCCGGCCGGCGCGCTGCTCGGCTCGCTGGTCGCCCTGGTGTTCGCGGGCGGTGCCGCCCCGGCCGTGGTCGCCTTCGCCGCCGGGCAGTCCTGCTATCTGGCGGCGGCGACCGTGCTGCTGGTGATGGGCCGCGAACGGTTCCTGCTGGCCGCGCTCGCGCCGATGGCGATGGGCGCGGTCCTGTCCCTGGTCGACCCGCTGCCCGAGGCCGCGAGCCTGGCCCTCCTGCTGGGTTCCCTCGCGGCGGTCGCGGCCCTCGCCGTCCGTGAAGTGGCACCCGCCCTCAAGGAACCGGGCGAGGGCGGCTGGACCGCCGGTCCCGTCGCCCTGCTGCCCTTCGGCGGGTTCGGCGCCGCCCCCGCGCACCGGCGCCCCGCCGGACCCCGCCTCACGGGCTCCCTGCCGTACGCCCTGTTCGGGCTCGGGACCGGCGTCCTCGTGCTGTACGCGGCGCTCGGCGACGTTCTCGCCGGAGAGACGGACAGTGCGGTCGCCGCGCCCGCCGCAGTGGCGCTCACTCTCAGCATGGGCCCCGCCGAGTGGCTGCTGTACCGCTTCCGCAGCGACAGCCTCGCCGGACTGCGCTCCAGCAGCACGGCCCGGGACTTCTGGCGCACCACGGCCTCGACGGTCGCCCAGTGCCTGGCCGGCTATCTCGCCGCGCTGCTCGCGCTGAGCCTCACCGCCTCCCTCCTGTGGCCGCACTCCCCGGTCCCGGGCGGCGTCCGGCTGGCCGGGCTGCTCCTGCTGGGCGTGGTCCTGTGGACGGGCCTGCTGCTCCAGTCGTTCGGCGCGGTGACCGGCGCGACGGCGGTGTGCTGCGCCGCGGCCCTCGTCCAGACCCTGCTCATCGCCACCCGCACCGGCGACCCGCACACAGCGGGCCTGGCCGTGTACGGCACGGCGGCCGTCGTCCAGGCCGTCCTGGTGTGCGCGCTGCTGGGGAGGGCAACCGCCCACCGATGAGCACTCTCCTGGTCCCGTACTACGAGCACCCGTCCGCCCGCCCCGCCGAATGGGAGGCGATCGTGGCGGCCGCGCCCCGCCTCTACGGGGTCGTCCTCAACCCGGCCAGCGGCCCCGGCGACCGCCCCGACGCGGCCTTCGCCGAGGTCGCCGGCCGGCTGAAGGCGGCGGGCGTCCGGGTGCTGGGCTACACCGACACCGACTACGGCCGCCGCGCCGCCACCGACGTCGTCAGCGACCTCACCCGCCACCGCGACTGGTACGGCACCGACGGCGCCTTCCTCGACCAGGTCCCCTCCGGGCCCGAGCAGTTCGAGCACTACCAGAGGCTCGCGGTGGCCGCCTGGGGCGTCGGCTGCGGCACCCTCGTCCTCAACCACGGCACGGCACCGCACCCCTGCTACGCCCGCATCGCCGACGTCCTCGTCACCTTCGAGGGCACCTGGGCCTCCTACCGCGCCCTGCCTCCCCAGCCCTGGCCGGGCGGCGGCGGGGTGCGGCTGTGCCACCTGGTGTACGGCGTGCCGCCCGGCGCCGACCCCGAGGGCCTGGCGCGGGAGCGGGGCGCGGCGGTGCACTGCGCGGTGCCCGGCACCGGAGATCATCCTTGGGGCACACTGCCGTACACCCTGCACAACCCGGAGAACGCCCCGTGAGACGCCCCCTGCTCGCCGCCCTGCTCGTCCTGCTGCTCGCGGGCTGCACCCAGGGCCCCGACGACAAGCCCGGCCCCCGCTGGCAGCCCCGCCCCGGCACGGCCTGGCAGTGGCAGCTCAGCGGCCGTCTGGACACCTCCGTCGACGTGCCGGTCTACGACATCGACGGCTTCGACCACTCCGAGGCCACCGTCGCCCGGCTGCACCGCGAGGGCCGCAAGGTCATCTGCTACCTGTCAACCGGCGCCTGGGAGGACTTTCGACCGGACGCGGAGAAGTTCCCGAAGCCGGTCCTCGGCCGGGGCAACGGCTGGGAGGGCGAACGCTGGCTCGACATCCGCCGCACTGACGTCCTGGAGCCGCTCATGGCCGCCCGCATGGACATGTGCCGCGACAAGGGCTTCGACGCGGTGGAGCCCGACAACATGGACGGCTACCGCAACGACACGGGCTTCCCGCTGACCGCCGCCGACCAGCTCCGCTACAACCGCCTCATCGCCCGCCTGGCCCACGACCGGGGCCTGGCCGTCGGCCTGAAGAACGACCTGGACCAGATCCCGGAACTGGTCGGGGACTTCGACTTCGCGGTCAACGAACAGTGCGCCCAGTACGACGAGTGCGGGGCGCTGAAGCCGTTCGTCGAGGCGGGCAAGGCCGTCTTCCACGTCGAGTACGAGGTGCCCACCGGCCGCTTCTGCGCCGAGTCCCGCCGCCTGCGCCTGAGTTCACTGCTCAAGAAGCACGAACTAGGGGCATGGCGACAGGAGTGCTGAGCCCGAGCCCGGTGACCTCCGTGCCCGCTACCCGGTCGGCGAGGGACCGGCGGCCGGGGGAGAGGACCGGCAGCGCGTTCAGCAGGAACAGCACCACCGCGACCGCCCACACCAGCACCGACAGCACGACCTGACCCTCGACCAGCAGCACACAGGCCACCGCGTACACGGCCACGTCCGCGGCGGTGGTGACGGCGGCCCGCAGCGCCGCCCGGCGCGGCAGCCGCGGCGTGACCTTCAGCCCGGCCAGGCCCTTGCCGATGGTCCGCCCGGCCAGGGCCAGACACGCCCACTGGTAGAGGAACACGGTCAGGACCAGCAGCCCGAAGGCCTGCTCGACGTACAGCACCGACTTGTCCCACAGCCTCAGCCCCAGGTCCTGGGAGGCGTCGAGCACGTCGCCGCGCGACATCAGCAGTTCGAGTCCGCTGCGGGTGGCGAGCTCGGGCACGTCGGTGACGAGGGCGGAGACCCGGTGGAAGGTGAGCACGGCGAGCGCCGAGGCCAGCGTCACCACCAGCGCGAAGTCGACGGACCAGGCCACGGCACGGCGCAGCTTCGGCATGAACATCCCCCGATCACTCGTGTGTTCGAGGCAGGAAGCTAGCGGCTGGGCGGCCCGGGCAGGAGGGGAACGAGGAGATCGTTTCAGCCCAGTGACAGAACGACCAGCGCCGTGGTCGCCGCCGTCTCGGCGAGGCCGCCGAACACGTCCCCGGTGATCCCGCCGAAGCGGCGCGTGCAGTGCCGCAGGAGCGCTTCGGCGGCGGCCAGGGAGAGCAGGACCGCGAGCGCGGTACGGGCGACGTCGTACGGCCCGAAGACAGCGGCGACCGCCACCGCCACGCCCGCGACGGCGACGCCGGCGAGCAGCGCCCCGCGGACCGGCACCACACCCGCGACCGCCGCCCCCAGCCCCTCCGGCCGCGCCGCCGGCACCCCGGCCCGGGCCGCGAGGGTCAGGGCCAGCCGGGCGACCGTCGCGGAGACGACGGCGGCGCACGCGCCCCGGGCCCAGGAGGCGTCGTAGGCCTGGGCGAGTGCGGCGACCTGGGCGAGCAGGGCGAGGACGAGGGTGATGACCCCGAACGGCCCGATGTCCGACTGCTTCATGATCCGCAGGGCGTCCTCGGCGGGCTTCCCGCTGCCCAGCCCGTCGGCGGTGTCCGCGAGCCCGTCGAGGTGCAGACCCCGGGTCAGGGCGGCGGGGACGGCGACGGTGGCCACGGCGGCGAGCGGCCCGCCCGCACCGAGGAACAGCAGCACCAGCCCGACGGCGGCGGCGGCCGCACCGACCGCGAGCCCGGCCAGCGGAGCGCACAGCATGCCGCCGCGCGCGGCCTCCCGGTCCCACCGGGTCACGCGGACCGGCAACACCGTGAGGGTGCCGAAGGCGAAGCGGAGACCGTCGAGGGGCGAGGTTCTGGGCACCGGCGCAGGCTACCGGCCGGTCAGAAGAGCGGATGCGGCGGCCGAGGATAAAGTTCATATATGGGATGGCTGGAGCGAAACATCATCGAACCCGGCAAGCTGCCACTGCTCCTCGCTCTCGTCTCCTTCGTGCTGACCTTCTTGATCACCCGGGTCATCACCCGCCTCATCCGGGCGGGCAAGGGCCCCTTCCGCAACGTCAGCGGCAGCGGCGGCATCCACGTCCACCACGTGGTCCCCGGGGTCATCCTGACGATCATCGGCGGCTTCGGCGCGGTCGCCGGAGGGCAGCACGGCTTCGGTTCGGCGCTGGCCGCGGTGATCTTCGGCATCGGCGCGGGCCTCGTCCTCGACGAGTTCGCCCTGGTCCTGCACCTGGCCGACGTCTACTGGACCGAGGCCGGCCGCAAGAGCGTCGAGATGGTCGTCCTCACCGCATCCCTCGTCGGACTGCTCCTGATCGGCTTCTCGCCCCTGGGCGTCGACAACCTCTCGGACGACCAGGAACAGAACCGCGCCACCGTGATCGTGAACGTCGTCGTGAACTTCGCGTTCGCCCTCATCGCCCTGTTCAAGGGCAAGACCCGCCTCGCGGTCTTCGGCGTGATCGTCCCCGTCATCGCCCTGATCGGTGCCGTACGGCTGGCCCGCCCCGGCTCCTCCTGGGCCAAGCGCTTCTACCGGCGCCGCCCCCGCGCCCGCGCCAAGTCCACCCTGCGGGCCTACCACCACGACCGCCGCTGGCTGGGCCCCCGGCGCGCGTTCCAGGACTGGATCGGCGGCGCGCCCGACCCCGAGCCGGCCCGGTCCCTCGAACACCGCTGACGCACCGCGCCCGCCGCACACACCACCAGCACGGCCGCGATCGCCGCCAGATGCTCCTTGCCCGCCAGGTTCTCCTTCAGGGCGACCTCGGCCGCCATCGCCACGATCACCGCCCCGGCCGTGAGGTAAGCGCGGTAGCGCCATCCCAGACAGACGGCCAGCCCCACCACCGCCGCCGACGGGCCGGTGTCCACGACCCGCGCGTCCGCGGCGGGCAGGCCCAGCGGGACGTCCGGGCCCAGCCAGACGCCCAGGCGGGCGTACAGCGTGCCCGCGAGCGTCGCGAGGTACGCCACGAGCAGCGTCCGTCGCCGGCCCAGGCAGAGCTCCGCGAGGCCGAACACCAGCAGGATCTGCACCAGCGCGCCCCACACCGGCAGGTCCAGCGCGGGCACGAACAGCGACAGCGGCGTCCGCAGGAGCGCGAGCCACAGCGGATCCTCGGCCCGTACCGCCCCGATGTCCTGCACGAACCGGTAGCCCCACGGCTGGCTGTGCGCGAAGTGCAGCACGGCCGTGAGGCACACGGCCGCGACCGCCATCGGCACGGCCCGCAGCCGCCGCTCCCGCAGCGGCCCGCGCACGGCCGCGTACAGCGGCCCCCATTCGGCGCGGGCCCAGCGGGCGAGCGTGGTCATCGGGTCGTCCTCGTCCGGATCTCGGTACGTCAGCGGGTGCGCGGTGTCCGTGGCTCAGTGAAACCGACACCACACGCGAAGACCGACCGGAACGGGACGAAGTTGAGCCAGGTGTGCGTGACCTGGATCTCCGGGATCGCTACTGCTCGGTGGGAACCCCGGTGGCCTCAGCTGCCTCGGAGGCCTGAGCTGCCTCGGACGCCTCGGAGGTCTCCGGCTCCTCGGACTCCTTCGGCTTCTCGGGAAGCTCCGCCGCCAGCGCGGCCGCGGCCTGCACCAGGGGGAGCGCGAGCAGACCGCCCGCGCCCTCGCCGACGGTCACGCCCTGGGTCAGCAGCGGTTCCAGGGCCATCCGGTCCAGCGCCTTGGCCTGCCCGGGCTCGCCGCTGTCGTGCGCGGCCAGCCACCAGTCCGGCGCCCGGAACGCGATCCGCTGCCCGACCAGCGCGCACGCCGCCGTCACGACCCCGTCGAGCACCACGGGCATCTTCCGCACCGCGCTCTGCAGCAGGAAGCCCGTCATCGCGGCGAGGTCGGCCCCGCCCACCGTCGCCAGCAGTTGCAACTGGTCCCCGAGCACCGGCCTGGCCCGGCGCAGCGCGTCGCGGATCGCCGCGCACTTGCGCATCCACGCCAGGTCGTCGATCGCCAGCCCGCCCCGGCCGGTGACGACCGACGCGTCGACCCCGCACAGCGCCGCGACCAGCACGCCCGCCGCCGTGGTCCCGCCGACGCTCACATCGCCCAGCACCACCAGATCCGTACCGGAGTCGGCCTCCTCGTCGGCCACCGCGACCCCGGCCCGGAACGCCGCCTCGGCCTCCTGAAGGGTCAACGCGTCCTCGACGTCGATGCGCCCGCTGCCGCGCCGCACCCGGTGCCGTACGACGTCCTCGGGCAGGGCCTCCGGGTCGCAGTCCAGGGCCATGTCGACGATCCGCACCGGCACGCCCAGCCGCCGCGCCAGCACCGACACGGGCCGGCCGCCCTCCAGCACCTCCCGCACCAACTCCCCGGCGCCACCCGCAGGCCGGGCCGACACGCCCAGCTCGGCGACGCCGTGGTCACCGGCGAAGAGCACCACCCGCGGCCGTTCGATCGGCCGCACCGGCACGGCGGACTGCGCCGCCGCCAGCCACTCACCCAGGTCGTCCAGGCGCCCCAGCGACCCGGGCGGCACGATCTGCCGCTCCCGGCGCGCCTCGGCGTCGCGGCGCACCCCGCCGTCCGGACGCTCGATCAGATCGGTGAAGTCGTCGAGATTAAGCGAGCTCATTCGCCGAACAGTACCGGCACCGCTCGAACAGCAGGGCGCCACATCACGACTCCGCGGCGGCGACGTCGTTGCACCCCGGATCGGCATCCCATACGTTCCGTTTTGCAGCGGATTGTCGTACGTCGTTCGTCGGACGTCCCTGCCGTACGCCTTCGCGCCCGGGAGCCGCCCATGACCGCACTTCCCGCC